>CAJXMF010000047.1 GCA_913056195.1 uncultured Methylococcaceae bacterium | reverse complement strand
CCTGATAAATCAACAGCCTATGCCCACAGAAGAATTTACGCTGAGTAGTTACAATTAAAAACGGGAATATCTCTGATGATTTTAAAGTCACTGATTCAGGTAATTAATCCAGTCATTAAGATTAATCTGTTAGCGTCCATCAACAGCACCATAACGAGAGAGCTGCCGATGTTGGTTAATCGATGCTAACCCAGTGCTATCCCGATCGCTTTTGCGAAGGATAAATATAACCAGGATGTACCGTTTTAAATTTTCAACTGGCTTGCATATTGCGTTGCTGGCCCTGTTACTGTTTTGGACAGGCATTTCGTGTGCCGGCAATCTTACACTCAGCAGCAGCGAGCAAGCCTGGCTGAAAGATCACCCACGGGTTCGAATCGGTATTGACGCCGGTTATGCCCCTTATTCCTTTGTCGATCAACAGGGACAACTGCAAGGTGTAGTGGCTGATTTTCTACCGGTTATCGAGCGTCTTCTCGGTATCCGATTTGAAATTGTGTCCAATCTTTCCTGGACCCAATTGATGCAGGCATTACGCGAACATCGCCTTGACGCCGTGGCCACTGTGGTGCGCTTGCCTGAACGCGAAGCGTTTATCGAATTTTCTGATATTTACCTGCCGACCCCGCTGGTCATCATGACCCGCAAAGAGACGCCCCCGTTGCGCTCCGTTTCGCAGTTGCAGAATATGCGTCTGACCCTGGTCGAAGGTTATTCATCCAGCAAGCAATTGCTGCAACAGTTTCCGCAGTTGAAACCACGCTTTGTCAGTTCGCCGCTGCGAGGCTTGCAGGAAGTGGCCACTGGCAAGGCCGATGCCTATGTGGGTGTGCTGGGGGTAAACAGCTTTCTGGCCACCCACAACGGCATCTTCAATCTCAAGGTCAATGCAGCCTTCGACATGGATACCAATGGCCAGCGCTTTGGCGTACGCAAAGACTGGCCACAATTGGCCGGGTTGCTGAACAAGGCTTTGGCCGCCATCCCGGCCGATCAGAAACTCACCATCTTTCGGCGCTGGATGCCACAGCAATTCGACCAGATCAGCCGATTGAGTCGCCCGGGATATATCACCCGCCTGTTGCCGTGGCTAGTCCCTGCACTGATCATTATTCTGCTCGGCTATCTGGTCATACTGCTGTGGAACCGCCAGTTGCAGAAACAGCTGGAACAACGCAGTGCCAACCTGCGACAAGCCCTCGCCGAGGTCAAGCAGCGCGAAATGGTTCTGGAATCGGTTTTTGAATCTCTGCCCGATCTGTTTTTTCTGATGAAACCAGATAGCACCATCCTCGAATACCGCGCTCGACGCAGCGACGACCTGTATGTCCCCCCTGAATCCTTTCTCGGCAAACGAATGCAGGATGTTGTGCCACCCGATGTGGCCGAGGCATTTGAAACCAACCTGGAACGGGCCAGGCAAACCGACCAGATGCAGAGCTATGAATACGAGCTGACAATCAACGGCGAATCGCGTCAATTCGAAAGCCGGTTGACCCGGCTTGCCAGCAGCGATCAATACGTCGCCGTCATCCGGGATATCACTCAGCAGTTTCTGGATCGCCAGCGATTGACAGAAAGCCAGACCCGCCTCACCGAGGCCCAGCGACTGGCTCATATCGGCAACTGGGAGCTGAACTTGCTCACCGATGAGTTGCTATGGTCGGAAGAAGTGTTTCGTATATTCGAGATAGATCCCGACAAGTTTGCGGCTTCCTACCAGACCTTTCTCAACAGCATACATCCTGATGACCGCGAACACGCCAATCAGGCCTTCAGCGATTCGGTGGCGCAGCATCGGCCATTTGTCATTACCTATCGTTTACAGCTTGGCGAAAACCGGATAAAGTATGTCGAGGAGCGAGGCGAAACCCTCTACGATGAACAAGGCAATCCATTACGATCGCGCGGTACCGTACAGGATATCACCGCTGCCGTTGAGCAGAATCAGGCACTGGAAAGAGTCCACAGCATGCTTGAAGCACTGGTGCAAGGCTCTTCAGATGCCATCTTCGTGAAGGACAAAACCGGTCAATACCAGATCGCCAATCAGGCAGTGGCGCAATTGCTGAATAGAAGAATCGAAAACATCATCGGCTGCGATGACCTGAGTCTGTTTCCCCAGCACATAGCCGAACGTTTTCGCGCCGATGACCAGCGCATCATGCAGCAGAAACAGACTGAGAATTATGAAGAAGAAGTTGTCTCGCCACTAGGCACACGACAATTCCTGACCACCAAGGGTCCTCTGGTTATCGGCGGTGAAGTGCAGGGCATTTTTGCAATCGCCCGAGATGTTACCGATATGAAGGCCGCGCAAAAGGTCATACGCACCAATGAAGCGCGCTACCGTGAATTGATGGAGAAAATGACCGATGGCTTCGTTTCCCTCAATCGTGACTGGCAATACGTGTATCTCAATCCGCGTGCCGCCGAAATGCTCGGTAGCACGCCCGAAGCATTGATCGGTAAAAACATTTGGGATGAATTCCCGGAAGGTGTCGGCCAACCCTTTTACCACGCTTACCAAAAGGCGTTCAACGAGCAGGTTGCAGTGCAGATTGAGGAATACTACGAACCCTGGGATCGCTGGTTTGAAAACCGCATTTACCCCAACGCTGACGGCATCAGCATTTTTTTTCAGGATATCAGCCTACGCAAACGGGCCGAGATTGCATTACAGCAATCTCGCGATGAACTGGAAATGCGGGTCAAGCAGCGAACCGAGCAGTTGGCCAACGCCAATAAAGAGCTGGAAACCTTTACCTATTCGGTTTCCCATGATCTCAAAGCGCCGCTGCGCGGTATCGATGGCTACAGTCACTTGTTACTGGAAGAGTACGCTGACCAGTTGAATGCAGACGCGCAAACCCTGCTCGGCAATGTGCGTCAAGGTGTGGCGCAAATGAACCAGCTGATCGAGGATCTGCTGGCTTATTCGCGTATGGAACGGCGTCAGTTGCAGGATCAATTGGTTGATCTGAATAACCTGGTGCAACAATTATTGAATGAACGCCAGCAAGAGATAAGCGCCCACGATGTTCAATTGAAGATCGATCTGAAAGGCTTGAGCGTGCGCGCCGATCCCGATGGTCTGGCGATGGTGTTGCGTAACCTGATCGACAACGCCATTAAATTTAGTGCCACCAGCCAGCCCGCCATGATTGAAATCATGGCCAGCACACAGAGCCAAGCTGTTATAATCGCCATCAAAGACAACGGCATCGGCTTCGACATGCGCTTTCATGATAGAATCTTCTCGATCTTCCAGCGCCTGCAACGAAGCGAAGACTACCCCGGCACGGGTGTTGGTCTGGCCATCGTTCACAAAGCCGTCCAGCGCATGGGCGGCCGCGTATGGGCCGACAGTACCCCCGGCACAGGCACGACCTTCTATGTGGAGTTAACACAATGAAATCTGAACTCAGAAACCGGCCGATCCTGCTGGTGGAAGATAACCCGATGGATGTGGATCTGACCTTGCGCGCCTTCAAGCGTGGTCATCTGGTCAATCCCATCGAAGTGGCACGCGATGGCGAAGAAGCGCTGGCATGGATTCCACGCTGGGAAGCTGGCGAGCTGCTGCCGCTGGTTATTTTGCTGGATATCAATTTACCCCGGCTGGATGGCCTGGAGGTGCTGCGACAGTTGCGCGAACACCCGGTCAGCCAGGCTTTGCCAGTGGTTGTCATGACATCATCCAGTGAAGATCGGGATATACAGGCGGCTTATCGCCTGCATGCCAATTCTTACATCATCAAACCCGTAGACTTTGATAAATTTATGGAAGTTGCCCAGCAGATCGAGCTTTACTGGTGCCTGCTCAATGAACAACCGAGATAAGCTGATGCGCATCCTACATATTGAAGATAATGCGGTCGATGCCGACCTGACCCAGCGCGCAATATCGCGTGACGCGCTGGATATCAGGCTGGATCAGGTAACCAGCCTGGACGCCGCGCGGTCAAAACTGCAAACGGTCAAAGACTATGATCTGGTCTTGCTGGATCTGCAATTGCCCGATGGCAATGGGCTGGAACTGCTGTCAGAAATCCGCCATCATCAATTACCCCTGGCGGTAGTCGTGCTCACCGGCTCCGGCGATGAAGACGCCGTCATCGCTGCGCTTAAGGCCGGTGCCGATGATTACCTGAACAAACAGACTGACCTGAAGCGCCTGCCCGCCACCTTGCATCATGCGCTGCAGCATTTCGGCACAACTCAAGAGTACCAGTCTCAACCCCTACGCGTGCTCTATGCCGAACACAACCAGGCAGACATCGATTTAACCCAGCGTCACCTGCATCGCTATGCCCCTCATATCCATCTCACAATAGTGAGAGATGCTCAGCAGGCGCTGTCTCAGCTACCAATCGATGCCGATACGCCGGCAACTTTTGACGTGGTCTTGCTGGACTATCGCCTGCCGGGCCTGGATGCACTGGAATTGACCAAGATCATCAGGCTCGATCGGGGGCTGGACATTCCCATCGTGCTGGTATCCGGCCAGGGTAGCGAAGCGGTTGCAGCCAGTGCCCTGAAGCTGGGTGTGAACGATTTTCTCAGCAAGCACAAAAGCTACCTGTATGCACTGCCAACGACGCTGGAAAAAGTACAATACTTGCATAAGCTGCAGCAACAGCAACAAAAACTGGCAGGCAGTAACCAGCGCCTGAAGCATCTACTCAACGCCAGTCCAGTGGTGCTTTATACCTTACGGCTGGAGAATGACAAGGCCATCACAAACTGGATCAGTGACAACATTACCCGGCTGCTGGGCTATTCGGTGCAACAGGCTCTAGCCCCTAACTGGTGGTTCGATCACTTGCATCCGGATGATCGCAAAGCAGCAATGGCTGCCACCCAGACACTACTCACTCAAGATAAAGTGACCCATGAATATCGCTTTTACGATAAGGCCGGTGAACCACACTGGATTCGAGATGAGTTGAGCCTGCTGGACACTTCCCCTGGGCAGCCACCGGAAGCGATCGGATCATGGCGGGATATCAGCATTTATAAAAAGTCTGAGCAGGTGCAACAGACCCGTATCGCAGTGCTTGATCGTCTCTCCAGCCGAGTCAATACTGCCGAAATCCTGCTTGAAATAGCCACCAGGCTGGAACAAATTCGTCCGCAAATGCGGGTTTCCATTCGGCTATTCGACCCGCTCACCCAGCAACTGCACACAGTAGCCGCTCCGAGCCTGCCTCAAGATTTCAATGCCATTATCGATGGCCTGGTGGCAAAGAAAGAAAATGAATTCGTAGCTACCGTCAATTCTCTGACTGAACCAGAAATTATCGAGGATGTCGAAAACCATCCTTCCATGCCAGATGAGATTGTGGCGATATTCAGGAATGCAGGTTTGCGTGCCTGTTGGTTAAGCCCTTTGAAGAATGAAGCGGACGAGCTGGTGGGATTGTTTGCCGTTTACTATGAAATGGTGCATTCGCCCACGCAGGTTGAACTCGATCTGGTCGATGAATTCAGTCGCATCACCAGTTTGGCGATAGCTCGCATACACGCCGCCAATATGATGAGTCAGGCACACACCGTGCTGGAGAGTATTCACAATGGTGTTTTTATCACCGACCTGCAATCTCGCATCATCAGCGTCAACCCGGCATTTAGTGAAATCACGGGCTACTCGGAAGCAGAAGCGCTGGGTAAAACCCCCGCCCTGTTGCAATCCGGCCGCCATGACAAAATGTTTTATCAGACTCTGTGGGACAGCCTGCTTGAAACGGGCGCCTGGCGTGGGGAAATCTGGAACCGCCGCAAAAATGGTGAGCTGTATCCCCAGCTACTCACGGTCGGCACGGTTCACAATGAACTGGGGCAGCCATCAAACTATGTTGCGGTAATGTCTGATCTCAGCGAGCTGAAACAATCCGAGCAGCAGCTCGACCATTTGATGCATTACGACCCGCTCACCGAGCTGCCCAACCGTCCCCTGTTCCATGCCCGGCTCGACCACGCCCTGCAGCAGGCTGCTCGCCATCGGACAACTATCGGCATATTGTTTATCGATCTTGACCGCTTCAAGCAAATCAACGAAAGCTTCGGGCATACACTGGGCGACCAGTTGCTCAAATCTGTAGCCGAAAGGCTTGGGCATTGTGTGCGCAGGGACGATGCTCTGGCGCGAATTGGTGGTGACGAATTTATTATTATGCTGGATGATATCAAACTGCCGGCCAATGCCGCCGGGGTGGCAGAAAAGATTCTGCTTGGATTCACCGAAGCGTTTGAACTGGCCGACCAGGAAATTTACATCACGCCGAGCATTGGCATCTCTTTGTATCCACGCGATGGCGAGGATGTCATCACTCTGTTGCGCAATGCCGATACCGCCATAGGTGTCGCAAAGTCTCAGGGGCGAAATGGTTTCGCTTTCTACAGTGCTGAGCTCACTACCCAGGCGCTGGATCAACTGCTACTCGAAAGCAGCCTGCGCAAGGCTGTCGCGCGCAATGAACTGCGCTTGCATTTTCAACCCCAGATGGATATTCAAAACGGTCAACTGATCGGTGCAGAAGTGCTGGTACGCTGGCAGCATCCTGAGCTGGGGCTGATTCCACCCGGCAAATTTATTCCACTGGCGGAAGAAACCGGACTGATCATCGATATTGGTGGCTGGGTACTCGAGCATGCCTGCATTCAGGCTCGGCAATGGCTGGATGCCGGGCTGCAGTTCGGCCGTATCGCGGTCAATGTGGCAGGTGCCCAGATTAAAAAACGGCGGATTCTGGAACAGCTGCAAAAAGCGCTCGACGCCAGTGCACTGCCACCCGAGCGGCTCGAACTCGAAGTGACCGAAGGCTTCATCATGGATGAACCCGAAGACAGCATCGAACTGCTGCAAATATTGCGTCGGCAGGGCATCATGCTTTCTATCGATGATTTCGGAACCGGCTATTCATCGCTGTCCTACCTCAAACGCCTGCCTATCCACCAGCTGAAGATCGACCAGTCGTTCGTGCGAGAAATCCCGAATGATGCTGATGATATGGCGATCGTTCAGGCCATCATTGCGCTGGGCAAAAGCCTGCATCTGGAAGTCATCGCCGAAGGCATAGAAACACAACGGCAACAGCAATTTCTGGTCGCAGAAGGCTGCGGCCATGGCCAGGGCTACCTGTTTGCAAAACCGCTGCCAGCGGAAGAATTTGTCGCTTATGTTGAATCGAAAAAACAGCCATCCTGAGAGTCAGCCGGATTTAACCTGATTGGACTGCAAACCCTATGCAACACATCAACTCTGTGGTCAATCGGCAGAGTTTGAACTTCAGTAATTTATCTGAGTCCTATTTATTACCTGAAAAAAAGCGTATGTTGAATTGCCCAGATTACGGATGTTTATGCAGTAAATCTTATTTGGTGTTTTCCTGAATTCGTCTGACGGATGTAAAATTCAAGCAGGCTTATGTGCTCAGCATACGTTTTGTCCCCACGACAGGAGTATTGCTGATGGCTTTATCTGACTATCCTGATGACTGGCCGGATATCAATGATGATTTGTATCATCGTTCTGTTAAGTTATTCAGCGCTGTTCGCAACCTACTGAGTGTCAACATAAGATTGCATGCCGACGAACAAGTCCTGCAGGGCGATATTTTTCTGTTTAACCATTTTTCCCGCTTTGAAACCTTTATTCCCCAGTTTTTGATTTTTGAAAAAACTGGAGCTTACAGTTGTGCAATTGCATCTGCCGAATTTTTTAGAGAAGACACGGTATTGTCTCGCTATTTAAGACAAGTCGGTGTGTTTCCTCATAATCACCCAAGATTATTCCCGATATTAGCCAGCCATGTGTTACGCGGCCGCAAAGTCATTATTTTTCCTGAAGGCGGCATGGTAAAAGATCGCCGAGTGATCGATAAAAAAGGTGAATACAGTATTTATTCACGAATCACAGGAGAGAGACGTAAGCAGCACACCGGAGCTGCCATATTGGGACAAGGCGTTGAAATTGCCAAAGTCGCGATTAAAAAAGCATTTGCCGAAGGTAAGGATGATCAGCTGCATGCCTGGAAAACAGCGTTGAAGTTTGAGAATTTAGATGAATTGATGGCTGCAGCGCTGAAGCCTACATTAATTATTCCCTCAAATATTACTTTTTATCCAATCCGGTCATCTGAAAACTTGTTGATTAAAAGCATTGATTTATTCATGGGCGGTATGAGTCTCAGGCAGTCGGAAGAATTATTGATTGAAAGCAATTTTTTGCTTAAAAATACGGATATGGATGTTTCAATGGGGATGTCGATGAATCCTTGTTGTGATTGGAGCAGGCTGACCTATTGGGTAGCTGACAAGGTCGCCCAGGAAATTAAAAATACAGACGATATTTTTGAACTGAAAAAAGCACATGTCGGCTGGTGGGCGCATTTGCTGAGTTATTTGATGACAAGAAATGCGATATGCTCACGTAACCAGTATATGAAACAGATTTATGCCAATACCAGGGTTAATCTGAGCCATCTGGCATCTGTTCTGATAATGGAGTGGGTTGCTAAACAACAATATGTTGTCGAGAAAAAACGATTTTATACGGTACTGTATATTGCGATTAAACGATTGCAGAAAAAAGAAAATATACATTTACATCGAAGTCTTTTAGATCCTGAGGATTATGCTGATCTGCTTTATGGGCATAGCCGACGTTTTGAACAATTTATTTGTTTAGCGAAAGAGGCAGAACTGATAACCGAACAAGATGAATGCTATCAGTTTTTGCCAAAATTATGTGCGGACTACGATTTTGATCAGATTCGCCTGGAAAATCCGATTGCAGTCTATAACAATGAAGTGGCGCCGTTGCGTGTTGTATGGAAAATTATCATAGACGCGGATCGGGATTACACTCATATCAAAGACCAACAACTGGCGGCTTGGAGTTTTGAAGACGAGTGCATGAGCCTGGCTTGCGAGCAGGCGCAATATAGTATTGAAAGCTATGATGCGATCAATATTGAACAATCGGCAATCGTTGACCCATCGCCTTTTTTAATTCAGCCGAACAATGCTAATGGTATTGGTATTTTGCTGATTCATGGTTTGTTGGCCAGTCCAGCCGAGTTACGGGATTATGGTCATTATTTATCTCAGCAAGGCTATACTGTGTTGGGTGTTCGCATAAAAGGCCACGGTACATCACCTTATGCGCTTCGTGATATCAGTTATGAGGAGTGGCTTAAGAGTGTGCGAAGGGGTTTACTTATTCTAAAAGCGCATTGTGCGAAAAACGTTGTAATCGGTTTTTCTACCGGTGGTGCATTAGGATTGAAGCTTGCACATGATTGTCCACAACATATTCAAGCCGTTGTGGCTGTTTCGGTGCCAGTTAAATTTGTCAGCGCCACATTTATGCTGGTGCCTTTGTTACATAACACTAATCAGCTTGTGCAATGGGTTTCTTCATACGAAGGCGTCAAGCCGTTTATTGAAAATGAATCTGAACATCCACAGATCAATTATCGGCATGTTCCTGTCAGAGCTTTATATGAATTAAGGCGTTTGATGCATGATCTGGAGAACGAAGCATCAGAGATTATCACGCCTTCGTTATTGCTTTATGCCGATAAGGATCCGGTAGTGGATCCTGAGGGTGGCACGGTATTGTTTGAAAAACTGGGGGCTGTCGATAAACAGATACATCTGATCAAGGCTGATCGACATGGTATATTGATGGACAACAGCGGTCATATCTGGTCGTTGATTGATGCCTTTTTAGTGCAGCACTGTGATGTTCAGGCCTTAGCTTACGACCAGAAATCTCCCTTCGCAGAACAGGAGTCCCTGTCATGAAAAATGTTGTTATTTCGGCATTTAGTCGATCACCTTTTACACCAGCCCACAAAGGCGCATTAGCGGCCGTCAGGCCCGATGACATAACGGCGCAAGTGATTAAGGCGCTGCTCAAAAAATCGGCCGTTAATCCGGAAGATATTGAAGATTTAATTTTAGGCTGTGCTTTCCCGGAAGCGGAACAAGGACTGAATATGGCTCGCCTTTTAGTCCATTTAGCCGATCTGCCGATCAAAATCGCCGGCGTTACAGTGAACCGGTTTTGTGGGTCATCAATGCAGGCTATTCATATGGCCGCCGGCGCCATTCAGATGAATGCGGGCGAGGTGTTTATTTGTGCCGGTGTTGAGTCGATGAGCAGGATACCGATGGGCGGGTTCAATAGTTTGCCAAATCCTGACTTGTATCAGCGTTTTCCACAAGCTTATATTAGCATGGGTGAGACTGCAGAAAATTTGGCGCGTAAATATCACATCAGCCGCAGCGAGCAGGAACAGTTTGCTTATTTAAGTCAGCAAAAAGCGTTACAGGCTGTGCAGCAGGGACGATTTAGTGAGGAAATTGTGCCTGTTTATCCTAAAAAAGGTAAGCCGGTCAGTGCGGATGGCTGTTTACGACCGGATTCAAGCCTGGAAGCAATGGCGGAACTGAAACCGGCTTTTTTGGCGGACGGCAGCGTCACTGCGGCAACCGCTTCGCCATTGACCGATGGGGCTGCCGCCGTTTTAGTGTGTAGTGAAGCGTATGCGGATCGACATCAATTAAACAAACTGGCCCGGATAAAATCCATTGCTGTTTCAGCATGTGAACCTGAAATCATGGGCATCGGTCCGGTGCAGGCGACAAAAAAGGCTTTGCAGCGAGCGGCGTTGTCGTTGCAGGATATCGATTTGGTGGAATTGAACGAGGCGTTTGCAGCACAGAGCCTGGCGGTTTTAAAGGAATTATCGATTGCCAATGACACGCTTAATATTGACGGCGGGGCCATTGCCTTAGGGCATCCATTAGGGGCCACGGGAGCCAGGATAACAGGTAAAGTGGCCAGCCTGTTGCAACGTGAACAAAAACGCTATGCACTGGCGACACAATGTATTGGTGGCGGGCAAGGGATTGCCACTATTCTGGAGGCGGTGTCATGAAAATAGCACGTGTGGCGGTTATTGGTGCCGGGGTGATGGGTAGTGCGATTGCGGCTCAAATTGCCAATGCCGGCGTAGCCGTCGAGTTGCTGGATAGAGTCGATGAGAAGCAGACTGATCGTGATGCAATTGCCCGTGCGGCGATAACCCGGTTGTTAAAGATAAAGCCGGCGCCATTGATGCATCCACGCAATGCTCGATTGATTCGTCCCGGTAATATTGAAGATGATCTGGAGCGTGTGGCGACTGTTGACTGGGTCATTGAAGCGGTGATTGAGGATTTGGCTGTTAAACAGGATTTATACCGTAAACTGAGTGAAATCTGTAAGCCGAAAATATTGATTTCTTCCAATACCTCTACCTTACCCTTAGCGCTTTTAACTGCCGGTCAATCTGAGGCATTTAAAAAGCGTTTCATGATTACGCATTTTTTTAATCCACCACGCTATATGCGTCTTTTGGAGTTGGTGGTTCCTGCTGAAATCGATACCGAATTATTTGACGCTGTAACGCAATTTGCCGATTTGTGTTTAGGGAAAGGCTGTGTGATTTGTAAAGATACGCCGGGGTTTATTGCTAACCGAATCGGTACTTTCTGGATGCAAACGGCCGTGTTACAAGCTATTCAAATGGATGTGCCGGTGCAGCAGGCCGATGCGGTAATGGCGCTTTTTGGCATTCCTAAGACAGGGGTGTTCGGGTTGCTGGATCTGATTGGATTGGATTTGATGCCTCATGTTTTGAAAGGTTTCAAGCAAGCCTTAGCAGCCGATGACAAACTGTACCAAATTGCAGTGCTTCCAGAGCCTGTTCAGAAGATGATCGATAAGGGCTATATCGGCCGAAAAGGCAAAGGCGGGTTTTATCGCTTGCAGCCGGTTGAAAAACAAAAAATCAAACAAGTCATCGATTTGAAAACCGGTGATTATCATGTCGCAGAAAAATTCAAAATTAAAGATGTGACGCATAAAGCCGAAGATCTACGGCATTTTTTAGAAAGCGACCAGCTACTCTCGCGTTATGCCTGGCGGGTATGGGCGGATACCTTTTGTTATGCGGCCAGTCTGATGCCTGAAATTGCAGATAATATTGCTACGGTTGATCGTGCGATGCGGTTGGGTTACAACTGGCGCTTTGGGCCATTTGAATTATTAGACCGATTGGGAGTTCGGTGGTTTGTTGAGCGTTTGCAACAACAGCAGATGCAAGTGCCGGCGTTACTGGCTGATGGCAACGCGTTATATTGTGTCGAAGAAGGTAAACAGCATTTTTTGGGTGCGAAAGGCCGTTATCATCCGCTTCAGCATGCTGCCGGTGTCCTGTTGCTTGAAGACATCAGAATACAGGCTACGCCTATATTGCACAATGCTTCTGCCAGTCTGTGGGATATCGGCGATGGCATTGTGTGTTTTGAAATGCACAGCAAAATGAATACGCTGGATCCCGATAACCTGGGCTTGTTGCAGCAAAGCATTGATAAAGTCGCGCATGAATACCGCGCAATGGTGATCTATAACGAAGCCGAGAATTTTTCTGCAGGCGCAAATCTGACATTACTGACACCAGCCATTCAGGCTGAGGATTGGGATGCGGTCAAGGCGATTATTCACTTGGGGCAAAATAGTTATCGCATGCTTAAATATGCGCCGTTTCCTGTGGTAGGTGCTCCAACGGGTTTGGCATTGGGAGGTGGCTGCGAGATATTGTTGCATTGTGATGCCATTCAGGCACATGCTGAACTGTATATGGGATTGGTTGAGGTCGGTGTTGGGCTTGTTCCGGCTTGGGGAGGCTGCAAGGAGTTGCTGCGGCGTTGGATGAGCTATCCCAAAATAGCGCAAGGCCCTATACCGCCAATTGCCAAGGTATTTGAGTTAATTGGTATGGCCAAGGTATCTCAATCGGCTCAGGAGGCGAGGGATTTTCTGTTTCTGGCGAAATCGGATGGCATTACCATGAATAGGGATCGCTTATTGAGCGATGCTAAATCCAGAGCTATTGAGCTGGCAGAAAAGTATCAGCCGCCCGAGCCAGCGGTATTTTATTTGCCCGGGAAAAGTGGCTGGGCGGCACTCGATATCGCATTGCATAATCTGTATTTGTCCGGCCAGGTGACGGCCTATGATGTCGTCATTGGGCTGCATTTGGCGACAGTTTTAAGCGGTGTCGATACTGATATTATTCAGCCATTGAGTGAACAGGAACTTCTGAATCTGGAGTTGGAGGCTTTTTTGGCTCTGCTGCAAAAATCAGAAACCCTGGCCCGATTGGAGCATCTGCTTAAAACCGGAAAACCTCTTAAAAATTAAACAGGAGGTCTGCGATGACAGGCTTAATATGGGGTGTGACCGGTGTTTTTTTCTCTATTATGATGGCGGTAACGGCGATACCCGGTTTGCGTCGACGATTGCTATCCAAACCATTATTTCTGATTTTGCGCAAAAAAATGCCGCCTGTTTCGAAGACTGAGCGGGAGGCGTTGGAGGCTGGGAATACCTGGTGGGATGCTCAACTTTTTACCGGGAAACCCGATTGGAGCCTTCTGCAAGACTTACCCATTGCGCGATTGACTGATGCCGAGAAAAAGTTCATTGACGGGCCGGTCGAGATCTTATGTGGCATGTTGAATGACTGGGAAATTACGCATGACCGCTTCGATTTACCAACCGAAGTTTGGGATTATGTAAAGCAGAATCAGTTTTTTGGCATGATTATCCCCAAACAGTATGGCGGGTTGGCATTTTCAGAATTTGCCCATTCCCAAGCGGTGATGAAAATTGCCAGCCGCTGCACAACGGCGGCTGTCACGGTGATGGTGCCTAATTCATTGGGGCCGGCCAAGTTGTTGTTAGCGTATGGAACCGAGTCTCAAAAACAATATTATTTGCCGCGCCTGGCACGAGGAGAAGAAATCCCCGCTTTTGCCTTGACAGGCCCCGAGGCAGGAAGCGATGCCGGGGCGATGCGCGACACCGGCGTTGTTTGTTATGGCACACATGAAGGCCGGGAAAAAGTGCTTGGCATCCGCTTAAATTGGGAAAAACGTTACATTACCTTAGGGCCCGTGGCAACTGTCCTGGGATTAGCCTTTAAACTCTATGATCCTGATAATTTGTTGGGGAATATTGAAGACATTGGTATTACACTGGCATTGATTCCGACCGATACCGCCGGTGTCTCGATTGGCAAGCGTCATTATCCATTGGATTCGGCCTTTCAAAATGGCCCGAACTGGGGAAAAGATGTTTTTATTCCCATTGATTGGGTTATTGGCGGTCGAGAACAAGTTGGTAATGGCTGGAAAATGCTGATGCAGTGTCTGGCGACAGGGCGGGCGATTTCATTGCCAGCACTCAGTGTCGGCGCGGCAAAATTTATTTGCCGAAATACCGGGGCTTATGCACGCATCAGAACCCAATTCAAATTGCCGATTGGCGCATTTGAAGGCATTGAAGAAGTTCTGGCCAGGATGGCGGGATTGACCTATTTAATGGATGCAGCAAGGCAGGTTACCTGCGCCGCCTTAGATGATGGCCAAAGACCCGCAGTTATTTCGGCTATCGTTAAATATCATCTGACAGAAAATATGCGCCGCGTTATCAATGACGGTATGGATATTCAAGGCGGATCGGGGATTTGTTTGGGGCCATCGAATTATATTGGTCGATTGTATCAGGTTATTCCTGTGGGTATCACGGTAGAAGGTGCTAATATATTGACTCGCAGCATGATTATTTTTGGTCAGGGGGCAGTGCGCTGCCATCCATTTGTGCTGGCCGAAATGCAAACCTTGATCGAGGCCGATGAGCAAAAAGCCATTGTGGAATTCGATCGATTATGGGTCAAACATGTTCAATTTTTTATCTGCAATTTTGGCCGTGCCAGCTGGCTTGGGTTTAGCCGTGCTTATTTTGTAAAGACACCCGGTGACAAGGTGACTAAGCCCTACTACCGGCAATTGGCTAAACTAACCAGCAGTTTTGCCGTTGCGGCTGACTTTGCCTTATTGATTTTAGGTGGGAAGTTAAAACGCAAGGAAAGAATATCGGCATATTTTGGCGATGTTTTGAGTTATCTGTATTTATGCTCCTGTGTGCTCAAACATTTTGAAAATCAAGGTGCTCAGGAAGAAGACAGCGCTTTATTAACCTGGGCCTGCCAATATAGTCTATGGCAAGCTGAGGAGGCATTATGGAAAGCGCTGGCATTATTGCCGGCTCGAGTGCCGGCAACCATTCTGCGTAGTTTATTGTTTTCAACCGGACGAACCTGCACGGCTCCGGATGAGCATTTGATCAGCGTATTAGCTAAAAAATTGTTGAATGATAATTCAACACGCGAGCGCTTGACTGCCGGTATTTATATTGATCAACGTTCGGATGATTCAAGCGGTCGAATAGAAGTTGCATTTAAGGCCGTTTTACAAGCGGCACCCATTGAGATTAAACTGCGTGAAGCTCGGCGACAAGGTAAGCTGACAGAGCAGGATTGGCTGTTAATGGTGCGTGAAGCATTACAAAAAGGACTGATAACTGAAAAAGAATCTGACATAATTCACGCAGCAGAGATCGCTCGCTCAAAAGCCATTGCGGTTGATGACTTTATGCCTGAACAATGGGTATGACAATCAAATTTTGTCTGATGCTGCATTGAAAAAATCGCAAAAAAGAGACGTTGTTTTTTGTAAGGTAATACGCTGTAAATAAAATACCCATATTGCGCAGGATTTTTGTTCGTATTCAAGACGCAGAAGACGGACAAAAAGACAAGCCGGATGGGGATTTTATGTATTGCGAATTACCTAATATATTGCCTCATTTATAAACAGTCACTTGGGTTTTATATCGGACGGGTGACGCCATGCTGACAACAAAAATAATTTTATGATCCCACTCAGAGATACCGCCCCTTGTAATATTACGCCATATGTGACGCGCGCCATCATGTTAATTTGTATTGTCGTGTTTGTGTGGATGCAGTTTTTGCCACCCGCATGGCAACGCTATTTGATTTATATGTATGGCATGGTGCCCATGCGCTATACCAATCCACAATGGGCTTTAGCTTTTGGTTTGCCGCCGGATGGCCATTTGTCTTTTTTGACCAGCTTGTTTTTGCATGCGGGGTGGTGGCACTTGATTGCAAATATGCTGTTTTTATGGATTTTTGCCGATAATATCGAGTCGGCTATGGGGCATGTACGATTTTTGCTGTTTTATATTCTGACGGGCCTGGTCGCAACCTATGTGCAATGGTGGTATGACCCGAAGATGATTTATCCGGTCGTCGGGGCTTCTGGAGCGATTGCGGGGGTTTTGGGGGCGTATTTTTTTCTGTTTCCCTATGCGCGCGTCATTATTATGATTCCGATTTTGTTTTTTCCGCTGTTGTTTGAGATTCCGGCGATCGCCTTTTTAGGGTTCTGGGTCATCATTCAATTACAAAAAGCCACCACTGCTGCGATGTTTTCCGGTACTGTTGTGCATGAAGCTTTGTGGGCGCATCTAGGTGGTTTTTTGGCAGGTGCGTTATTGCATCCATTGTTTTTGGATCGGAACCGGATTGACAGGGCTGGGCCAGGAATAGAACCCGACGATGATGATATTGAACCTTAGGTAACTCGCAAAAATAACCCACCCCATCTAGCTTGTCTTTTTGTCCGTCTTCTTCGTTGTATAAATAGTTGCGTAGCTTGCTATGCGCCTATTTATACGCCTTGAATACGAACAAAAATCCTGCGCAATATGAGCAATTTATTTACTGCGCGTTACCTAAAACGCGTGTAAAAATTAACCTGTAGGGCAAAATTACTTTATAATACCCGGCTAGCTTCAAACTCAATTCGGGAAAAATATTTCAATGAAAAAAGTCAATATTGCGTTGGTAAGGTTGTTTCAATTTGTCGTTTTTGTGTTGTTTACCTTTATGGTACTCGCTTATTTTGGTGCGATGATTCTCGTTCCTTTGGATGCTGTTGTACTGATGAGTAAATTATTGGGCTTGATTGGCTTAAACACATTGTTTGGTGCGATTATCGCGGTACCTGTCGTCGCTTATCTGGGGATGATGGTCTACAAAACACCCGGGTTGGTTAATCTGGTGATCGAAATTGGCATGGATTTGGTTAACTCAGGTAAAACACGAATTGAAGCGTTTAATAAAATTGTTGAAGATATTCAATAATTTATGTCGGATAAGAAATGGATTTGAAAGGGCTTTCTGTAGAAGGCCTTTTTTTATCCTAAGGATCCGCTAGGCGCTGATATGAAAACAATACGAACGCGTGTTAAGATTTGTGGCTTTACACGGCCTCAAGATGCCGTTTTTGCGGCAGAGGCTGGGGTTGATGCGATAGGATTGGTGTTTTACCCGCAAAGTCCGCGTTATGTCAGCATCGCCCGCGCGCGCGAAATTGTTAGCGTTTTGCCGGCATTTGTTTCGGTAGTGGCTTTGTTTGTGGATGAAAAGCCGGCGCAGATCGAAAAGGTTTTAGACCAGGTTGCCATTGATTGTCTGCAATTTCATGGTCAGGAGCCGGCCGATGTCTGCAGAATTTATAAAAAACCGTATATTAAAGCCATTCGTATGCAGGCACAGACCGATCTTGATACGCTTCAGCAACATTATCACGATGCCTCTGCCTTGTTATTGGATGCCTGGCATCCCGTTGCGCAAGGTGGAACCGGGCATAGCTTTGACTGGCGCATGATTCCCGAACGGCTGACATTGCCGGTGATTCTGGCCGGCGGTTTGACCATTGACAATGCCCGCGAGGCAATCAGGGCCGTCAATCCGTATGCACTGGATGTGAGCAGTGGCGTCGAGATCGAAAAAGGCATCAAAGATGCGGCCAAAATGGCAGCATTTATCCGTAATACCAACCAAGCAAGCATAGAAGAATAATTATGACAGAACATTACAATATGCCGGATGAAAGAGGACATTTTGGGCCTTATGGCGGTATTTTTGTGGCAGAAACATTGATGCCCGCAATCAATGAATTGAATGAGGCCTACCATAAATATAGGCAGGATGCCGAATTTCAGCGTGAACTGGATGCCGATTTGCAGCATTATGTAGGCCGTCCTTCGCCGCTGTATCATGCACAACGCTGGAGCGAGGCCTTGGGTGGCGCACAGATTTACCTGAAACGGGAAGACTTGAACCATACCGGCGCGCATAAGATCAATAATACTGTCGGCCAGGCCTTACTCGCCAAAAGGATGGGCAAGAAACGGATTATTGCCGAAACTGGCGCCGGCCAGCATGGCGTGGCGACGGCGACTGTCGCCGCAAGACTGGGGCTGGAATGCGTGGTTTATATGGGCGCGGTCGATGTTGAGCGGCAGGCCCTGAATGTCTATCGTATGAAATTGCTGGGCGCGACCGTTGTACCGGTTGAATCGGGTTCCAGAACCTTGAAAGATGCTTTAAATGAAGCGCTCAGAGACTGGGTTACCAATATTGATGATACGTTTTATATTATAGGTACCGTCGCCGGCCCTCATCCTTATCCAGCCATGGTCAGGGATTTTCAGGCTGTCATCGGGCGCGAGGCAAAACAACAATGTCAGGAGATGACCGGGCGTTTACCTGATGCCCTGGTGGCGTGTGTCGGCGGCGGCTCAAACGCTATTGGCTTGTTTTATCCGTTTATTGATGATGCGTCCGTAAAAATGTATGGCGTGGAGGCGGCGGGTGATGGTGTCGAAACCGGACACCATTCGGCGCCATTATGCGCTGGAAAACCGGGGGTATTGCACGGCAACCGGACCTATCTGATGGCCGATGAGGATGGTGAAATTATCGAAACGCATTCCATCTCGGCGGGTCTTGATTATCCCGGTGTGGGGCCAGAACATGCCTGGTTGAAAGATAGCGGCCGGGCCGAGTATGTCAATATTACCGATGATGAAGCCTTGCAAGGCTTTCATGCCTTGACGCGCATGGAAGGCATCATACCCGCATTGGAGTCGAGTCATGCCATGGCTTATGCCATGAAACTGGCGCCGACGATGAGCCCTGAACAAATCATGATTATCAATTTGTCAGGCCGCGGCGATAAAGATATGCACACCATGGCACAAAGAGAGGGGATTAAACTATGAGCCGCTTAGAGCAGCGTTTTGCGGCATTAAATGCCGCAGGCCGGAAAGCCTTGATTCCATTTATTACGGCCGGTGACCCTTATCCGGAGTTTACCGTTCCATTGCTGCATGAGATGGTCAAGGCGGGTGCCGATGTGATAGAGCTCGGTGTACCGTTTTCTGATCCGATGGCCGATGGTCCAGTGATCCAACGCGCGAGCGAACGGGCTTTGGCGCATCATGTTGGCTTGCGAAAAGTACTGGATATGGTGGCCGCATTTCGCCGTGATGATGAGGAAACGCCCATTATTTTGATGGGATATTTGAATCCAATCGAAATTATGGGCTATGAAAACTTTGCCAACGCAGCACAGCGAGTCGGTGTTGACGGCGTTTTGACGGTTGATTTACCGCCGGAAGAAGCAGAAGCGTGTGTTTCGTTGCTAAAAGCACGCAATATTGATCAAATTTTCCTGTTAGCACCGAACAGTGATGCCAAGCGGGTCGAGTTAATGGATAAAGTCGGCAGCGGCTATTTGTATTATGTGTCGTTAAAAGGCGTAACGGGCGCTGGACATCTGAATACCCAGGATGTTGAACAACAACTGGCGATGATCAAGCAGCATACGCGCCTGCCCGTAGGTGTCGGCTTTGGTGTTAAAGATGCCAAAACAGCGAAAATATTGGCTGAAATAGCCGATGGTGTTGTGGTCGGCAGTGCCCTGATCAGCAAGATTGAGGCTAATCTGGATGATCCGGAGCAAGCGCGGTCAGAAATTATCGAACTCTTGTCATCTATGCGTCAAGCCATGGATAGCGGCGCTTAATTCGGAGTGGAAAATGAGTTGGTTTGAAAAATTAGTCCCGTCGATCATCCGCACAGAGGGTAATGAACGAAAAGCCAGTGTTCCTGAAGGGTTGTGGAATAAATGTCCTTCCTGTGATGCGATTCTTTACAATGCAGAGCTGGAAAAAAACTTCAATGTCTGTCCTAAATGCGAATTTCATATGCGCATTCCGGCGCGTGTCCGGCTGGAAATGTTTTTGGATGACGGCGAAAAAGAAGAAATTGCAGCCGGTTTAAAAGCCAGCGATCCCTTAAAATTTAAAGACAGCAAAAAATACAAGGATCGCCTGGCGCAGGCGCAGAAAAAAACCAAGGAAAATGATGCCTTGATCGTCATGAAAGGTACTTTAAAAGGCCAGGGTATCGTTGCCGCCGCATTTGATTTTGGTTTTATGGGTGGTTCGATGGGTGCTGTCGTCGGTGAGAAATTTGTGCGCGGTGTCAACGAAAGCCTGCGCACCGGTTTTCCTTTCATCGTGTTTACCGCCAGTGGTGGTGCACGTATGCAGGAGTCGTTGCATTCCTTGTTTCAGATGAGTAAAACCAGTGCTGCACTGGCGCGCTTGTCGGAAGCCGGTATTCCGTATATTTCATTTATGACCGACCCGACGATGGGGGGTGTTTCTGCCAGTCTGGCCATGCTGGGTGATATCAATGTCGCAGAGCCTAACGCGCTGATTGGTTTTGCCGGCCCACGCGTGATTGAACAAACGGTGCGGGAAAAATTACCGGAAGGTTTTCAGCGCAGTGAATTCTTAATGGAGCATGGGGCGATCGATATGATTGTCGATCGTCGGGAAATGCGTGATACCATCGCCAGTATTTTATCCATGCTGACAACAGTGCAGGTTACATCAACGCAAACGACGGAAACGGCGATAACCGATGCGATGACTGAAGACGAGGTAGAATTGTCTGAAGGCGAAAACCAAGACGTGTGAATATGGCTCGTTTTGATACACTCGCGGCCTGGTTGGCCTGGCAAGAAGGTCTGCACCCCCGAACGATTGATTTAGGGCTTGAGCGGGCGGCGCGTGTATTCAGAAGGCTGAATCCCGGCGGTAAAAAACCGGTTACCCTGACCGTTGCCGGAACCAATGGTAAAGGTTCGAGTATTGCCTTGCTGGAAGCGATGTATCGGGCTCAAGGCTATCGTGTGGGGAGTTATACCTCCCCCCATATTGTGGATTACAATGAGCGTATCCGAATTGATGGTAAGCCCGTTGATGATTCATTGATTTGCCGGTCTTTTGCCCGTATTGATGATGCGCGGCAGGAAACTACGCTCAGTTATTTTGAGTTCAGTACACTGGCCGCTTTGGATATTTTCGCTCAGGCCGAGCTGGATATTCAATTACTGGAAGTCGGCTTGGGCGGAAGACTTGATGCCGTCAATATTGTGGATGCAGACTTGGCATTGGTGACGACCATCTGTATCGATCATGTTGATTGGCTGGGCGAAACCCGGGAGCTAATTGGTCGGGAGAAGGCGGGCATTTTTCGTCCCGGTGTTCCTGTGGTTATCGGTGACAGGCAGCCGCCTGAGTCGTTGCTTGCGGTGGCCGAACAACTTGGTTCTCCGGTTTACCGGATTGGTGTGGACTTTGATTATCAGAAGACAGGAAAAAGCTGGCAATGGCATTTTAACAGGCTAAACAAAGAAGATTTGCCACCTCCCGCCTTGCCGGGTGATCATCAATTTGCCAATGCATCTGCGGTTATGACGGCCGTGACGCGACTTCAGTCTCGGTTATACATCTCTGATGCAGCGATTCGTCAAGGACTGGAACAGGTTGATCTTGCCGGGCGGTTTCAGAAAATTGACGGCGATGTGCCGGTTTTGTTCGATGTCGGGCATAATCCACAGGCGGTGAAGGCATTGCGTGACTATCTGGAACAGCATTTCAAACACACTAAAATTCACGCTTTGTTCGCCATGATGCAAGATAAGGACATCGTACAGGTTGTTGATATCATCAAAGATACAATTACAGATTGGACGCTGGCACCATTACGCACGCCGCGTGCGGCGAGTGAAGAATCGATGCTGGCCATTTTTCAGCAATTGGATATTAAACAGGTGACGGCAGGCTTTCGGGATTTCAGTAGTGCGTTCAAGCATGTCGAGCAACAGGCAAAAAATGGCGAATTGATTCTTGTTTTTGGTTCTTTTTTTCTGATTTCGGAATTTATGGCCTATCAGAATATCAAGCATCGGCTTAAACCGGTTTAAGCAAGAGGGGGGGCGACAATGGATCAGCAACTTAAACAACGATTGGTTGGAGCAATTGTGATTACCGCATTAGCGGCCATTTTTTTGCCGATGTTATTTGACGATCCTGTCAGCCAAAGCAGCCGTCAAATCAATCAATTGACGATTCCACCGCTACCTGAAAAATTGCAACAGGTACAGGCACAAAAACTGCCTGAATCGACAAAAGATGTTGTGCAAAAGCCTTTGTATCAAGCGAAAAAAAACCGGAATACAGGCGCCTCCGAATTAGCCGACTGGTATATTCAGGCCGGCGGCTTCAGTGTTAAGGAAAATGCCTTGACGCTCAGAAATCGTTTACGGCAACAAGGTTTTGCGGCGTCGATTGTCCAACAGAAAACCCAACGTGGCATTTTGTTTAAAGTTCAGGTCGGCCCTGAATTGACACGTGAGCAGGCCGAGCAGGTCAAGGCCAGGCTGGAAAAGCTAAATCAGTTAAACAGTTTTATCACCCAACAACGTGAGCGCTCATGATCTGGATTGATTACACCATAATTGCCTTGATTGTGATCTCGGCCCTGATTGGATTATGGCGAGGATTTGTTAAAGAGGCCTTTTCATTGGGAATCTGGGTCCTGGCAATCTGGGTCGGACTCACATTCAGTCGTGAGTTTTCCATTTTTTTGGAATCTATGATCAGCCAGCCTTCCGCACGAATGGCAGTGGCCTTTGCCGCGTTATTCATTATCACATTGATTTTAGGCGGGTTAATCAATTTTTTATTGAGTGCGTTGATTGAAAAAACCGGACTGACCGGGTCCGATCGCTTTGCCGGGATGATTTTTGGTTGTGTTCGCGGCGTTGTTGTGGCGGCCTT
>CAJXMF010000046.1 GCA_913056195.1 uncultured Methylococcaceae bacterium | reverse complement strand
CTGGGATAATTTTATTTTCGGTCTATTCTTGTATCAGGACATAAAACGCAGGAATTTTCGCCAAAAATAAAATGACGACACCAATACAAGCTGTAGAAAACACCCACAATCGCAGACGCTCATTCAGAATTTATGAGGATGTTGATATTTTTTATCAACGACTCGAGCCGCCACAGACTGATGCCAGCAAAGAGCATACAGATAGCGCCTCTGTTCCGGAATCCTCAGGTTCAGAAAACCCAACCCTGAATGTAAATATCAGCGCAAGCGGCCTGTCATTTACCTGTCAGGAAAACTTGCAACCCGGCGAGCTGATTCGAGTGCGCGTTTTATTGCTGTCCACGATGACATTGGTGATGTGTTGTTGTCGCGTCGTATATTGCAAACCCAGCAACCCTTATGAAGACAAGCGTTATCCTTATACCCTGGGCGCTGAGTTTGTCAATCTGCGGCCAGAAGATAAAGCACGGCTGGATCAGCATATTCAGAAAAAACGTCAATGGCAATGGTTTAAATGGGGAGCATTTTTCACCGCCCTGCTGACGTTGATTTATATACCCGATGTCATCATGGAGCTATTCTTAGAACAGATCCATCAACTTTTGGATATTGGTGTTAACATCATCTATATGATTGATGATGTCATCAATTACTGGATCAATTTTGGTTTGTCATTTATTTTTCCACATTCTCCAACAACCGTTCAAACCATTGGTTTCTATCTGCAACTCGCATTGTATATTTTTCTGCTCGGATGGCTTGGGGTTAAATGGCTACCTAAGGCCGTCAAAAACATCCTGTTTCGCTTATGTCGTTATATTTCGCGCAAAAAGTCCAGTTTGGCGTATTATTGGCGACACTTAAGCTGGCCGAAAAAGGCCGGATTCCTGACGGCTTTTTTCGGTAGCATCACCTTGTATTTTCTGTTTTTTGTATAAGCTGAATCCAGCACACTCACAGCAATTTCAAACCGGGTGGTAAGGCTTCGCCGAAAACCTGCTTTTCCTGTTTGGCATCCAATGTCTGATAGTGTTCCAGCATGGCAATCCAGGATGCAGGTGCTTTACTGGATTTGAGTTTTTCAATCACGTGCTGGCGTACCGCCGGTTCAACGTCACGACTCCTGTCTCCACTCATCCGTGCCAGTAATGTGGCACAAAAGCCCGCTTCCGGTATTTTCTTCCAATCAATCTTCATCGCTTGCTCAATCCAGGGCATCACGCTGGCCGCCGGAATCACATTATGCGCACTGCCATAAAAAGGTACACGGGCACCAATACGCCCTACGGCCCACCAGGTTTGCCGAGGTTCACTGGCTTTTTGCAAGCGCTTTAACAGCCATTGCCCCAATTCGGTTTTTTGTTCGACTGTTAATCGCTCCAAAACGCCAGCCAGACGCACCATATCTTCATAGCCTCGGGTTTTGAGTTGTTTGGCAATATTGGCCTGACGTGCAGATGCCGGATTCAGATATTTGGCGATAGCTTTTAATAAGGCCTGTTGCGCCTCATTATCCAGTCCACCGGCAATACGTCGCCATAAGGTCCACCATTCGCTCCAGTTTTGTGCATAATTGACAAATTGCAAACCTTGCGGATAAATCGCCCACAACTGTTCCACCCGCCAATCATCCAGCGCATAACCAAATCCCGGGCGTAAACAAAAGCCTGCCAGATTCAACCAGATGCGTTCATGATTTTCTGATCGGCGCCGATATTTAATCCCCTCCAGCAGTACGTCAAACAAGGCCCGATTCAGCGTGGTATCCCATTGCAGGCGATGCTGAAGCAACGTTTTTTCCAGCTCGGCACGCAGGTTTTTAACCGCTTTCGGATTGATTTGTTTGGAACGCGCGCCAAAAATCATACGAATTTTTTCAGCCGCCGCGTCAAATGTGGCGGGTAATTGCGCTGTTGCCGAAAATTGCGCGGTTTGCTTGCGAATCTGAAATTCCACATCCCAGCGGGTATCCGGGTTTGCGACCGATACCGCCTGAATTTTCAAAGTACCGACTTCGGTTTGCGTCACTGCCAGTTGCACCGTCACTTCGCTGTTTTCTGCACCGGACAAGACTACCGCCAGGGGTGGCAGGCTTTGAAACTTATCATCAATTTCAACAACCTCTCCAGGTTTAAATTCACCTTCCGCGCTGTTGGAGACTAAATTAAAACGGACAGGCTGGCCGACTCTGAGGGCAAATTTTCGATCCTGCAAGACAATCTCGCGCCCTTCTTCGCTGCCTTTAGGCAACAGACAAACGCCTTGTTTGCGCGATTCCTGACCGGTTTCGACCAACAGAAAATAACTGCGCGCCGAACCACCGCCAATCTGTAATTTTTTCTGCTGCCGGGCGATAGCATAGCTGACAGCACCACTGGCAACAGCCAGCTCCGGATGTGGGTTTTCCAGTAACCGGGGCGCTTGCCCACGCCAGTGTGTCAAGACCTGTATCAATCGCTCAGTGATCGGTCGGCTTCTGAAAACACCGCCGTTGAGCAATAACGCATCCGGTACAATACTGTCCCGTCCCAGCGCTTTTTTGGCTTCGCCGGCATGATCCTGCAAAAATGCGGCAATATGTTTGCTGATGGCAGGGTCTGCCGCATAGGGCAAACCGAATTCGACGACGCCACTGCGTTTCTGTTCGGGCAGTTCGTCGAGTCCCGATAACGGAAAAAAACCATCCAGCGCAATCGCTCTCACTTCCTCACGGCTCAACTGTGTGGTACGGCTGCCACCAATCAGGCTGGAGCCACCACCTAATAATGTCACATTAACAGATTCCGGTGCATCTTCAGTTAGCAGGCGCTCTTTGGCTCGGCGGCATTGTTCAATCAATTGTGATAATTCGGCTGCAGACAGCGTTTTATCGCCCGTGACAAGCCGTGATTCTGCAAGCCGCGCCAATGCCAGGTCGATATTATCCCCCCCCAGCATCAGATGATCGCCGACACCAATCCGGGTCAACCGCGGGGCTTTACCCTCATGTTCGATTTTAATCAGCGTAAAATCAGTTGTCCCGCCACCAACATCACACACCAGTAATAAATGGACGTCACGCAACACCTCGGCCACATTGTCTGCATGACGTCTGAGCCAGTCATAACAAACGGCCTGAGGTTCTTCCAATAAGCGAATATGGTTGAGACCTGCCAGGCGTGCCGCCTCCAGCGTCAAGGCGCGTGCGGATTCATCAAACGAGGCCGGCACGGTAATGACGAGCGGCTGATGTTCCAGTGGAGAGTCTGCATGTTGTTGATTCCAGACTGTCCTGACATGCTTGAGATAGCTTGCGCTGGCTGCCAGCGGCGAAACTTTAAGTACATCATCAGAGCTGCCCCAAGGCAAAATTGCAGCCTGGTGATCAATCCCCGGATGCGACAACCAGCTTTTGGCACTGGTCACCAAACGGCCTTGCGATTTTGCGCCTAAAACACGCGCGGCTTCACCGATAACGGCCTGGTCATCTGCGGGCACAAAACTGAAATCATCGGCATTCAGCTCGCCCTCTGCCGGATGGTAGCGTACCGACGGTAATAATTGCCGGGCCGCCACTTCGCCCGGCGTCACCAGCTGGCTAATCTCAAAAATCTGTATTTCCGAATCAGCAGAGGCGATGGCCTGATAGGCGACTGCGGTATGCGTCGTGCCGAGGTCTATGCCAATATAATAGCTTGCGTCAGGCTTTGACATAATAATAGATTCCTATCGCTAAAATCATCAGACCAACCACAGCCCAACCCAGCCGATCCATATACTGCCTTAGGCCTTGTGCCAACTTTTCACCGCCGGCCCTGATCAACAATGCCAATAGAAAAAAGCGTGTACCGCGGCCAATGACAGAAGCCAAAACAAACGGCAAAAACGGCATCTGCAACACACCGGCAGCAATGGTAAACACTTTGTATGGAATGGGCGAAAATCCTGCGACAAACACGGCCCAAACACCCCACTGTTTAAACCAGCTTTCAGCCAGTAAATAACTTTCCCAGTAACGGCTTTGCTGCAACCAGCCCGAGAAGCTGTCGAACAGAAAATAGCCTATGCCATAGCCCAGCATCCCCCCAAGAGCCGACATCAGCGTCGTCAACAAGGCCAGGCGCACGGCTTTTTCCGGCTGTGCCAGGGACATGGGGACCAGCATGACATCGGGGGGGAC
Organism: uncultured Methylococcaceae bacterium; assembly: GCA_913056195.1. Classification (GTDB taxonomy): domain Bacteria; phylum Pseudomonadota; class Gammaproteobacteria; order Methylococcales; family Methylomonadaceae; genus Methylomarinum. The sequence goes on along the minus strand of CAJXMF010000046.1, from coordinate 19,015 downwards.
GGGAAAAAATGATGATTCGGCGAAACTTAAACCGGCCAGATATTTTTCGGCATGGGGATGTTTTGACCACCGTAAAACGGTGTCGTACATTTTTTGGAACATTATTGTTTACCCGCTAAAAAAGGAACAAAGACCACCGGCTCAATCACGTCATCTTCAAAGCCGGATTCGGTGCGTATCACACGATGCAATTGTTGGCCATTTTCATCACCAATCGGAATGATCATAACAGCGCCGACCGCCATTTGTTCCAGCAAGGCTTCCGGTATTTCGGCGGGTGCCGCCGCGACCAACACCCCATCGTAAGGCGCAAACTCGGGCCAGCCCCAACCGCCATCGCTGTGTAAATAGCAAATATTTTTCAGTCCAAGCTCCCATAGCCGGTCTTTAGCCTTTTTTAACAACGGCCCGATGCGTTCTACGGTGTACACCTGATCAACCAATTGTGCCAGAATAGCCGTTTGATAACCGCAACCGGTTCCGATTTCCAACACTTTCTGACGTGGGCCATTTTCCAGTAACAGCTCAGTCATACGCGCCACAATATAGGGTTGGGAAATCGTCTGGTTATGACCGATCGGTAATGCGGTATCTTCATAAGAACGACTGGCCAAGGCTTCATCCACAAAAATATGCCGTGGCGTCATGGCCATCACGGATAATAGCTGAGAATTATGAATGCCTTGAATTTTTAAGCGTTTGACCATACGGTCGCGGGTACGTTGCGACGTCATACCGATACCCTGCAATCGCAGATTCATTCGACATCCTCCTGTTCCAGCCATAATCCAACGGTTTCAATATGCTCATATCGAGTCAAATCCAGCTGCAACGGGGTAACGGAAACATAATTATGTCTGATGGCAAAAAAATCGGTTCCGGGCCCTGCATCCTGTTCTTCGCCCGGCGGGCCAACCCAATAAATTCTCCGCCCGCGAGGATCCTGGGCTTTTATCACCGATTCAGCTTTATGGCGCTGTCCCAGACGAGTTGACTGAAAACCTTTAATCGCATCAACCGGCACATCAGGCACATTCACATTCAATAGCGTATCATTGGGTAACGGATGTTTTTGGATTCGCCGCACCAGTTCTTCAGCGACAAACGCCGCGGTTTCAAAATGAACCGGGTTGGATGAAGTCAAAGAAATCGCCACCGCCGGTAAGCCTAAAAAACGCCCTTCGGTCGCGGCCGCGACAGTGCCGGAATAGAGTACATCATCACCCAAATTGGCGCCATGATTGATGCCGGCAAAAACCATGTCTGGCTCCTTTGCCAACAATCCGGTAATCGCTAAATGTACGCAATCTGTCGGCGTACCATCGACATAGATAAAGCCATTGGCGGCTTCATTTACCCGCAGAGGCATTTCCAGGGTCAGGGAATTACTGGCTGCACTGCGGTTTTTATCCGGCGCGACAACAGAAATTTCAGCGTAGGTCTTAAGACAATTCACTAAAGTCTGTAAACCTTCGGCCTGATAACCATCATCATTACTCAATAGAATGTGCATACGGCTTCAAAACACTATAAAATCGACCATATTAGCAAAAAACCACGCCTTAAATCAGCTCCGTGTCAAAAAAAACACTCTCAGACGAAGACCTTTCTTTATTCCGACAAACGATCGGCAAAGTTTCTCGCATCAAAAATGACAAAGTTGAACCGCCTCGCCCCAAAAAAACGCGAATAAACCCCCGTAACAGTTTGATTGACGAGCCCTCGCCGTTTACCGATTTATCAGAACCTGTCGACAGGCTCAGCAATGAGGACACGCTCAGTTTCTTAGCGCCGGGCATGCAAAAAAATGTCCTGCGCAAATTGCGCAAAGGTTATTATGGCCTGGACGCCGATATTGACCTGCATGGATTGACCAGTCAGCAGGCGCGTATGCAATTAGTACGTTTTTTACAAGAATGTGTGGAATACGGTTGCCGCTGTGTGCATATTATTCATGGCAAAGGTTACCGCTCGGCCGATTATCATCCGGTTTTAAAAAATGATGTCAATGTCTGGCTCAGACAACATAAAGACGTGCTGGCATTCTGCTCAACGCCGCCGCAGGATGGCGGAACCGGCGCTGTTTATGTGTTATTACGGCTGTCGGAAAAATATCAGACAGACGAAGACCTGGTTTAGGTAGCGCGTAATAAATAAGCCACCGGGATTGCGCTGGATTTTTATTCATCTTCAAGGCGCAACGGAGGGCGCATAGCAAGCTATGTAACCGGAGTTGCAAAGCTTCCGCTCCTGCTCACGCCCCTTACCTACATCCATGTAGGTAACGCCGAAGAAGGATAAAAAGACAAGCAAGTCTGGTAGGTTATTTAGTGCGAGCTGCCTTAAACATCACGAGGCTTTAACTCGCGGTAATAAAACAGCAAAAACCAAAAAACCGACGAAATCCAGCAAATGGCCAGTGCAAACACATCGTGACTCAAAAAATGAGCACCCCGCATTTGCTGCGCGATCCCATAAACCAAACCTAATATCAAGCCAAAGGCTAAACCATAAAAACGATAACGTGGATTAACCACCAAAAAAAAGAAATAAAGGCTGATAAAGGCAAATCCACCGCTCGCATGGCCTGATGGGAAACAATGTCCGACTTTCAGACCGTTATCGACGGCATCAAACAAACGGATATAAGGCTTATCCCCCGAAAAAACCTTCAAACTCCAGGGACAATAGATATGCGTATGGCTTTTTAGCACCGCAACCAATGCAGGGCCTGTCACACTGGCCAAAAACAAAAACCATAGCGCCTTACGGTAACAATACAACTTTGAGCCTTTAAAGTTCGAATACAGCGCTGTCGCCAGTAAAATAACACCGACCAGTTTGGAAAATTTTTGTCCGCCTTTATGAAGGAACTGTTGTATCCACCAATCATCTTTTAACGGCCATTGCCGCGTCATGCTATCGAAAAAATGCTCACTAAGCCACATTTCAAGCGGGGTAAATTCCAAAACCGGAATCATTAAAAAAAACACTGTCAATGGCATCAAAATATGCTGTTTAATAAAAACGGCACGGTCGTAAATAAGCGGCTGCAAACTTTTACCCTCCTGAGCGAAAGAAACCAGGGGGCAATAGTACAATAGTCTGGCGGCCCAATACAGTAGTCAAAAGTCTTTATTTTCACTTCATGTGAACAAAAAACGCATAAAGTTTTGACACGATACATTTAGCATGATAAAAATATGCTGTCGTTTCAAAACTAACATGTTCGACATGTCGTTTAGCCGACAACCTTTTAAAAGGTTTTTATATAAAAATAATTAATTCATATAGAGGATGTAAAAAATGGCTGAAGAAAAAAAAGATAACTTCTTATTGATCGTTGGTGTTATGGCTGCAATTGCTATCACTGGTGTTGTACTGCTAAAAAGCCGTGAAACCGAGCATTTAACACAATCTGGTCCAACTACTGCTCAACAAGAAGCCCAGGCTCTGCAAAAACGTACCGATTACAATAACGTTTTGGAATAAGCCTTAAGTGGTCCGTTTCTCTCTCTTTTGCAGAGAAACGGACTTTCATAGATCCCTTCCTCTCTTTATACAAACTTGCTGCACAACACTGCGCCATAATATCTGAAGCAATTCAACCCCAGGCTTCAAATCCTCCTGTTCGGAACCTTCTTTTTTATTTGCGGTCATTCTGATATGCTTTACGTCTTATCCACTTACAATCGAGAACAATATGACTACCAAAAACAAATCGACACTCTTAGCAACAATCGGCACATCCCTGCTTTCCGGTTTATCCCTTTCCAGCGCACAAGCTGCAGACAATACAGCAAAAATGGATAGCCCTTTTTCATTGACTGAATTATCATCAGGCTATATGCAGGTTGCTGAATCGGATGAAAAAAGTACATCGATGAAAATGAAAGACGGTGCTTGCGGTGAAGGAAAATGCGGTGCAGCTATGATGAAAACGAACGAAGATAAAACAGTTGAAGGTAAATGTGCCGGTAATAAACCGATGCCAAAAGCAAATAAAAAACCAATGGAAGGCAAATGCGGCGAAGGCAAATGCGGCGCGTCTATGAAAATGTAAGCATAAAACAAAAGACTTGTTACGACAGTCTTTTATTTTTCTACAGAATTAGATCTAATTTCAGGTGGCTGTCGAAGTCGCATTATTCATAATCCGACAGCCCCTGCGTCAGGTTTTAGTGAATATCCGGCAGATGGCAAGAATGCCACACTAGGAACGCCTCCCCAATAATGAACCTAAAATTCCCCGCATAATTTGTCTACCAATTTGACTGCCAATACTTCTAGCCGCACTTTTGAGCATAGCTTCACCAACAGATTGACGCGAACGGCTTGAACGTCGCCGATATGATTTGACTGTTTTTTCATCCTCTCTGCTTAATTGACTACGTTGTTCAGCTTTTTGCTTTAACCGTTCATAAGCTGATTCACGATCAATGATTTGTTCATATCGACCTTTTACCGGCGAACGCTGCATGATCATTTTTCTTTCTTCATCTGTAAGCGGGCCTATTTGTGATTCCGGCGGCCGCATTAAAACCCGCTCAACCTGGCTCGGGCTGCCATCGACATTCAATGTTGAAATCAGCGCTTCGCCCGTTTTGAGTGCCTGAATGACCTGTTCCGTATCTAATGCGGGGTTTTCTCTAAACGTTTGAGAAACCGCTTTAATCACCTTTCTATCCTTTGGCGTGTAAGCTCTTAAGGCATGTTGAATTTTAAGTCCCAGCTGTCCCAGAATATCTTCGGGGACATCCAGTGGACTTTGACTGACAAAATAAACCCCAATCCCTTTTGAACGAATCAAACGAACAATCTGCTCAATTTTGTCAATTAGCTCCCGAGGTGCTCGGTCAAACAGCAAATGTGCCTCATCAAAAAACAAGACCATTTTAGGTTTTTCTGCATCACCGACTTCTGGCATTGTTTCAAATAATTCGGACAATAACCACAATAAAAAAGCGGCATACAAACGTGGAGATTTTGCGATTAGTCGAGTGGCATCAAGAATATTGATAACGCCATTACCTGAAAAATCAACGCGCTGCAAATCTTCCAGTTCGATTGCAGGTTCGGCAAAAAAATGCTCTGCACCCTGCTCTTCTAAAACCAGCAAGCGACGCTGTATTGCGCCAATACTAGCCGAAGAAACAGTCCCATACTCTGCTTTCAACGCTCTGCTATTTTCAGCCATCCAGGTTAATATGGCACGCAGGTCTTTCAAGTCCAGCAATAACAAGCCTTCATCATCGGCAATTTTAAAGCCACTATACAAAATACTGGTCTGAGTATCATTCAAATCCAACAGATGACTCAACAATAAAGGCCCCATATCTGAAATGGTCGCTCTGACCGGATGCCCATTGTTGCCAAAGATATCCCAAAAAACAGCCGGGGTGCCCCGAAATTGGAAATCTTCAATTTTAATGGCCTGAATACGCTGTTCAATTTTTGGATGTGCATTTCCAGACTTGGCAATACCGGATAAATCACCTTTCATATCCGCCAGAAAAACAGGAACACCTAATCGGGAAAAGCCTTCCGCGAGTATTTGCAAGGTTATCGTTTTTCCGGTGCCTGTCGCGCCTGAAATCATACCGTGCCGATTGCCCATCGCGGCATCCATAAAAATCTGTTGCTGGCCGTTGCCACCTAACAATATTTGCTGCATATTAGTACCCTTTTAGGTGATGATCATGCAAAAACTTAAAATCAATCAGCCCGCGCCTCATTTTAAACTCACAGGCAGTGACGCTAAAGTGCATACACCGGAGCATTACAAAGGTCACTGGCTAATTTTATTTTTTTATCCGAAAGACAATACCCCGGGTTGCACGACAGAGGCCTGTCATCTCAGGGATAGCTATGATGAAATCAAGAAGCTGAATGGCATCGTTTTAGGCATTAATACCGATTCTGCCAGCAGTCACCGGTCCTTTATTCAAAAACAACAGTTACCTTTTCCTTTATTGAGCGACCCGGATGGCGTGATCAGCCGTCAATATGGCTGCTTGTTTAAATTAGGCCCAATCCGCTTCTGCAAACGACATTCGTTTATTATTGCCCCCGACGGCAAGCTGGTCAAAATCTATCGGCAAGTCAAGCCATCGCAGCATGCTGAGGAGATTATTCAATTCTTGCAAACACAAACGGGCCAATAATAATATGCAGCCGACCTTGTCTCACAAAGTTACCCACATTTTCTGTGGATAACTTTGTGGAAAAGATAATGATAACTGGCCTAAATCTTCGAAATTTAACGGATTCCGTTAAATTGACTATTTTCTAAACACCTCTTGAAACATTTATTTATCAAAAACTTACAAAAACAGGCCATTAAATAAATGACTTGGAAATTGTTTTTTTGTATCTTTGTTTAGATGTGAATAACGATCAAGCTGTGCAACGCAGTTTGCGTCCAAACGAGCGCCTTGTTATGTGCTTTTTGATTCTATCTGTACCCGTATTCCTTGAAAACTGTTGGACTCATAATGTTCTATTGCACATAACAACATCATTTACGCGCAATACAACTCCAGGCTAACAGCCAAACCTGCGATTGATAACTCTCGGCATCTTTATCCAAAGCGCCCGTTAACACCATTTCCAGCGTTTGATTGACGATTCCAAAAAAACAGGCATAGACCATCAAAGGATCCAAGGAACGAATTTCACCGTTTTTAATGCCTCTTTGTAATATGCGTATAATTTTATTGAACGGTGCCGTTTCGAGCAGGGGTTTGTGTTCCGGCAAAAATTCATCGGCCTTGATTCGCAATAAAAAAGTCATCACTTCAGGCGCGTCATCGGTTAATTTAAACAATAAATCAACGATTTCCCGTAACTGTTCTGAGGACTTGCGATTACGCCGTCGAATATCATCGATGGATATACTCAAACTGTCGAGTATATTGTCAAACAGTGCCTCAGCAATCATTTGCTTGGTTTTGAAATGCTGATAAATACCACTTGTTGTTTTTAAGCCGCAGGCCGTTTTTATATCAGCCAGAGAGGTATTGAAATAGCCCTTTTCTGCAAAAAGTTTTAAGGCTGAAAGTAAAATATCATCCTGTGTAACGACCTTTTTGGTTTGTTCTTGATCTTGTTGTTCTTGTTTTTGTTCCATGTTAATACGCTTGATTCATCGTTTTGAATAACAAAGCGATGTTATCTTCTGATTGTGATTGTCTTGAATTTACCGCCTATTCCCTTAGTGTAGAAGCTGCGGCCATTAAATAATTAACCATCGACCATAAGGTGAGAATAGCGGCGATATAAAGTAACACATAGCCAACCATACTTATTGGCAAATTAAAAATATCATCCCGATATAACAGAAAAGCAATAGCGACCATTTGAGCGGTTGTTTTCCATTTTCCAAGTTGTGAAACCTTAACCTTTGCACGCTGACCAACTTCAGCCATCCATTCTCTTAACGAGGCAATCGTGATTTCCCGACCAATGATAATCGCGGCCGGAATAGCAAGATAGGGGGATGCTTCTGCCTGCACCAGCAAGACGAGCACAAAAGCAACCATCAATTTGTCGGCAACCGGATCGAGGAAAGCGCCAAACGCTGTCTCCAGTTGCATTTTTCTGGCCAGATAACCATCCAGCCAGTCCGTCACCCCCGCAAGGATAAAAATCAATGTACATGCCACATTGGAATATTCCCAGGGTAAATAAAAAACAACAGCTAACAACGGAATCAATGCGATCCGTAGAAATGTCAGGGAGGTGGGTAAATTAAACTCGTGTAGCATAATTATTGATGAAAACTATCATAAATTTTTTGCGCCAACTGTCGGTTGATACCATCGACACTGCTCAGGGCATCGACACCGGCCTTGGCCACACCTTGCAGGCCACCAAATTGTGTTAACAAAATCTGCCGTCGTTTGGGACCAAGCCCAGGTATATCTTCGAGTATAGAGCGTTTTTTGGCTTTGGCCCGTCTGCCCCGGTGTCCAGTAATCGCAAACCGGTGCGCTTCATCCCGAATATGCTGAATCAACAACAAGCAACTGGCGCCTGGCGTTATATCCAAAGGCTCGGACAATTCCGGCAAGATGATTTTTTCCATCCCCGCCTTGCGATCAGGCCCTTTTGAAACACCCACTATCATAACACTATTTACCGCCAATTCGGATAATGCCTTTTGCGCTTCATTAACCTGTCCCTTACCACCATCGATCAGTAAAATATCCGGCGCTTGATGTTCACCCTTTTTCATGCGCTTAAAACGCCGGTAAACCGCTTGGTAAATCGCGGCATAATCATCACCGGGCGTAATGCCTTCAATATTAAATCGGCGGTAAGCCGACGTTAGCGGCCCTTCCAGCGTATAAACCACACAGGAAGCTACCGTTTGTTCACCCTGAGTATGACTGATATCGAAACATTCCAAACGTTTAGGCATTTCATCAAGCCCGAGCTGTTCTTGTAAACTCATAAAACGTTCGTGAATACCCTGTTTATCGGCCATACGTGTGGATAAGGAATTTTCAGCATTAGTTGCCGCCATTTCCAACCATTTAGCACGCTGTCCCCGAACATGCGTGCTTATCGTCACCGTTTGCTGCGCTTGTTTCGATAACACCTCAGCCAATAAGTGGGTATCCGGCAATACATGACTCACAATCAATTCGCTGGGTAGTTGTCTTTCCAGATAATACTGGGCGATAAAGGCCTGTAAAATATCACCCGCTGCATGAGATTCAGTCATTTTAGGAAAAAAGGTTTTACTGCCCAGATTCTGGCCCTTACGGATAAAAAAGACTTGAACACAGGCCATACCGGCATTGTTGGCACAGGCGATAATATCGACATCGCCTTTTTCACCCAGCACAAAATGTCGCTCCAGAACCGACCGTAAACGGGTGATCTGATCCCGGTAAACAGCGGCTTGCTCGAAAGCGAGCTGTTTCGACGCGGTTTCCATGCGTTGCACCAGACTATCGATGAGCAGTTCGCCCTTGCCTTGCAAGAATAATTTTGTATTTTCAACATCAGCCTGGTAATCGTCTTTCGAAATCAAACCGGTACAGGGTGCGGTACAACGCTGTATCTGATATTGCAGGCAGGGACGGGTTCGATGCTGATAAAAAGAATCATCACACTGCCTGACAGGGAAAATTTTTTGTAACAGTTTAAGCGTTTCCCGCACTGCACCGGCACTGGGATAAGGGCCAAAGTACGTGCCCTTACGTTTTTTGGCACCGCGATGGAACGTCAATTGCGGAAAATCATGATGGCTTAAAAAAACATACGGATAGGATTTATCATCGCGCAAACAAATATTGTAGCGCGGCTTGAAACGCTTGATTTGCTGGCTTTCCAGTAACAGCGCCTCGCCTTCGGTATGGGTCACCATGACCTCAATTGATGCGACTTTAGCAATCATCGCTTGTTGTTTAGGCGAAGCACTGTGCGTTCTAAAATAACTGGAAACGCGATTTTTCAGATTTTTCGCCTTCCCGATATAAATAATCTCGCCGCGCTCATCCAGCATTTTATAAATACCGGGGCGCTGCGTCAGTGTTTTCAGAAAGGCTTTGACATCAAATGTCTTTGGCGTATTTTCGTTCACACGTCTTGAATATAACTCGTAATCGTGTTAAACACATCATGAAACATTTCCCGGGTCAAGCGTTTAGTCTGTACATTATAGCGACTGCAATGATAAGAGCTGACCAATATTTTACCATCCGGCAATGCCTTCGCTTGATTATGTTTAAATGCAATCTGACTTAAACGTAAACCATAGGCTTTCAATACCGCCTGATGGGCAATATTTCCCAAAACCATAATCACAGCCTGTTCTGGTAAGGCCCTGATTTCCTGCTGTAAAAAATGATTACATTGATTAATTTCCGCACCGACCGGTTTGTTCTGTGGCGGCAGACATTTTACGGCATTGGTAATGCGGCAATTTTTCAGCATCAGGCCATCACCGAGAGCGCTGGAACCGGGCTGATTACTGAAACCAAATTCATATAACGCTTCATACAATAACAAACCGGCATAATCGCCAGTAAAAGGCCGACCACTGGCATTCGCGCCATGCATCCCAGGTGCCAAACCGACAATTAACAAGGCCGGCGATACATCACCAAACGGCGCGACAGGCGCGGCGTGGTAGGCCGGGTATTTTTGCTTTACCTCATCCAGAAAACTCGCCAGCCGGGGGCAAGCCCGGCAATTTTTATCAAAAATAGAATTATCCATCATTTTCCAGAGCAAAAAAAAGGGCCGTAAGGCCCTTTTTTATTGTTACGATATGATTATTCATCATCCTTAACTTCTTTCATGCTCAACCGAACCCGTCCCTGACGATCGATTTCCAGCACTTTAACCTTAACGATGTCGCCTTCGCTGAGTTTATCACTCACTTTTTCAACACGCTCATCGGAAATTTGCGAAATATGAACCAGTCCATCCTTACCCGGTAAAATGGTAACAAATGCACCAAAGTCCATCAGTCGTGCAACCTTGCCTTCATAGACCTTGCCGACTTCAACTTCAGCCGTAATTTCTTCGATGATTTTACGCGCTTCTTCACCCGCCGCCTTGTCAACTGAGGCGATATTCACAACGCCGTCATCCGTTAAATCGATACTGGCTCCAGTTTGCTCGGTAATACTACGAATAGTCGCCCCCCCTTTACCGATAACTTCACGAATCTTGCTTGGATCAATTTTGAAGGAAATAATCCGCGGTGCAAAATCAGACATTTCTTCACGCGTTTCGGACAATGCTTTGCTCATTTCATTCAAAATGTGCAAACGCCCTTCTTTCGCCTGTGCCAATGCCGTTTTCATGATTTCGGCTGTAATACCATCAATCTTGATATCCATCTGCAAGGCGGTAATACCATCTTCGGAACCTGCAACCTTGAAGTCCATATCCCCTAAATGATCTTCATCACCCATAATATCGGACAATACGGCAAACTTGTCGCCTTCTTTGATCAAGCCCATGGCAATGCCGGCAACCGGTGCTTTAATGGGAACAGCAGCATCCATCAGCGCCAAACTGGTACCACACACTGAAGCCATGGAGCTGGAACCATTGGACTCGGTGATTTCTGAAACCACACGCAGCACATATGGAAACGTTTGCATATCCGGCAACACCGCCGCTACACCACGCTTGGCCAATCGACCATGCCCAATCTCCCGACGTTTGGGCGAGCCGACAAAACCGGTTTCACCAACACAAAATGGCGGAAAATTGTAATGCAACATAAACGGTTCTTTATATTCGCCCGACAACGCATCAATAATTTGCGCGTCACGATCGGTGCCTAATGTTGCGACTACCAGAGCCTGCGTTTCACCGCGCGTAAACAGAGCCGATCCATGCGTCCTGGGCAGAACACCGGTTCTGACAGAAATCGGTCTGACCTTGTCCAACTCACGGCCATCAATCCGTTTTGCTTCATTCAGGATGGCTCCCCGAACGATTTTCTTTTCCAGATTCTCAATAACCTCGCTGACATCCTTTTCTTCGTATTGTTCATCCGCTGTCAATTTCTCGACGACAGCGGAACGAATTTCACTCAAACGCTCCTGTCTGACCAGTTTCTCTGCGATTTGATAAGCCGCTTGGATATCGGCTTCAGCCAGTTCCGCAACCTGCATGTCCAAATTTTGATCGGTTTCGGTCGCTTGCCATTCAAACACAGGTACATCGACTTGAGCACTGAAATCATTAATGGCACTGATCGCGGTCTGCATTTGTTCGTGACCAAACAAAACTGCATTCAGCATGGTGTCTTCATCTAATAAATCGGCTTCAGATTCGACCATCAATACAGCATCCTGAGTACCGGCAACCATCAATTCCAGACGCGAGTCTTTCAAGGCCGTTTTAGACGGATTCAATACATATTCACCGTCGATATAACCCACACACGCGGCGCCTATCGGGCCATTAAACGGTAAGCCGGAAACCGCTAAAGCGGCCGAGGCACCTAATAACGCGGGGACTTCCGTATCCACATCAGGGTTCAACGACATCACGGTGGCAATGATTTGAACTTCATTAGTAAACCCGTGTGGAAATAAAGGACGTATCGGTCGGTCGATCAGACGGGAAATCAGTGTTTCATTTTCGCTCGGACGCCCTTCCCGCTTAAAAAAACCGCCTGGAATTTTTCCGGCTGCATACGCCTTTTCCTGATAGTTGACGGTTAAAGGGAAAAAATCACCACCTTGCGCTTCTTTTTTACCCACAACGGTAACCAGCAAAGAAGTGCCTTCTACATTGATTAACACAGCGCCATTGGCTTGACGAGCGATTTCGCCGGTTTCCAAAATGACTTGGCGATCGCCATATTGAAATTGTTTCCTGATCGGATTCACTATAGAGTTCCTTTATTGAAAGGTTGTTACTTGGATCAATTCATCCATTCACATGGATGTTTTTACGGTATAAACAAAAACGGCACGTTAAGGTGCCGTTTTATATTAAGTTACTTACGTAAGCCTAAACGTTCAATCAATGAACGATAACGGGCGACGTCTTTCTTTTTCAAATAATCCAATAATTTACGACGCTGATTTACCATACGTAATAAACCTCGACGTGAATGATTGTCTTTTTTATGTTCAGCAAAATGCGGTGCTAAATGGGCAATATGTGCCGTCAATAATGCAATTTGCACTTCAGGCGAGCCGGTATCAGTTTCAGATAAACGATATTCTTCAATAACGGCTTTTTTTTGTTCTGCAGTAAATGGCATAGTAATCCCTATCGATTAATTGATGGTATCTTATGATACACAGTGAAAAAACAGAGCCCCGCAATAGGGTGCAGGGCTCCAGACTAAAAAGTTGTTTCCAGATGGAATAGTTTTCTGGGTGCTAGTTTACCATCCATTCGCATTTCTCCCAAGCCCAAAAACAACGCACCACAATACATTCTGACGGTACCGGCATCGACAGAATTCAAATCAAGCTGCTGTCCTTGCCGGATGCAATCGGCCTGTTTGTTTGAAACATTGATTGCCGGCAGATTTTGCAGCGGCGTATCAACAGCAATTAATTGCTGGATGACCGCTTCGGGTGTCATCGCTTTCAAAGCATCCAGGGTAAAGGCCTGATCTATTTCGAATATTCCGGCTCCGGTGCGACGCAAGGCCTTAACGGTTGCGCATGTGCCTAAATAATGACCAATATCTTCGGCCAGAGTGCGGATATAGGTTCCTTTCGAACAGTCTACAGCCAGGCTCAGACGGTCGCCCTCCCAATTCAATTGCTGCAGATGATAAATACGGATACGCCGGGCCTTACGTTCAACTTGAATACCCTCCCGCGCCAGTTCATACAATTTCTTCCCCTCATGTTTGAGAGCGGAATACATCGGCGGAACCTGATCAATATCACCTGAAAAATGCTGCCAACAGGCATCCAACTGGGCTTGCGTCAATTTCGGAACCGGCTGCTCGGCAATAATCTTCCCTTCCATGTCCCCAGTATCGGTCATGACACCGAGCTGAATGACGACCTGATAACTTTTATCATCATCCAGCATCAATCCTGAAATCTTGGTTGCTTCCCCAAAACACAAGGGCAGCAAACCGGTGGCCAAAGGATCAAGGCTGCCGGTGTGTCCGGCTTTCCGTGCATTCAAAAAATGCCGCATCTCTTGCAAAGCCCGATTGGAAGAAATTCCACTCGGTTTATCCAATAATAAAATACCATGAATATCACGGCCTTTTTTACGTCTTGCCACAGCTTAAGTCTTATCTTTTGCGTCGTCTTCTGCCAGGAGTTCTGCCACACGCATTCCAGTGTCGATAGAGCGATCGTAATAAAACCTCAATTCTGACATATGCCGCAAGCGCATTTTTTTAGCCAAATGATGACGAATGACGGGCGCCAGTTCATTCAATGTATCGACATTCAGAACTTTCGCGTCTTCATCAGCATTCAAAACCGTGATATAGATTTTGGCCACAGCCAAATCTTTCGATAACACGACTTCATTAATGGTAATAAAACCTAAGCGTTGATCTTCCACCTCGCGCTGCAAGATCAAGGCGAGCTCTTTTTGCATTTCAGATGCGACCCGCTCACTGCGGGAAAAATCTCTGCCCATCGCTTAGATCTCCCGCTTGACTTCAACGCGTTCGAATACTTCTATTTGATCACCGACTTTAACATCGTTATAGTTTTTTACACCGATACCGCATTCCATGCCGGTCTTCACTTCATTGACATCATCTTTAAATCGGCGTAATGATTCCAACTGACCTTCAAAGATAACCACATTATCGCGCAACACACGAATCGGCAGATTGCGTTTGACATAACCATCAATGACCATACAGCCAGCGATAGCACCAAATTTTGGTGAGCGAAACACATCCCGAACTTCAGCCAAACCCACGATTTTCTCTTGAATTTCCGGTGCCAGCATGCCACTGATAGCGCGCTTGACTTCATCAATTGCATCATAAATAACGCTGTAATAATGCAAATCGACTTCTTTTTCTTCAATCAGTTTTCGCGCCGTCGCATCGGCACGCACATTGAAACCAATCAAAATCGCATTTGATGCAATGGCCAGATTCACATCACCTTCGTTAATCCCGCCAACACCACCATAAACACATTTAACCGAGACCTCATCATTGGATAATTTAACCAATGCTTCGCGTAACGCTTCCAAACTGCCTTGTACATCGGTTTTAATAACCAGATTGACCGCCGCTGTTTCACCCTCAGCCATCCTGGAAAACACTTCATCCAATTTTGAAGCCGCTTGATTGGCGTGCTGCTTGCTTTTTATGCGTTCTTCGCGATGCTCGGCCAACTCTCTTGCCGCCCGCTCACTTTGCAGCACCAGAAAATCATCGCCCGCCGTTGGCGTTCCAGACAAGCCCAGAATTTCAACCGGCGTACCAGGGCCTGCATTTTTGACAGGCTGCCCATTTTCATCAAACATCGCTCGTACACGGCCAAACTCTTTGCCGCATAAAACGATTTCGCCTTTGCTCAAGGCCCCTTTTTGAACCAATACCGTTGCAACGACACCCCGTCCTCGATCAAGCCTCGCTTCGATACAGATACCCGCTGCAGGCCCTGTTACCGGCGCTTTCAGTTCCAGAATCTCTGACTGCAAAATCAGCGCCTCAATCAGTTCATCAATACCTTCTCCGGTTTTAGCCGACACCTTCAGAAACTGCGTATCACCCCCCCATTCTTCAGGCACAACCTCCAAGGTTGCCAATTCCTGCATCACTTTGTCCGGATTCGCCTCCGGCTTATCGATTTTATTGATGGCAATAATCATGGGTACATTAGCCGCCCGCGCATGTTCTATGGCTTCTTTAGTCTGTGGCATAACACCATCATCCGCGGCAACCACCACGATAACGATATCAGTCAATTCAGCGCCACGCGCACGCATCGCGGTAAAGGCCGCATGTCCTGGTGTATCCAGAAACGTGACATTACCATGATCGGTTTTTACCTGATAAGCACCGATGTGCTGGGTAATCCCACCCGCTTCACCTGCCGCGACCCGCGTTTTCCGAATATAGTCGAGTAATGAGGTTTTACCGTGATCAACATGCCCCATGATGGTGACAATCGGCGCACGTGGTTTGGCTTCAATCTCATCCGTTTCGTCCTGAACTTCAGCCAGCATTTCTTTTTCCAGATCATCATCACTTTGCATGATTGGCTTGTGACCCATTTCTTCCACCAGAATAACGGCCGTTTCCTGGTCGATAGTCTGGTTAATGGTTGCCATGATGCCTAATTTCATGAGATGTTTAATGACTTCGGCCGCCTTAACGCTCATTTTTTGCGCCAAATCCGAAACAACAATATGTTCAGGAATCAAAACATCTCTCACCACCGGCGCAACGGGTTTCTCAAACTGATGTTTTGTATTGACTTCTAATTTAATCTCCTCTCTATTGCGACGATTTTTCCCTTTTTTACCTTTGGCTTTACGACCGCCTGCGGTGTCTGCAGCCGGTGCGGCGGGCTTGCTGAAACCACCCGCCTTAGCGGCTTTTGCGGGTGTTTTTTTCTTATGCAGTGTCTGCTTCTGTTTGGCTTCTGCCTGCTTTCTAACTTTTTCCGCCATTCTTTGCACAGAAGCCTCATGGCGTTGTTTCTTTTCTATCTCCAGGCGTTTGGCTTCAAGCTCTTCTGGCGTTAACTCAGGTTCTTTTTCAGCGGCTTTTTCAGTTTTAACCTCGGCTTCAGTGCTGGTTTTTTTGCGCTGTTCCGTTTTTTCAGCCGCCTCCTTCGGCTTTGACACGGGCTCAGATTCTTTTGCCATCGGCTGTTCCTTCGCTTCAGCCACTTTTTGTTCGCCGGACTCTTTGTCTTCGCTTGCCGCTTGCGCTTCCTGCGCCTTAGCCTGCTGTCTGGCTCTTTCCTCAGCCTCTTTTGCACGCGCTTCTTCCTGGCGTTTTTTCTCTTCAGCTTCCTGTTGCAGTTTTTCTTCACGTTGGCGTGCGGCTTCTCGCTCAGCCTCAATCTGCTTCTGTTGTTCTTCCAACAATTTTTTAGCCCGCAAAGCCTCTTCCTCCTCTGGCGTCAAGGCTGGCGCCTCGCTACGCTTGACGTAAGTTTTCTTCTTGCGGACTTCCACATTAACTGTTTTGCTACCGGTCCCCGGCGCAGAAGACTGCTTAAGCGCTGAAACTTTCCGTCGTTTTAAGGTGATTTTGCGCGGCGCAACATCTTCAACCTCACCCTCTTTACCATGTCGTTTGCGCAAAAACGTCAGTAATTTAAGTTTTTCATCTTCTGTGATGAGATCATCCGGCGATCGAGCGGACAGGCCTGCCCCTTTTATTTGTTCTAAAAAGCGCTCCAGAGGAATTCCAATTGCTTGCGCCATTTCTTGTACTGTTTTATCACTCATACTTTTCCTCCTGCCTTATTTGTCCTGACTTTCTGCAAACCATGGTTCGCGCGCCTTCATAATCAATTTTGCTGCCTTTTCGTCATCCATTCCGGTAAACTCCAGCAAATCGTCTACCGCCTGTTCCGCCAAATCGTCCATCGTCGCAATACCTTTTGCCGCCAATTCTTTCGCCAGCTCTTCATCCATACCTTCCATTTCCAGCAGATCCTGAGACGGCTCAGCGATTTCAACTTTTTCTTCTGACGCAATCGCTTTTATCAACAAGGCGTCTTTAGCCCGGTTACGCAATTCTTCGACCAGCTCTTCGTCAAAGCCTTCGATCTCCAGCATTTCATCAACCGGTACATAGGCAATTTCTTCAATATCGGTCAAACCAACATCAACCAGTACCTGGGCAATTTCCTCATCCACATCCAATTGTTCAATAAAATCCTGTTTAATTTTTGCAAGGACAGCATCCTGCTCCTGTTCCTGCTGTTGCGCATCCAGCACATTCAACTCCCAGCCCGTCAACTCACTGGCCAGGCGTACATTTTGCCCACCGCGCCCAATGGCCTGCGACAAACTATCGGTGGCTACCGCAACATCCATGCTGTGTTTATCTTCATCCACAACAATGGATTCGATTTCCGCAGGTGCCATCGCATTAATGACAAACTGCGCTTCGTTTTCGTCCCATAAAATAATATCGACCCGTTCGCCGGCCAGTTCATTAGAAACTGCCTGCACTCGCGACCCCCGCATACCCACGCAAGCCCCCACCGGATCCAGCCTTGGATCATGGCCTTTAACCGCAATTTTTGCCCGCGAACCCGGATCACGTGCCGCGCCCTTGATTTCAATCAAGCCTTCGTTAACTTCCGGCACCTCCAGCTTAAACAGAGCAATCAATAACTCCGGTGCCGTACGACTGACAAATAACTGTGGTCCCCTGGCTTCTGATCGCACGTCTTTCAAGTAGCCTCGAATCCGATCGCCAATGCGCATGGATTCTCTGGGAATCATTTCATCCCGAGGGATGAAAGCTTCGACATTACCGCCCAAATCCAGGTATACATTACCTTTTTCGATCCGTTTAACGACACCGGTAATCAATTCGCCAACACGACTCTGATAGGCATCGACAATTTTTTTTCGTTCCGCTTCACGCACTTTCTGGATGATGACCTGTTTGGCTGTCTGCGCTGCGATACGGCAAAATCCCACCGACTCGATAGGTTCTTCCACAAAATCACCCACCTGAATATCAGGATTATCCATTTGCGCGACTTCCAACAGAACTTGCGATTCAGGAAATTCTACATCACCATCGACTTCGTCATTCGGCGCCACAACCTCCCAGCGCCGGAATGTTTCATAATCACCTGTCTGCCGATCAATATTAACCCGAACCTTAATCCTGTTTTCATGCCGTTTGACTGTCGCCGCTTCCAGCGCTGACTCCAGCGCCTGAAAAATAATCTCTTTATCAATATCCTTTTCGTTAGCAAAAACATCTGCCACGAGTAATATTTCTTTATTTGCCACTTAAAAACTCCTTATTTAATCGAGAATTCCGGCACTAATCGGGCCTTACTCATCGCTTTTAATGGAATGGAATAATTTTGATCTCCGTCATCCACAACAATGACGCCATCATCTTCAACCTGAACAATTTGCCCGGTAATTTTTCTACGTTGTTTTATCGGTGAAAATAACGTTACCGTAATGGTTTGTCCTATAAACTGCCGAAACTGCTCTAACTTAAAGAAAGGGCGATCGGCGCCTGGTGACGAAACTTCCAGGTTATATTCAGATTTTATGGGATCTTCGACATCCAATACACCACTGACCTGATGGCTGACTTTTGAGCAGTCATCAACTGTGATACCGTTTTCGCTGTCGATATAAATCCTGAGTACACTGTTTTTTGGATGTGAATTAAATTCAATCCCAACGCATTCATAACCCAGACCTTCAATAACCGGCTCGAGCAGTTTTAAAATATGTTCTGGAGCCTGCTTCATCACTATTCACCATCTTTAGGAACGTTCATAAAATAACTTCGACAACTAAAACTTGTCGTAACTACTCAGCGTAAATTCTTCTGTGGGCATAGGCTGTTGATTTATCAGGC
>CAJXMF010000045.1 GCA_913056195.1 uncultured Methylococcaceae bacterium | reverse complement strand
GTCCTTATAAATCAATAGCCTATGCCTTCAGCCCCAAACTCGCTGAGTAGTTACTAATTTTGTAGGCAAGCCCCCAAAAAATCCATACTTCCGCTAAAAGCTGGTTTCTCTCCTACTCTCCTTACCGTCCCCTCTGTTATGATTTTTTAGCGTAACCATTCGTGTTTTTCTCCACCCAGCGGGATTCACCGGAGGTCAGTAATTCCTTTTTCCAGAACGGTGCATTTGATTTCAGCTGTTCCATCACAAAGCGGCAGGCATCAAAGGCATCACCGCGATGAGAACTCCAGATGGCCACGGCGACAATCGGTTCATCCGGATAAATATCTCCGACCCGATGCAATAACAACGCATCCAGCACCGACCATTTGTCAGCGGCCTGCTGCAAACACGCCAGCAATTGTTTTTCAGTCATGTCGGGATAATGCTCAAGATACATGCCTTTAACCGAATCATCCTCGTTAAAATCACGCATGGTGCCGACAAATAGACAGGTCGCGCCATATTTTCCTTTTAACGCCGTCAAGCCTTGCTGATAGTCGGCAACCACTTGCCAAGGATCAAATAGATGGTCTATAACACTGACCTTCATCTTTCGCCTCCTGTCACCGGCGGAAAAAAAGCGACTTCATCGCCATCTTTGACGACTGCAGCCTGATCGACATAAGCCATATTGACGGCAATCAACACATTATCCGGCATCGCCTGTCCAGGATTGACTTCAGTCCAGACCTGGCTGACCGTATATTCCCGCACTGCTTCTAAATTATCTTCATCTCGCCCTAACTGCTCTTTTAAGCTGGCAAAATAACGGACTTTAATCGACATAGCACCCCACTCAATATTACAATCACAAGCTTTATATATTATCCGACAATGACTCAACTGACGCATTTTAATCAATCCGGCGAAGCCCATATGGTAGATGTCGGCGACAAAGCGAGCACCGCCCGCACCGCCATCACCGAAGGCTTTATCAGCATGCAGGATGACACCCTGCGATTGATCGAGTCGGGCCAACATAAAAAAGGTGATGTGCTCGGCATCGCGCGCATTGCCGGCATTATGGCCAGCAAAAAAACCGCCGATTTAATCCCGCTGTGTCACCCGCTCCCCATTACCCATGTTGAGATAAAACTCACGCCTCAGCCTGAAAACGGCGGCGTACATTGCCTGACCACCGTCAAAACCCAGGGGCAGACCGGCGTTGAAATGGAGGCATTGACCGCCACCCAAATCGCTCTATTGACGATCTACGACATGTGTAAAGCCGTCGATCGAGGCATGGTCATGCATTCGATTCAACTGCTGGAAAAATCAGGCGGAAAATCAGGCCACTGGCGTCGATGAAGCGATGGATTATTTTTTCACAGCCTTACAGGCCGCCCTGGCTTTGATTTTAAAGTTTGATCCAGAAACCTGGCACATCGTCGCCACCTCGTTAACGATTTCGCTGACCGCCTGTCTTTTAGCCAGTCTCATCGCACTACCTTGCGGCGTGTTAATCGCGATAAAGTCGTTTCCCGGCAAAACTGCCCTGCAGCATATTTTGCAAACGCTGACTGCCATGCCAACGGTCATGGTCGGTTTGATTTTTTATGGTTTACTCAGTCGCCGTGGCCCACTGGGAGACTTAGGCATGCTGTATACTAAAAATGCCGTCATTTTGGGTGAAACGGTCCTCATTCTGCCTTTAATTTTAAGCATGACGATCGTAGCCGTCAGATCAGGCGATGCCCGGTTACTGGAAACATTACAGCTATTAGGCGCGAATACACGCCAAAAAATTCAGACGATCATGACCGAATGCCGCCTTGCCTTATTAGCCGCCGTCGTCACCGCTTTCGGTCGCGCCATCGGTGAAGTCGGCGCCGCCATGATGCTGGGCGGTAACATTCAAGGCACCACGCGCACGATGACGACAGCGATCGCCCTGGAAACCAGCAAAGGTAATTTTGAGTTAGGTCTGGCGTTAGGTATCATCCTGTTACTTATTGCATTCACCACTAATTTTATTTTGCATTACTTATCAACATCGCTACGATGAATTTCAGCGTATGACACTTTAACCCACACAGTCCATTATGGAAAATCAATATAAAATACTTTATCTGGATCAAAGTGAAGATGAAAATGAATTGTTACTGCAGCAATTAAAAATACGCTTTGCTTACAAGGGCTATCACATTGAAATCATCCATGATGAAAATGATTTCTTCTATAAAACTCGTTTTCATCGCTATCATGTCCTGGTTTTGGATGTGGGTAATCAAAGCCGTCGCGCCATAAATTTTTTAGAACGCTTACATGCATTAAATAAACACCTACCCTCCATTCTGGTCAGTGCCTGGCAAGATTTTCAACTCTCCGTCAAAGCAATGCAGTTAGGCTGTCAGGACATCGTAATTAAAAACCCGGTTCCACATGTTTTCTTCAAAGACCTATGCGTTAAACTCTTCCAGCTTCATGACAGTAGGCAACACCCCCCGCATCTATTCAAGCATAAAGAACCAATACAGCCGTCAACTGAAACAGAGGGCCGATGGGAATGGTTGCCGACTGAGGACCGTGTTTACTGGAATTGGCCCGGAGAGAAAGAAACCCACCGCGCACGTTATGGGTCTTTTATTCAACATATTCACTCGGATGATCGCGCACTGGTTGAAACACAAAATAATATCTGTTTGTTTGCGCATAAAGCTGTTGATTATAGTTTTCGTTATCCAGATAAAACCGGACGACCTGTTTTTTATCATCTACATATCAAGCCGGAGCTCAACGAGCGCGGCATGATCTGTCGAATATCGGGCAAGATAAAAAAACAATCGTCCAATACGACGCAACAAATCAACCATCTCAAACTGTCTTATTTTGACCACACCCCTGATGCCGTGGTTATTTGTGACACAGAAAACCGTATCATTTCTGTTAATCCAGGCTTTACCCAACTCACAGGTTTTTCGCCCGCTGCTGTTTTATATCAGCCCGCCAGCCTGTTAATGACGGAAAAGTCTGACTTTGATTGGCAAAACCCTGAACAATCCCTCCAGAAACGTTATTTCTGGCAAGGCCAGACCAAACTTCACGGTCAGAATTCAAGCATTCCGGTTTGGCAATCCACAGCCGTGTTGCGCGATAAATCAGGTCATATCAACCAAATGATTTCGGTTATTCGCGATATTCGCAGCCAGCAGGCTCTGTTGGCCAATATTAAACTGCAAGCAAATTATGACCCCTTAACGCAGATTCCTAATCGAATATTACTCGCCGACCGGCTGAAAAGTGCGCTAAAGCTGGCACATCGTAATCAATCCTGCCTGGCCCTTATGTTACTGGATTTGAATAAATTTAAATGGATCAATGACCATTTAGGCCATGCTGCTGGAGACTTTTTATTAAAAGAAACAACGCACAAATTAAAACTGGCAACTCGTGAATCCGATACAATCGCGCGCCTGGGCGGAGATGAATTTGTCATACTGGTGCCAGAACTGGAAAAAGCCAGCGATGCCGAGCATATTGCCCAAAAGATTTTTGCTGAATTTTCCAAGCCAGTACTATTTGAAAACCAGCAAATATTCATTTCCGGCAGCATCGGCATCGCTGTTTATCCCGATAATGGCGATAGCCTGGACGAATTATTGAAAAATGCCGATAAAGCCATGTATCAGGCTAAAAAACAAACCCGTTCACCCAATAATTTTTATTTTTTCACGCCCGAGTTGCAACAAGAAACCCTGCATCGACAAACCATTATCAACCGTATCCATAAAGCTTTACGCAATAATGAATTCAGACTGGAATATCAACCCGTGATCGATATTCACAGCCATAAAGTCGTGTTTGCCGAAGCATTATTACGTTGGCAGGATCCACAGCACGGTAACATTCCACTGGAACAATTTTTATCGATTGCAGAAGAAAGCGGCATTATCAAAGAAATCGGCACCTCGGTCATCACCACCATTGCAGAACACATTAAGCGTTGGTCTCAGATTAACCTGCCCCGGCTCTCCATTTCACTGAACCAGTCTGTTCATCAATACAATACCAGCAATTGTCACCAGGAATGGATCAAAATCCTGCATGATAAACAAGTGCCTACAAAGCAAATCATTTTCGAGGTCAATGAATCCTTGTTTCTGGAAGAAAACAAACGCTACCATGCCAATATTCTCGCCTTACAAGAAGAAGGCATCAAAATCGCGCTGGATAAATTCGGCACCGGTTATTCTTCTTTAACATGTCTGACAAAAAGACCAGTCGATTATATTAAAATCGACCGTTCCTTTATTTATAAAATTACAGAAAACAACGCTGATGCCGCCATGATTAACGGGATTTCAATCATGGCTAACAGTCTTAAAATCCGTGTTATCGCTACCGGCGTGGAAAAGGAACAGCAGCTCAAGCTGTTATCCGCAAACTGTGATTATGCTCAAGGCTATTACTTCAGCAAACCATTATCGCTGGCACAATTTGAAAGCTATATTTTCGCATCTAACCTCTAGTACAGCACCAACCTAAGATAGCCGGTTTATGTCATACATATGTCACATTAGATTGATACCCTAGTTCATGTTGCTGAAGGTAAGCATTATCTTCAGCGCAATTTCAGCAAGTTCAATTTATTGGAACCAAGGAATCAAATTATGTACAAAAAATTTGTAAACCGAATTTTTATTGGCGCAGCATTCCTGTCTATGTCTGTAGCAGGTATTGCAAACGCTGATGAAGTCAAAGAGATTTCCGGCGCAGGGGCGACTTTCCCTTACCCAGTCTATGCTAAATGGGCAGAAGCTTATGCCAAGCTTACTGGCGTAAAAATGAACTATCAGTCTATTGGCTCTGGTGGTGGTATCAAACAAATCAAAGCAAAAACAGTTGACTTTGGTGCATCTGACGCACCTTTGCAACCAGAAGAGCTGGATAAAGCGGGTCTGATGCAATTCCCTATGGTTATGGGTGGCGTTGTTCCTGTCGTCAACATTCCTGGTGTTAAACCAGGTGATTTGCACTTGAGCGGTAAAGTCCTGGCTCAAATCTTCATGGGCGAAATCACAAAGTGGGATGACTCACGTATTGCAGAACTGAACAAAGGTCTGACTCTGCCAAACAGTGCGATCACTGTTGTTCATCGCTCTGATGGCTCGGGTACAACCTGGATCTTCACGAACTATCTGAGCAAAGTAAGCAGCACCTGGAAAGATAACATCGGTAATGACAAAGCTGTTTCATGGCCTGCCGGTGTGGGTGGCAAAGGTAACGAAGGTGTAGCTTCTTACGTTAAACGTATCAAAGGCTCAATCGGTTACGTTGAATATGCTTACGCTCTGCAAAACAAAATGAGCTATGCACAGCTGCAAAACCAGGCAGGTAACTTCGTGTCACCTACCAGTGAAAACTTCCAGGCTGCCGCAGCTAATGCTGACTGGGCACATGCTCCTGGCTTCTACATGGTACTGACAGATCAACCGGGTGCCAAGAGCTGGCCTATTACTGGCGCGACTTTCATCCTGGTTTACAAAACTCAGGATAAGCCTGCGAACGCTGCAGCAGTACTCAAATTCTTCGATTGGGCTTATCATAATGGCGGCGCGATGGCACAACAGCTGGACTATGTTCCCATGCCATCAAGTGTTGTCAGCCTGGTTGAAAAAACCTGGGCCAACAACATCAAAGATAGATCAGGCAATGCTGTCTGTACATACGGTTTAATGTTTAATTTTTAATTGCATCTTTTCAGACAATCTTTATGCATGTCTGATGAATCGCGGAGGAGTTGCCAAAAGGTAACGCCTTCGCTTTTTGTTTATTGAATTTTAGACGGAGACTGATGTTGAATCAGCCAACTGTAATATCCAACCAGCCCAATCTCGCATTAAAGCGTGGTGCCAGATTAGACAGCTTATTCCGCGGTAGCACCTACCTGACAGCCTTTATCGTTTTTGGCTCTGTTATTGGTATTCTGATTACATTAGTTATCGGAGCTTACCCCGCACTGCAGAAATTTGGCTTTGGATTTCTGACCAGTTCAGCCTGGAACCCGGTTACCCAGGATTTTGGAGCCGCTGTAGCCATTTTCGGCACACTGGTCACATCAACCATCGCCTTAATCATTGCTGTGCCCGTCAGTTTTGGTATCGCCTTGTTCATTACGCAAATGGCACCCAACTGGCTCAAGCGTCCCATCGGTACCGCCGTTGAATTATTAGCCGCCATTCCCAGCATTATCTACGGTATGTGGGGTCTGTTTGTTTTTGCGCCTATCTTCGCTGACAATGTGCAGCCCTGGATTACCGATCACTTCGGCGGCTTGCCATTTATCGGCGTTCTGTTTGATGGTCCTCCCATGGGTATCGGTATGTTTACCGCTGGACTGATTCTGGCCATTATGATCATTCCATTCATTGCATCGATTATGCGCGATGTATTTGACGTGGTGCCAACAGTGTTGAAAGAATCTGCTTATGGTCTGGGTGCGACGACCTGGGAAGTCGTCTGGAATATCGTCCTTCCTTACACCCGTGTCGGCGTTATCGGTGGCATCATGCTGGGGCTGGGTCGTGCTATGGGTGAAACGATGGCCGTTACCTTCGTTATCGGTAATGCGCAACGAATCAGCCCTTCTCTGTTTATGCCGGGAAATACGATATCGTCAACGCTGGCAAATGAATTTACCGAAGCAGTTGGAAAATTGTATACATCAGCGCTTATCGAGCTGGGTTTAATATTATTCCTGATTACCTTTGTCGTACTGGCGCTGGCCAAACTGCTGCTAATGCGACTGGAAGCATCATCGGGTCAACGGAGCTGAGGTCAATATGATAAGTATTTATAGACGTAGACGCCTTATTAATGCGATTAACCTGACGGCTTCCGTTCTTACCACTTTGTTTGGTCTATTCTGGCTGACATGGTTACTGTGGACCTTATTAGATCATGGCTTGCCATGGCTCAATATGGATGTGTTCACAAAAATTACCCCACCGCCTGGCAGTGCTGGTGGTTTGATCAATGCCATCAAGGGCAGCCTTATCATGACAGCCATTGCCGTTGCTATTGGAACACCCATTGGCATATTAGCGGGGACTTACCTGTCCGAATTTAGTCGATCTTCACGTTTTGCACCCATCGTGCGTTTTGTCAATGATATTTTGCTCAGTGCCCCGTCCATAATTATTGGCGTCTTCATCTATGAACTGATGGTGGTTCCTATGGGGCATTTTTCTGCCTGGGCGGGTAGTGTTGCATTGGCTTTGATTATGTTACCTGTTGTTGTCAAAACCACCGAAGACATGTTGCGTCTGGTTCCTGACAGCATGCGTGAAGCGGCGGCTGCACTGGGTGCACCACAATGGAAAGTGATCACCATAGTTGTCTATCGTGCCGCCCGTGCCGGTATGCTCACCGGTGTGATGCTGGGACTGGCACGCATCAGTGGTGAAACCGCGCCACTGTTATTTACCGCACTTAACAACCAATTTAACAGTAGTCACCTGAATCAACCAATGGCCAACTTGCCGGTGGTTATTTTCCAGTTTGCCATGAGTCCTTATGAAGACTGGCAACACCTGGCATGGGCTGGTGCGTTGCTGATTACGTTTACCATTTTGTTACTGAATATTCTGGCGCGATATGTATTGCGTACACGAAAAATGAGTTAATAGTTATGTCTGAAATCGCTACTACAATGAATAATACATTCTCAACGATGCAGGGTGACGAAAGCACCAGCGCTGACGACGTGCAAGAACCTGCCGGCAATCTTCGAATTGATGCCAGCATGACCCGGTCACGCTCAAAAGCCGTAGAGACGGCCATCAAAATCAGCGTTCGTGATTTGAATTTTTACTATGGCAAGTTCCACGCACTTAAAAATATCAGTCTGGATATTGCGGAAAAACAAGTCACCGCATTTATCGGTCCATCGGGTTGTGGAAAATCGACTTTATTACGTGTTTTTAACCGTATTTATGACCTCTATCCCGGTCAACGCTCTGAAGGCGAAGTGATCATGGATGGTCAGAATATTTTGTCTAAAGAACAGGATGTAAACCAAATCCGAGCCAAAGTCGGCATGGTATTTCAAAAGCCAACACCGTTTCCAATGTCAATTTATGACAATATTGCTTTTGGCGTAAAGATGTATGAAAAGCTGTCACGTCACGAGATGGATCAGCGCGTTGAATGGGCGCTGAAAGAAGCCGCTATATGGGATGAGGTTAAAGATAAACTACGTCAAAGCGGGACTGAATTATCGGGTGGTCAGCAACAGCGTCTGTGTATTGCTCGCGCTATCGCCGTAAAACCAGAAGTATTATTGCTGGATGAACCGGCTTCTGCACTTGATCCACTTTCGACCCTGAAAATCGAAGAGTTGATCAGCGAATTGAAAGAGGACTACACCATTGCGATCGTAACACACAACATGCAGCAGGCCGGACGTGTATCTGACTACACGGCTTTCTGTTATCTGGGTGAAATTGTCGAATTTAACGATACCAGCACCATGTTTACCAAGCCGGATAAAAAAGAGACTGAAGATTATATTACCGGGCGTTTCGGCTAGCACAGCACCAATTTTACTTTGATGAATAGTTTTTATAGGTGCTGTACTCGTTTATTTTTATTCAGATCTGCTCATCCCGTTGTTTATAGTGTGCCGGGAACAGCACTTTTTCAGTGCTCATCCGGAAAAAGGCTTTGCCTGCCTGCCGCCCCCTCACCAAGGCATTGGCGTCCCATCATATTTGATAAATTGTCCGGTTTTAGATAGATCGAATTGATTGATCTCGGCCATCATACCCTGCACACTGGTCGCCGTATCAATCAATGCATTAGGCCCGCCCATATCAGTCTGCACCCAGCCGGGGTGAAAAATAAGCACACCGATTCCGGCGGGTTTTAAATTGATGGAAATACTCTTCATCGCTGCATTCAATGCGGCCTTACTGGATCGATAGCAAATACTGCCGCCACCGCCATTATCTGTGATACTCCCCATTAGACTGCTGATCGCGGCAATGACCGGGGCTCCGCTGCGTTTTAAATGTGGCAAAAAGGCTTCTGCAGTTTTAACGGCGCCCAATACGTTCGTTTCCAGCGTTCTCAACCACGCCTCATAATCCAGCTTGCCAAACGGATGCTCCGGTGTATCGCCATAAATACCCGCATTCGCAATTAAAATATCGACCGTGACATCGCTCAAGTCTTCGGCGAGATCATCGATACCTTGCCGATCCAATACATCCAGTTGATAACACTGAATAGCCGGAAATGTTTCAGCCAACTGTTGTAAATCGGTCGCCGTTTCAGGGTGACGGCAGCACGCCAAAACCTGGTCACCCTGCTGTGCATAAAACTGACTGAAAGCCAGGCCAATGCCGCGATT
This sequence comes from uncultured Methylococcaceae bacterium, assembly GCA_913056195.1. Lineage (GTDB taxonomy): Bacteria > Pseudomonadota > Gammaproteobacteria > Methylococcales > Methylomonadaceae > Methylomarinum. The sequence continues at coordinate 14,135 of CAJXMF010000045.1, read as the reverse complement.
GGCCCCGGTAATTAAAATTGTTTTCATGTGTCCCCCTTAAACGACTATTTCACTTTTCAATAATTTAATCTCGTCGCGAATACGCGCGGCCTCCTCAAACTCCAGGTTTTTGGCCGCCTGATACATTTGATCTTCCAATTTTTTTAAGGTCTTCGCGGCTTGTTTCGGCGACAATGCATGGTAATCGGCCAGCGTTTCTGCGACTTTATTATCAACTTTAGCAACCTTCGACCCCGCGCCTGGAATTGCCACTTCCAAAATATCGGTGACTGACTTGAACACGGTTTCAGGCTCGATACCATGCTGCCGGTTAAACTGAATCTGTTTTTCCCTTCGTCGTTCTGTCTCCTCGATCGCCTGACGCATAGATGCGGTAATGCGGTCGCCATACAGAATCGCCTTGCCATTGACATTCCGGGCGGCCCGGCCAATTGTCTGCACCAAAGACACTACAGAGCGCAGAAAGCCTTCCTTATCCGCATCTAAAATGGCCACCAGCGAAACTTCTGGAATATCCAGGCCTTCCCGTAGCAAGTTGATGCCGACCAACACATCAAATTGCCCCAGACGCAGGTCGCGAATAATTTCCACCCGCTCCACCGTATCAATATCGGAATGCAGATAGCGCACCTTGACATCGTGCTCCATCAAATAATCGGTCAGATCCTCCGACATTCTTTTGGTCAGCGTGGTTACTAACACCCGTTCTTTACGCTCAACCCGGATGCGAATTTCGGACAGCAAATCATCCACCTGAGTGGTTGCCGGGCGCACCTCAATCTCAGGATCCAATAACCCGGTCGGCCGCACAACCTGCTCGACAAATACACCTGAATGTTCTTTTTCATAAGGGCCGGGCGTCGCCGACACATAAATACGCTGCCCCGCCTTCTGTTCAAATTCATTGAATTTCAGCGGCCGGTTATCCAACGCTGATGGCAACCGAAATCCGTATTCCACTAATGTTTCCTTACGCGAGCGATCCCCTTTATACATCGCGCCGATTTGCGGAATGGTGACATGGCTTTCATCAATAAATACCAAGGCATCATCCGGCAAATAATCAAACATCGTCGGTGGGGACTCGCCTGGCCCCCGTCCCGATAAATAACGCGAATAATTTTCGATCCCCGAACAATACCCCACCTCCAGAATCATTTCGATATCAAACAGAGTGCGTTGCTCCAGGCGCTGCGCTTCAACTAGCGTGTTCAAATCGCGTAACTGTTCCAGACGTTGCTTAAGCTCATCCTTAATCGCCTCAACCGCACTGAGCAGTTTTTCCCGCGGGGTCACATAGTGCGTTTTAGGATACAGGGTAAAACGCGCCAGTTTGTATAATACTTCCCCCGTCAACGGGTCAAACATCGACAAGCGCTCAATTTCATCATCAAACAATTCAATCCTGAGCGCCTGTTCTTCTGATTCAGCCGGAAAGACATCGATGACCTCGCCACGCACCCGGTAAGTCGCCCGCCGCAAATCGGTATCGTTACGGGTATATTGCATTTCCGCCAATCGACGCAAAATATCACGCTGACTGATCATATCGCCCCGTACCAGATGCAAAACCATTTTGAAATACGAGGCCGGCTCGCCCAGGCCATAAATCGACGACACCGTCGCCACGACAATAGTATCGCGCCGTTCAATCAACGCTTTGGTCGCCGACAGCCGCATTTGCTCGATATGTTCGTTTAATGCAGCATCCTTGTCGATAAAGGTATCCGAGGCCGGCACATAGGCTTCCGGTTGATAATAGTCATAATAAGACACAAAATATTCAACACTGTTTTTGGGGAAAAACTCCTTCATTTCCCCATACAACTGCGCTGCCAACGTTTTGTTGGGCGCAAGAATCATGGCCGGCCGTTGCGTCTTTTGAATCACATTGGCCATGGTGAAGGTTTTCCCTGAACCGGTCACGCCAAGCAAGGTTTGATGCAATTCACCATCTTCCAGCCCCTCGACCAGGCGCGCAATCGCTTCCGGCTGATCACCTGCAGGCTGATAACGACTCTGAATTTCAAATGCTTTTTTCACGAACAAAAACAACCTTTTAAATTAGGGCATTATATAACATCGCGTTATAATATTGACTTATTTTAAGTTTTGAATTGAGGAATCATGACCATTCAACTTTCAAACAGAGTCAAAGCGGTTAAACCTTCCCCAACACTGGCTATTACCGCGCGGGCAGCCGAAATGCGGGCAGCCGGAAAGGATATTATTGGACTCGGCGCCGGTGAACCCGACTTCGACACGCCGGACCATATCAAGGCAGCGGCGATTGACGCCTTAAACAAAGGCTTTACCAAATATACGGCTGTCGATGGTATTCCCAGTCTTAAACAAGCCATTATCGACAAATTCAAACGCGACAATGGCTTTGATTACCAGCTCAACCAGATTCTGGTTTCCTGCGGCGGTAAACAAAGTTTTTACAATATGGCCCAGGCTCTATTAAATCCAGGTGATGAAGTCATCATTCCAGCCCCTTACTGGGTCTCTTATCCTGACATGGTATTACTGGCGGAAGCGACACCGGTAATTGTTGAAACCACCCAGGCACAACACTTTAAAATCAGCCCGGAACAGCTACGTCATGCGATTACCGATAAAACCCGGCTGATGGTCATCAACAGCCCGTCTAATCCCACCGGCGTCGCCTACAGCCTGGACGAGTTGAAAGCACTGGCCGAGGTATTACTGGACTACCCCAATATCGTGATTGCGACCGACGATATGTATGAACATATCCTCTGGCAAAAAGGCCGCTTCGTGAATATTCTCAATGCCTGTCCCGAACTTTACCCACGCACCATGGTATTAAATGGCGTCTCAAAAGCCTACTCCATGACCGGCTGGCGTATCGGTTATGCCGGTGGCCCGGCTGAAATTATTGCCGCCATGCGTAAAATCCAGTCACAAAGCACCTCCAACCCCACATCAATTTCACAAGTTGCCGCAGAAGCGGCCATAACCGGCGATCAACGCTGTATTGACGACATGATGCAGGAATTTAAAAAACGCCATGATTTTGTCGTTGAAGCACTGAATAAAATCGATGGCATCGACTGCATGGCCACCGACGGCACCTTTTATGTTTTTCCGAATATCCAAAAAGCCTTAGGAAATCTCAGCGGCATTGATTCTGATCTCGATTTTGCCGAATACCTGATCGAAAAAGCGGGCGTCGCCCTGGTACCCGGCACCGCCTTCGGCTGCCCCGGTCATATTCGTATCTCCATCGCCACCAGCATGGACAACCTCAGCAACGCGCTTGAGCGCATCCGCGCAGCACTTTAATCTAAGGGTACGCGTTCCCACGCGCTCTGCGTGGGAACATCCTGTAACACTCAGTTTTCGCTTCTCGTTCCCAAACGGAGTTTGGGAACGCCTGATTTAGAAGCTCTGCTTCGCCTCGTTTAACTTGTCCTATAACGACATTGTTCCACAGAATCCGGGAACACATCTTCCCGCGACTAAAGCCGCTCCACAACGGTCAACAACGACGATTGCATTATCAAGCCACTGAACTATGATTTTAGTGTCTTCATCACACCCTCAACGTCGTTACCCGTATGGAACAACTCACCGATTTAAAAGCCATCCTGCATTCCAAACGCGCCAACATCTACTATCTGGAAAAATGCCGGGTGATGCAAAAAGATGGCCGCGTCCTGTACTTGACCGAAGCCAGCGAACAAAAACAATACTGGAATATTCCCATAGCCAATACCACCGTAATTTTGCTGGGCACCGGCACCTCCATCACCCAGGCCGCGGTCAGAATGCTGGCATCCGCTGGCGTGTTAATTGGCTTTTGTGGTGGTGGCGGTACACCGCTGCTGATGAGCAATGAAATCGAATGGCTGTCGCCCCAAAGCGAATACCGGCCGACCGAATATGTGCAAGGCTGGCTATCCTTTTGGTTTGATGAAGGCAAACGCCTAAACGTTGCCAAACAGTTTCAGCAACAACGCATTCAATTTATCCGCCAAAGCTGGGCAAAAGACAAGGATTTACAACTGGAAGGCTTTTTATCCGATGATGACGACACCGGCAAGGCCTTGAGCGGCTTTGCCGAAAAAATTGAGCACACCCCCAACGTCACCCAATTATTACTGGCGGAAGCCCAGCTCACCAAGCGTCTCTATAAAATCGCCGTTGCACGCACCCAAAGCGGCAATTTTATCCGCAATTTTGACAACGCCGATGATGCCAATGCCTTTCTCAATCACGGCAACTATCTGGCCTATGGACTGGCCGCCAGCACCTTGTGGGTGCTCGGTATTCCACACGGCTTTGCCGTCATGCACGGTAAAACCCGACGTGGCGCGTTAGTGTTTGATGTCGCCGATTTAATCAAAGATGCCATCATCCTGCCCTGGGCCTTTATCTGCGCCAAGGAAAACATGAGCGAGCAGGAGTTCCGCCAACAAATCCTGCAAAAATTCACCCAGCACAAGGTGCTGGATTTTATGTTTAATACGGTTAAAGACATTGCTTTAAAAGGTGACACATTATGAGGGACAATTCATCTGTCCCACCATTATCCGCAAGGCTTAAAGTAATGTCAGATTCAGCTCAGTTGCAACCTTGTACAAGCGTTTGTCGCGTGTCCATAAACGGGTATCCGGCGACAGCGCAACCGAAGCGAGTAAATGTAAATCAATATAGCCTATACCGCGTCCCATTAACCGATTTTGTTCCAGAAAAAACAGTACTTCGTCATGAGAGGATTCAACCAGGCCAGGCAGATTTCTCCACAGCTTCAATAGCGCCTGACGATGATGCAAATTGCCACAAGCCAACTCGCCCACAACCATCGAATGCATACAAACCCGGCTGGTTTCCAACAGACTCGTCAATCGGGCTTCCCCCGAACGTAAAAAATCTATCCAGACCGAGGTATCGACTAAAACCATCGTCATGCTACATCGTTCGATTGACGGCGAGGAATCGAATCAAGATCAGGCTCCGACCCACCCAAACGAGCCAGTCTGCGGGCGCTTTCACGTTCAATCAAAGCATGCAAAGCTTCACGAATCAACGCGGTTTTTTCTTGTTTTCCAGTCAATGCCACCGCTTGTTGATACAAATCATCATCAATTTTTATTGTTGTACGCATAATATTTCTCTGATCACCATCAAATCCAGTCATCATTGTATGCTTTATTTGATGCATAGAACAACAAAAGGTAGCGAATTATGATGGTCACCTTCATCTCTGAATGCGAGAAAAAAGCCTTAAACCGCACCCGCCGCGTTCTCGATGCCTTCGCAGGCCGCATCGGCAGCCGCACCTGGCAAACCGTCATCACCGAAGAAGGACTCAGGGCGGTTAAAAAACTGCTACGCAAAACCGCCACCAAAAACACTGCCGTCTCCTGCCATTGGATCAGAAGTCGCAGCCGCAGTGAGCTATTATGGATTGTCGGTAATCGGGATAAATTTAATCATGAAGGGATTGTGCCGGTGAATTTGACAGATCAGGAAATAGAACAATTTATGGATAAAAACACCTTTAAGATGTTGCCTGTGATACAAGCGGCAGCCTCTATCTCCGCACTGTTCCATGATTTTGGCAAGGCTTCCATGCTATTTCAGCAAAAGCTTTCTCCAAATGTAAAGACCGAGAATTTTGAACCTTATCGGCATGAATGGGTATCTTACCGCTTATTTCAGGCATTTGTTGGCAAAAAATCGGATGTTACATGGCTGGAAGATTTAAGCGAAATCAACGGTAACGAATGTTTAACCAGTTATAAAGATGGCTTGGACGACATATCTCACACGCCTAAGCTAACAACATTACCGCCTTTCGCTCGATGGGTTGCCTGGTTAATCTTAACCCATCATAAATTACCTGTTTACCCAGGCTGGAAAGAATCTGCAAACAATCCGCCAAAATTAGCGCACCTCCAGCAGTATCAAGACGTTATTCCTTTATGGAATTCCCATAATTGTAACGATGATGATCAGAAAGTTCGTATAAAAGAAAACTGGCAATTCCATGACTTACCTTTTAAAAGCAGCCAATGGCGTTCAAAGGCGTGTGAAATAGCATCAAGGACATTAAATGAATTGAGTGTGTATCTGCAATCAGAAACAAATTGGCTCGATGAGCAATTATTCACCACCCATCTTGCCCGATTATGTTTGACTCTGGCTGATCATTATTATTCGTCTTTAACAATAGATGAAGCACGAGAAAATGGGGCCCTGCAATGGCGTAATCGCCGTTATAAGATTTACGCCAATACAGATTGGGCCGATAACCAGAAGGTATTCAAACAACAACTTGACGAACATTTAACAGGCGTTGCCAAGCACGCAACTGATATAGCCCGGAAGTTGACGACCCTCAATACCTCACTGACAACATTGGAACCCGGAGAACAATTAACGAAAAATGTTGGATTTAACGAGCCAGACAAAGAAAAGAAAAAAACATTAAACGAAAAATATGGCTGGCAAGATCAGGCACGAAAACTAGTAGAAAAAATCGGGCAAGAGTCTTTGCAAAACGGCTTTTTTGGTATCAATATGGCCTCGACGGGTAAAGGTAAAACCCGTGCCAATGCTAAAATCATGACTGCACTTGGTCAAAAGACCGGGCGGATCCGTTTCAGTGTTGCATTAGGCTTGCGTGTATTGACTTTGCAGACTGGCAAGGAATTCCGAGATGAACTGGGGTTATCAGATGAAGAACTTGCGATTGCTGTGGGCGGTACAGCGGTTAAACAACTGTTTGAAAACCAGAATACAGATAAAAAAGAGACCACATCCGAACGTGTATCAACTGAAGAATTGGGCAGTGCATCAGCAGATAAAATAGTCGACCCCGATTTGTTTGTGCATTACTCTGGCGATATCTCATCACATAGCCTCAGCAAATGGACTAAAAAACAGCATGGCCTGGATGAATTGATAGCAGCCCCGGTGTTGGCTTGTACCATAGATCACTTAATGCCCGCGATTGAGGGTACCAAAGGGGGCAAGCAAATTCCTGCCATGTTACGTTTGATGACTTCTGACTTGGTTCTGGATGAACCGGATGACTTTGGGTTAAACGATTTACCAGCCTTGTGCCGGTTGGTAAACTGGGCAGGCATGTTGGGCAGCCGGATTTTATTATCTACAGCAACCATTCCACCGGCATTAGCTTTTGCACTGTTTCAGGCTTATCAGGCGGGGTGGAAACAATATGCCAAAGCTAATCTGGAAGACTGGTCAGGTGTTATAAGCTGCGCCTGGTTCGATGAGCAGGCCTGCACAAGTCATTTATGTGATTCATTTAAGACATTTCAGGAGACACATCAGTGTTTTATTAAAAAGCGTGTGGATTATTTACAAACACTTCCGGCTAAGCGAATTGCTAAACCTCTTGAAGTCGAACAAAGTGATGGCAACACCATCGCGGAGGATATGGCGGCCACTATTCAAAAAGCCATCCTGGAATTGCATCAAGCACATAGCTTAAAACAAGGCGATATAACGCTATCGGTCGGGCTAGTGCGAATGGCGAATATCAATCCATTAGTGGCCGTTGCCCAATCGTTGTTACAACAGGAAGTGGCTGAACTGGATACCCACATTCACTATTGCGTATATCATAGCCGTTATCCCTTGGCAATCCGTTCAACGATTGAAAATCATCTGGATAGTATTCTCAATCGAAAAGATCCAAATGCCATTGGGCAGCAAATGGAAATCAAACGGGCTGTAGTGCATTACCCGCAAGCCAAGCATCATATTTTTGTTGTGCTTGCTTCTCCGGTTGCCGAAGTCGGACGCGACCATGATTATGACTGGGCGATTGTTGAACCCAGTTCCATGCGTTCCATTATTCAGCTTGCCGGTCGAATACGCCGGCACAGGGACAATGTACCTGATTCAGAGAATCTGGTTTTGCTACGTAAAAATTACAAGGCATTAAATAAAAGGGAAATATGTTTTTCCAGACCAGGATTTGAGTCAAACAAATTAAAACTGGCCTCGCATGATTTATCCGATAATCTGGATGAAGCGCAATATAAAAATATAACCGCAATACAAAGGATTCAATTGCCAGAAGGTTTTCGGGTGAACAAAGATGACCAGTATGTCAACCTGGTTGAGTTAGAGCATCGGGCATTAAAAGATCAATTATTTTCTGGCAGCCACCCAGCAAAAGTCTGGTGGAAGGATAAGGTTCATTGGTGCGGTGAAATGCAACGTCAGCAACGTTTTAGAGAGGCCAAAAAAGACGAGTCTTATTATCTTTTTCTGGATAGTCCCCATCGCAATCCGTACTGGCAATGGAAAAATGAGAGGGTATCACCGTCTGAATTTGGTGATCAATCTACAATTTATGATCCAGAAACTGAACTGGAAATAACCGATGGAAACAGCTTCTGGTTTGATTTGACTGCCACTACGATATATCAGAAGCTAGCAGAAGACATGAAACTGGATTTATCAAGTATCAGCCAAAGATTTGGTGAAGTGAGACTGATTGAATATGAAAATTACTCAGAAAAATATTATTACAACCCACAGTTGGGTGTTTATCAGGATGTCAGGAGTGATAAATGAAAAATGATAATACGTCATTAGAAAGCTGGGAACAGGTTATCCGGAAGTTTCTCCAGGAAAAACAGAAATCTGAAGAAGAGGTATATATTAAAAATGAAATAAAACGGGTTCAGCCGTTATACCATGAAACTGAATATTTTGGTGAGGAAGAAATAGTAAATATTTTTGACTCAAAAAAATATAAAAAAGACAAGCAAGAGACCGCCCTTGCTTTTCAACAGAGAAGAGCAAAAAACTTGCTTTTGAAAACGCCTGAATCGCTTAATCGTTTTCAACTGTTAAAAAAATACGTAACATTCCAGAAGCAAATTCATAGAAAATATAACCCTGTCAATTGGCTTTCAAAAAACTGTGCTAATGCTTCTAGCGTTAGCTTTGCAACACATGTCATAAAATTAACCCATTCAAAAATAGATAGTCCTTCCATTTTTGACGAAATTCATGAAATAAAAGATGGCTTTGTAACAACATCATCACTTAAACATAAAGCCATTGATGGTGCTGTTGCAGGCAATCAGTTTGCCCCGATTTTTCAATTTCTTGAACTCCAATTGAATGGTATGAAACTTGCCGAAAAACTTACCAAAGATAATGATCTCCTCGTCCCTTTTCTGCCGCCTGATGATGAAGTAAAGGAAGATTTACTGAATAAATGGATAGCCGGATTTAAACAGTCTCTTAATAGCGGAAATCCCGCAACCCACTCGCTTGCCAAGCAAACATATTTCCCTATCAAGGGGACAGATAAAAAATACCATCTATTGTGCAATGTCGTTTCTTCATCAATGGCGCATGCTATTTACAACAAAGTTTTTGATGATGCACAAAAACCAATAAAGATGGCCTATGAAAAACAAAAATACAATTCGGAAATATTAACAATCTACCCTAAAAGATCTCATCTCAATGTAACAGCAAGCAACCATAGCAACGCCTCACAATTGAATGGTAAAAGAGGAGGGAAATTGCATCTTTTTTCAGCCCAACCTCCTATCTGGCAATCTCAACTTAAACCACCTGTTAACCGTCGTTCCTTATTCGATGATTTGTACAACGATACCATCCGAACAGAAATGGATTATTTACGTGACTTCCTGCTGCGCTTCAAACGACTGGATTTGAGCATTAAAGACCCTAAACGTTTTCGTCATCTCGAACGCTGGGTAAACAATATTATTGATGAATTTCTGTTTTATGTCGGAACCATTCAAAACCTGCCGTCAGGCTGGTCAGAACAATCACCTATCCGGCTTAAAAAGGCGCACCAGTACCTGCTTGATCCATACCGGGAAGATGAGTCATTTCAAACAGCCCTTCAGAGTATGGACTGGCAAAAAGTCATACGTGATGATTTTGCAGCCTGGATGAATCGACGACTTAGAGGTAAAGATAACCAATTTACCCCCAAGGCTGAACATACCCGATTATGGAAAAAACTTTTGGAACAACCTTTGCGGGAACATGCTGAACAAATAAAGTTGGAAACAAGCTATGAAAAAGGAGATCAGCTATGAGCCACTATATATTACTCAATCGTATTCAGGTACAAGGCGCCAATGCCGTTGCAGGATTTACTTGGGGCTTTCCAGCAATCACCCATTTTTTGGGTTACACCCATCATTTATCCCGTAAACTTTCCAGTCATCAGGATTTTGCAGATATTTCACTAAAAGGTTGTGCCGTGATAGCTCATCAACATCGAGTGCATACCTATGATTTTAACCAGTTTGTGCAAAGCAAAAACCCAGCGTACCAGTACAGGGAGCAAGCAAAATACAAAGTCGGCTCCCCGCCAGTTATTGAAGAAGGCAAAATGGATTTAACCGTTTCTTTATTAATTGAATATGAAGGTGAGATCGCAACTCGCCATGAAACCTTTATTCAATGGCTGGACAAAGCCTGTCAACGTCAACGATTAGCAGGGGGAAGTATTTTGAATATTGCTGATATTGAGTTATTTACGGTTGATGATGAACAAGACATAAAACCGTTACGACGACTGATCAGAAAGTTGCTCCCTGGGTTTGTGTTGCTGAATCGCTCTTCGTATCTTGAAAAGCACTTTCATACACTTCAAACGCAAAACGAGAATGCAGAATTGTTTGATGCCTGGCTGGATTTTATTGCGCTAAAACAAAAAACCAGACCCGTTTGTCATTTAATTGATCAATATTTGCTCAAACAAGCTGAAGCAGACCCTGAAATCTGTCAGCCATTATTGGAACAGTGGCAAACACATTTGGAACAGCCATATTCCCCAGAAACGATTCCTGAGATCGTCAAAAGTCATTTTGCTGAACTGCCTGAAAATAAATCAACAAAAAAACTGCTAATACAATGGCAGGAATACTGTAATCCTACCGAAAAAACCAATGTGATCTGGGAATATATCAATAAGCCAATGGCCGGCTTTCTGGTGCCGCTGATGGTTGGCTATAAAGCAATTTCAGATGTGTATAAAAACGAAGAAGTTGCCAATACCCGTGATAACGAAACTGATGTTTGTTTCGTCGAAGCCGTGCATAGTATTGGTGAATGGCAAGGCATTCATCATATTAAGAACGAACAAGCGTTATCACAAGTAATATGGCACTATCAGTACGAAAATAACTGGTATCTATGCAAGCAAAATGATAACGCTCTTGAGGCCGGTACCCCATCAGAAATACAAATTCAGGCATCCGATGATGACTGGTCATAACATCTTAAATTAATCCAAGGAGAAAAAAATGAGCAAAATAACACTACCTAGCATGTTGTCTTTTGAACGCAAACTGGAAACGTCAGATGGTCTCATGTATGCCGGAAACTGGAAAGAACTCAATGCGCACGAACAATGGAAGCCCATTCCGATTGTTACAAGGCAAAATCGTTCAACACAAAGTGCCTACGGCATTGATGACAGTAAAAAGACGGCCCCCAACCCTGTTTCATCAGACAGCGATGATGCCAACCTGCCAATGGATAACGACACCCTGAAGTTAAGTTTTTCTTTAAGAGTGATTGGCAATCTTGGGCAGCCATTTGCCTGCAATAAACCCGATTTTTCCAAGGCAATAGCAAGTAAAGTGGCAGACTTTAAGAATACAGATAAACTTAGCGAGCTGGCACTACGCTATGCATACAATATCGCTAATGGACGTTTCCTTTGGCGAAACCGGGTCGGTGCGGATCATATAAAAATCAAGGTATCAGTTAATGATGAAGTTCCTGTTGAATTTGATGCCTATGAGTTTTCCTTAATAAACTTTGATCAAAATCATGAAGATGAAAATCTTCAAACTATAGCGGCAGCCATTAAAAATGGGATTGCCAGTAACGAGGAAAATAACTTTGTGTTATTAAAAGTGGATGCTTTCGTTAAACTAGGCAAAGGTCAGCATGTTTTTCCATCCCAGGAAATGAATATGGGTGAGAAAAAGAAAAGGCTGTTTCAGCTAAATGGTGGGGCTGCCATGCACAATGTCAAAGTGGGTAATGCCATTCGTACCATCGATACCTGGTATGGCGATACTATGCTGATTAAAGCTGAAGGAAAAGATAAAACAGAAACGATAGATATTGATTCATCAACGAAATACCCTATTGCTGTTGAACCTTACGGTTCAGTTACCCAATATGGGCGTGCATACCGACCTAAAAATAATGATTTATATTCCTTGATGGAAGGTTGGGTAAATAGCGATATTGAATCTGATCAGAAAAAATTTGTCGTCGCCAATATTATCCGCGGAGGCGTATTTGGTGGAGCAGGTGAATAGCAATGAAATACTACCAAGACATCACCCTGCTGCCCGACGCCGAAACCCACATTGGCTTTATCTGGCACAAGGTTTACCAGCAGATTCATATTGCACTGGCGGATAATAAACACCCCGATGGCTCATCCGCCATTGCGGTATCCTTCCCCGAGTATAAAAAAACAAAATTTCCACTCGGGAGCAAGCTGCGGCTGTTTGCGCCAACAGAATCTCAGCTAATCGAACTGGCTGCCGAAAAATGGTTATTCCGTTTGAAGGATTACACCCACGTCAAACCCATCCGTAGCGTACCGGAGATATCGAAATACGCCTGTTTTCGTAGAAAGGCGGTAAAGTCGCCAGAAAAAAAGGCCGAGTTACTAGCCCAACATTTGCAAAAGCCGCTTGATGTCGTTATCCGCTACAGAAAAGAAAACGGTCTGCTCAAAGCCTGTGATTTACCCTACATACACATGGAAAGCCAGAAAAAAACCGAGACCAAACAGAAAAACCGCTTTCGTTTGTTTATCGAACAAACGCTTTCTGAACAGTATGTATCAGGGACGTTTGATTGTTACGGCCTGAGTAAAACCGCAACCGTTCCCTGGTTTTGAACGCTTCTGTAATAAAACAATAACGGCCGGGGTGTTTTGTTTTAATCATTATGATGTTATATTTACATCATAATGATTATTTAATGAGGTTTTTATGTCTCCACACGCATTATTGCTCAGTAGCCTGGGACTTGATGAAAACCAGCTTGATGATCCGGTGGCCTATATCAATCATGTTCGCGCCGGCTTGCCGGGGGATCTGGTCAAACGTGCCGTTAAAATAATCGGCAATCGAGAACTTTTTGTCCGCATTCTCGGGACAACATCCAGCAATCTCAGTCGTTTTTATCGGCTTAAAAAAATGTCCTCTGCCGCCAGTGAAGAAATGCTGGACACCATTCGCCTGTTTAAACAGGCCGTGGAATTGTTTGGTGATATTGAATCGGCCAAGGAATGGCTGAATACTCCGGTGCCTGCTCTGAAAGGTGAAAAACCCATCGCATTACTCGATACATACGAGGGAAGACGCTGGGTTTCTCAGGTACTGCGAAAAATAGAATACGGTGAATTTGTATAGTGCGCCTTTACCGGATTTGCCCTGAAAAGTATCTCGAAAATTATACCGGCTTGGGGGCAAGTTATCAGGATGGCGCGCGTTGGAACAAACCCGGTCAGGCCGTCCTTTATTTTGCGGCATCCCCAGCAACGGCTCTGTTAGAGATGGCAAACTATCTGCCCTCTCCAAGGCTTGTTCCCAAAAATTATCGTTTAGGAATTTATGCATTGAACGAAAGCACATCAGTCAGCACGTTTCCAGACAATAAATTACCCGATAACTGGGCGCAATTTCCCTGGCCGCGTTCAACACAACAAATCGGTGGAGACTGGCTGGAATATGGGCGAGAATTTGGATTGTTCGTCCCTAGCGCAGCCGTGCCTCAAGGCTTGGAAAAAAACCTGGTCGTTAACCCCAGGCATCCAGATGTCTCCTCGTTGAAACTTGTCAGCTCAACCGCTGAATTATTTAACAAACGGATATTTTCAGGGTTCGACGCCCCATAAATTACGAATGGCTGTCCACTGCTGGCAGGCAATTTAGACAAAAGAAAAATGCTCTTTAAAAATAGATAACTAAATCAAAGACTTGGAAATAGCCTGATAAAAAAGGGTAAAACGACAAAAACAATAATAAGTGCTTGTTGTAACAGGCTATTTCCGGTTAAAATTACAGTTCACTGCCGCACAGGCAGCTTAGAAA
>CAJXMF010000044.1 GCA_913056195.1 uncultured Methylococcaceae bacterium | reverse complement strand
GCCGGGTTGACGCCTTTGCCCGCCGATCCGTGGTGGAAAGAATCACAACTGATACCGCCATTACAGTCTGTCGCCGAATGGCTGGGGCAGCATTTGCCGTCGGGTATGGCAGATTATATTCATTATCATTAATAAATCAGGTTGTTTTTATGTGTGGAATTGCCGGCATTGTTGCCCATCAGAATGTCAATCAGGAACTCTATGATGCGCTGACTGTTTTACAGCACCGCGGCCAGGATGCGGCTGGGATTGTTACCTGCGAAGGGAACCGATTTTATTTACGTAAGGATAATGGTCTGGTACGCGATGTTTTTTCAACCAGCCAGATGCTACGATTGCGTGGCAATATGGGGATTGGACATATACGTTATCCAACGGCAGGTTGTACCAGCTCGGCTGAAGCCCAGCCGTTTTATGTGAATTCCCCATTCGGATTGACCTTGGCACACAATGGTAACCTGACCAATACCGAACAGTTAAAAAAAGAGTTGTATCAACAGGATCAGCGTCATATCAATACCGACTCTGATTCAGAAATTTTGCTCAATGTCTTTGCCCATGAATTACAACAATTGGGCAAACTCAAAATTACGGCCGATGATGTTTTTACCGCGGTGAGCAAGGTGCATCAGCGCTGCCGGGGCGCATACGCTGCCGTGGTGATGATTGCAGGCTTTGGTATTCTGGCCTTTCGTGATCCACATGGTATTCGGCCGGTTGTTTATGGTCAGCGCAAAACAGAGTCCGGTATTGATTATATGATTGCATCGGAAAATGTCGCCCTGGATGTTCTGGATTTTACGCGTACACGTGATTTGGAACCGGGCGAAGCGATTTTTATTGACGCCGAAGGATCGGTGCAAACGCGCCAATGTGCAGAGAATCCGATGTATAGCCCGTGTATTTTTGAGCATGTTTATTTTGCCCGGCCGGATTCCATTATTGATGACATTTCGGTATACAAAGCGCGTTTACGTATGGGTGAAAAACTGGCTGAAAAGATACTTCGCGAATGGCCAAATCATGATATTGATGTCGTGATTCCCATTCCTGATACCAGCCGCACCTCCGCATTGCAATTAGCCAATCACCTGGGTGTCAAGTTCAGGGAAGGCTTTATCAAGAACCGCTATATTGGCCGAACATTTATTATGCCCGGTCAGCAAATGCGGCGTAAATCGGTTAAGCAGAAGTTGAATGCCATCAGTCTGGAATTTGAAGGCAAGAATGTGATACTGGTGGATGATTCGATTGTCAGAGGAACAACATCGGAACAGATTATTCAGATGGCACGTGATGCGGGTGCCAAAAAAGTCTATATGGCCTCCGCAGCGCCACCGGTACGCTATCCCAATGTTTATGGTATCGATATGCCGGCCGCCCATGAACTGATTGCACATAATCGCACGACGGAGGAAATCTGCGAGACCATTGGTGCCGATTATCTGGTTTATCAGGATTTAGAAGATTTGATTGATGCGGTACGTCGAGGTAACCCTAAAATACAACAGTTTGATACCTCGTGTTTTAGCGGTCAATATGTCACAGGTGATATTGATCAGGCGTATCTGGACAGGATTGAAGCCTTGCGCAACGATGATGCGCAAAATCAGCAACGATGTAACGATAATTTTATTATCGAGATGCAAAATCACCATTAACGCTTAAGAGGTATTGACTTAATCCGTAACCAAAACGGATAACCTGAAAACATCTGTGATTATTCGTGGTTAAATTAAATGACTTGAATTCAGGTGATATACGTTTCCTTGTTCCCAAGCTGGAGCCTGGCAGCGAGCTAACCAAATACACAAGAAATATTCGTGTCTTTTTGTGTTTATTCGTGGTTAATAAAATTAATTATATGCTTAAAACAGGCATTTTAATACTGGAAAACAAACGTGAGCAAAACAGACTGGAATCAATACTCCCTCGAAACCCAGGCGATCCGTGCAGGGCAAAATCGGACGCAGGAAGCCGAACACAGCATACCGATTTTTACCACCTCAAGCTATGTCTTTAACAGCGCGGAAGAGGCGGCTTTACGCTTTACCGGCAAACAGCCGGGTAATATTTACTCCCGTTTCACCAATCCGACCGTCAGTGCATTTCAGGATCGTCTGGCAGCAATGGAGCAAGGTCAGCGCTGTCTGGCATTTGCCTCGGGGATGGCGGCGATTATGGCGGTGGGTATGGGCTTGTTGAAAGCGGGCGATCATGTCGTGTGCTCGCGCAGCGTGTTTGGCAATACGGTATTGATGTTTCAGAATTATTTTGGCAAATTCGGTGTGGAAACTGATTTTGTCACATTGACGGATTTATCGGCCTGGGAAGCGGCAATCAAACCCGAAACCCGCTTTTTATTTTTGGAAACACCGTCTAATCCATTGATTGAAATTGCCGATATTGAGGCGCTGGCTGAGTTGGCACATCGACACGATTGTTTATTGATTGTCGATAATGTTTTTTGTACGCCGGTATTGCAAAAACCCTTAAATTTAGGTGCCGACCTGGTGGTTCATTCGGCCACTAAATATATCGACGGCCATGGGCGTTGTGTCGGCGGCGCGGTGGTCGGCAATGATGAACTGATTGAAAACAAGATTTATCCCTATTTAAGAACAGGCGGGGCAACGTTAAGTCCTTTCAATGCCTGGGCCTTTCTCTCCGGGCTGGAAACCTTGGCGATTCGAATGAAAGCGCATTGCGACAATGCATTTGAACTGGCCAAATGGTTGCAGCAGCAACCGGCGGTGGAAAAAGTCCATTACCCAGGGCTTGAAGATCATGCCCAACACGAACTCGCTAAACGCCAGCAAAGTCATTTTGGTGGCGTGGTCAGCTTTGAACTCAAAGGTGGAAAAGAAGCCGCCTGGAAATTGATTGATGCGACGCAACTGTTGTCCATTACCGCAAATCTGGGCGATGTTAAAACCACTATCACTCATCCGGCCTCAACCACACATGGCCGTTTAGCGCCAGAAGTGCGTCGTCAGGCTGGCATTAAAGACGGCCTGGTCAGAATTTCGGTTGGATTGGAGAATATAGACGATATTAAAGCCGATTTATTGCGGGGACTGTGACCTCACTGACTGTAAATATTCAGAGCCCCCGGCTATTTGATACCCCCATCCCAGCCTTCTCCCGGAGGGAGAAGGCGAAATTGAGAGGGGTTCTGAATATTTACCACTGACGCCCTGTTGAGTGTGTCAATGGCAAAAACTGCGTCCTTGTTTTTCCAGATAACGCTGATGATAGTCCTCAGCCGGATAAAATACCGAGGCTGGCGTGATTTGTGTGACGATGGGCGCGTTAAAAACACGGCGCTGCTCCAGTTCCAGTTTTGATTGCAAGGCCAATGCTTTTTGGTCATCGTTATGATAAAAGATGGCGCTGCGGTACTGGCTGCCCACATCCGGGCCTTGTCGATTCAAGGTTGTCGGGTCGTGGATTTGCCAAAACAGCGCCAGTAAATCCTGATAGCGGATTTTTTCAGGATCGTAGCTGATTTCAATGGCTTCGGCATGGCCGGTAAGGCCGGTGCAGACCGATTTGTAATCAGGATTTTCTGTTTCACCGCCGGTATAACCCACCCGAGTATCTGAAACGGGTAATTGTCGAAACCGGGCCTCAACGCCCCAAAAACAGCCCGCAGCAAAGGTTGCGATTAACATATTTTACTCCCACTAAATACGCATGAATTTTACCCAAATGGAGCTTGCTCCAGCTATTCTTAAAGCCATAGCCGAACAAGGCTATACTACGCCGACACCCATTCAGCAACAAGCGATTCCAGTTGTTTTACAAGGCCGGGACATCCTGGCCGGCGCGCAGACCGGCACCGGAAAAACTGCCGGATTTGCCTTGCCGATATTGCAATTATTACACAATCAACCGCGTCCGCCACAGCCACGTCCGATTCGCGTTTTGGTATTAGTGCCAACCCGGGAGTTGGCATCGCAGGTTTATGAAAGTTTTAAAGCCTATGGCCAGCACTTGCCTTTTACTACAGAGCAGGTTTTTGGCGGTGTTAATATTAACACTCAAATCAAGCGCCTGGCCAAAGGTGCCGATATTTTAGTGGCTACACCTGGCCGATTGCTTGATCTGATGTATCAGAAAAAGGTCAATTTATCTCAGGTGCAACATTTTGTGTTGGATGAAGCCGATCGCATGCTGGATATGGGCTTTATCAAGGATATCCGGAAAATCATTCAGGCCTTGCCGGACAAACGACAAAATTTGATGTTTTCGGCGACGTATGTAAAAGAGATTAAAGCATTGGCGTCACAATTATTACATGACCCGGTAGAAGTTTCGGTCGCTCGAGATAATAAAGCGGCCGATAAAATCAAACAAACCATTTACCCGGTCAGCAAGGAAGATAAACGTGAACTATTGTCCTGGTTGATTGGACATGGCCATTGGCAACAAGTCCTGATTTTTGTGCGCACCAAACATGGTGCCGATCGCTTGGTGCGACAATTGATCAAAGACGGTATTCGCAGCATTGCCCTACATGGTAATAAGAGTCAAGCCGCACGCAGTCGAGCCTTACAGGCGTTTAAACAAGGCGAAGTTACCGCGCTGGTCGCGACCGATATTGCCGCGCGGGGTCTGGATATTGAGCAGTTGCCACACGTTGTCAATTTTGATTTACCGGCCGTCGCGGAAGATTATGTGCATCGTATTGGCAGAACAGGGCGGGCAGGGAATGAAGGCGAGGCCATTTCATTGGTTTCTGCTGAAGAAGCCTATTTGTTGCATGGGATCGAAAAATTACTGAAAACCAAACTGCCCCGAGTTACCGATACCGGCTATGCGCCCGTATCGCTGGATAATATTAAAAAACCAGCCAGTAAGCCTCGTCCACGCCGCCATACTGGTGGCGGCGCGCAGAAAAAAAACGGTGATAAAAAGCCTTTTCGTGCGCGTAAACGCCGAACAGCTCCTGCGAAAAAGCGTGGATAAGGTATCTTACAATGTGTTCCAAAACTCTGTTTGGGAACGAGGAATCTGCGTTTATCTGTGGTTAAAAGTAAATGTGTGTGCCCTGTTATCCCGACAATTCTGCAATTTTTTTCCGCATCACATTAACATCAAAGCGGCCTGTTTTTTGCCAGACGATTGTGCCATTTGGTGCAATTAAAAAACTCGTTGGCGTAAATGCCACACCGCCAAAGCCTTTATTGATTTTGCCGTGCAAATCCAACACAAGAGGATAGGGTATCGCCATCTGTTGTTTAAGCGCGACAACATGGCTTGGGATATCATAAGGCATATTGACAGCAATAATTTCAAGTCCCTGTTGATGATATTCGCGATAGAGCTGTAATAAATCGGGAATCTCTTTTAAACAGGGAGGACAGTTTGTCGCCCAGAACGTGACGATGACTGATTGGCCATGAAAATCCCGCAGATTAAATCGTTGATTATCGATAGTCTGAATCACAACATCAGGCGTAGGCGGCAAGGGCTTGAAAAAAACCATGCCGATGAATATAGCAAACGCCAGTAAAATCAAAAACACTTTAGTTTTCTTTTTCATCAAGATATTGTTTATAGCTGTCACACAAGGCCCGATAAAGGGGTACCGGCTGAATCAGTTTAGCCGTACCGGTGGCGAAAAAAGCGGTCGCCATCAATGGAATCAGGATTTCATGGCTGTAGGTCATCTCCAGAACAATGACAAAAGACGTCAATGGCGATTGCAACATACCGGAAAAATAGGCCGCAACGGAAAGTAAAACCATGATTCCCGCCGGTGCGATAGGAAACCATTGCGCAAGATCTGCGCCAATACCGGCACCGGTTGCAATCGACGGCACAAAAAGACCACTCGGAACCCCGCTGAAGGCGGTTAATAACGTCGCCAGCATCTTGTAGATTGGAAACCATGGGTTAATGGCATCTCCTTGCAGAATGGATCGGGCTTGCTGATAACCCGTACCAAAACTCTCACCATCGGAATAAAAACCCAATAAAGCGATGCCACCGCCACAAGCGAAGGCGATGGTAAAAATTGACAGCTTCGAGCGCGCCAGCCAGCGCCCACAACTGATCAGCAAGCGACTGAATAAACCGCCCATAATGCCGCCGCTGATACCACACAGAGGAACGACCAGCCAGCCATAGCCCCAAGGTAGAACATAGGATTCATCAGTGAAAAAAATATATTTCTTCAGAAAGATATAAGCAATGACGCCTGAAAAAACAATGGCTGTTAACACCAGCGAACTGACTTTTTCTTCCAGCGAGCGTCCCATTTCTTCAATGGCAAAAATAATACCCGCCAGCGGTGCGCTAAACATGGCGGCAAAACCTGCGGCGCTACCGGCCAGAATGAGTCCACGCTCCATATAATGTAATGGAAAACGTACGGCGCGTCCCAGAGACGCCATGATTGATGCGCCAACATGCGTGGCCGGCCCACCAAAGCCGATTGATGCACCGGAAAACAAGCCCATAATCGTCAGCACCATCTTGCCGACTACAATACGCAAAGACAGCAAATGATTACGGCGTGACAGGTCGCCGGTAATTTCCAGTGCGGTTTTAACCTGGGGGATGCCGCTACGTTCAGAACCCGGGAAAAATCGAAATGTCAACCACGCGGTGATGCTCAATCCCACGGGTGCGGCGACAAAATTAAACCAGAAATAGCGTTTCGATAAAACGCGATAGGTCTCGCCCGCCCATTCGCTCAACAGCGTCATGGCAACGATCAGTAAACCGACAAGCACAGCACCCAGCCAGAAAACCAATTTTTGTTTCCAGGCTGAAATAGAAAGCAACGACTCCGACATGATTTAATCTAAGTGATAAAGCCTTTTAACTTACCATAAAAAGGACGGCTGTTGTTCGACAAAATTAAACTATGTTATTTAACCCGATTTTAATGTGTCATATGACATAGTTTAATAAGGATTGAGCTTGTCGGATAGCGGTAAATTAAAAATGCAATTGGATAAAAATTTTGTTTTTATCGACGTTATTTAGCCGTTAGGTTGCGTTATTGTTGACTGCCAGGGTTGGTTATTTAAGGGATGGGGCAAAGGAGACTGTTTGTAAAATAAGGTGGCATGGCTTGTGCTTAAAGACGGGATACCAACAACATTATTGCTTAAGCACAACGATAAGGAAAATACGCAATGCTAAATCGAAAAAAATCGCTTTGTCTTTTTTTAGGGACATTGCCTGTTCTGGCGGCCCAGGCTGAATATGTAGGTGAAGTACATCATGGGGAAGACATGATTATCACCACCGCACATAAGCTTTTCCCCAATACGACAATAGCTTCACCCAGGTTTAAAATCACCGAAAAGGATATTGAAAAAGTCAATGCCTCAACGGCAACGGATTTAGTCCGTAACGCGCCAGGCATTCAGGTTAGGCGGCGATTTATCGGTGATACCAATGGCGTGGTAGCGACGCGGGGTTCAACCAACTTTCAGACCGCACACACCATGTTGTTTCAGGATGGTATTTCGTTGAGTAATATGGCGCAAACCAAATGGAATGGCGCACCGCGCTGGAATTTAATTGCGCCTAATTCGGTCGAGTCGATCGATATTCTGTATGGGCCGTTTTCGGCTGAATATTCGGGTAATTCATTCGGTAGCGTGATTAAGGTTAAAACCAAAATGCCGGAAAAATTCAGCATGCACATGGATGTCATGGGGATTTTACAGCCACTCAAGAAATTTGGTCGTGATGATACGCTATGGGGGCATAAGGAATTTATCTCGGCTGGAAACCGCTTTGATAAAACCACGGTTTTTGCTTTTTATAATCATTTGGAAAATCAAGGCCAACCGCAAATGTGGGACGCGCAAACAGTGAAGCCGCTGGGTACATCTGGTAGCCCTACGACGCCTGTCACGGGTGGTCAGTTTACGCAAAATACCACAGGAAAACCAGTTGTTATCACAGGCGACTCGGGTATTGAAAATACTATCAGTGATCTGTATTCCTTAAAAACAGGGTATGACTTTACCGAAGAGCTGCGCGGTTTGTTCACCATTGCGTTTGAGGACTTTGAGCGGAATACCGGTTACGATGACCTGGCGGGTAGAAATTACCTGAAACAAGCCAATGGCGCCCCATTTTGGGGAACCGGTGCTACCTATGCCAGCCAAAATGGGGTTGAATTTCAGCCCACCAAGCGTGCATATGGCGCGAGTCGCTATGCACCGAGTAAAAACAAGCGTCAAACCCTGTCTTATGGTTTGAATTTGTCCGGCCAGTTGACGGAGGACTGGAGCATCGATACCTCGGCCAGCTTTTTTGATGCGTATAAAGATCACAGGGTCAACCCTACTTATAGCGCATTGGATCCGAATAACAATAATAAAGGCACCATTACCGATAAAAAAATGTGGTGGACAACCTTTGATTTCAAATTGGCCACGCAAAATCTGTTTGGTAATGAGGATTTAGGCTTTATGTGGGGCTATCAATACAATCAGGTCTCCTTGAACATCAAAACCTATAAGTCAAACAATATCAGCAGCGAAATCAAATCCTCGTTAAAACAGGATTCCGGGGGTAAGACCGAAATGCACAGCGGTTTTGCGCAAATCGACTATCAATTCCTGCAAGACTGGAATGTGATGGCCGGTGCACGGGTGGATTCGTGGAGTGCTTCACACGGGCATGATATTAAAAAAGGCTTTGGCGCACATAATTTACAATTTGCCGATCGCGACCAGATTCGTGTTTCACCCAAGTTTTCATTGGCCTGGGAGCCGGGTGATTTTACGGCCCGTTATTCATTTTCCAGAGCCTATCGCTTTGCCTTGGTCGGTGAGTTGTTCGCCAGTTCGACAGTTGCTGCGACAAAGAATATCAGTGATCCCAGCTTAGGACCTGAAAATGGTAACTTCCATGATTTGACGCTGGCCTATCAAATCCCCAGAGGCCTGGTCAGTGTCGATGTTTTCTATAATGAAATAGAAAATGAAATTATGAATACCAAAATTATTGATCCGAATAATCCGGGTAATACCATTTCAACGTTTTTTGGTATTGGCAGAACCGAGACGGTGGGGGTACAAATGGTCTTCCGGCAGGATAATGTATTCGATCTGCCACTGGGGCTTGACATGAATGCCACCTGGCTGGATAAAACCATTCGGGATAACCCGAATAACCCGGCATTGGTGGGCAAACAATGGGTAAGGACGTCGCACTGGAAAGTGAATGCTGTCGCCACATGGCATACCTTGCCGCAATGGGATAACACGGTCAGCTTTAATTATCGCGGGCCACAGTATGCCAATGAGGACAATAGCGATAATCCACATTTGCGCGTATATGGTTCTTCGAGCGAATATCATCTGCTTAATTTTAAATCACTCTATAAGCAACCCCTGGGTAATGATATGACAGCCACGGTGTCCTTTGGCATCGACAATCTGTTGGACGAAAACTATTATGATTTTCATCCATACCCGCAAAGAACCTATTTTGCCCAGATTGGTCTGGATATTTAATCCATCCCAGGTCGGAACCCGCCCTACGGCGGGTTTTCCGTACTCAGCCATTTCTATGAAAAATAAAATGAAAATTAAACCTTTCAAGATTGCAGGACTTTGTTTGGTCATGATCAGTCTTATCAATGCCTGCGCTGAAACAAAGCCTGTCATTGCACATAAGCCTAAAGCCAGAATGGGGCATGCGCACCATCAAGCTCGGGGTGTCATCAGTCTGGATGTTTATCAGGATGGCGAAAGAACGCATGTCTTGATCGGAAAACAGCAACACGGAAAAAAAACGCTTTGGCACCAGTTTTCTGAAAACGGAGGTATAAGCTGGTCCGAGCCGGTGAAAATTCTCGGGCAGGATGATTTGTCCATTACCATGGGGCGGGGGCGCGATGCCCAGATTACGGCAAAAGGAGAGGATATATTTGTCGCCTGGACACAATATACCGATCAAAACCGCTTTCACACCGGCCCGATGCAAGCGGCCTTATCCCATGACGGTGGGCAAAGCTGGCAAATAACATCGGCACCGCCGGACTGGGCACCAGGCCCGCATGGTTTTATTGACTTGGCTGCCGACCGTCATGGCTTCAGAGCCGTGTGGCTGGACAGTCGCGACCAGGGGCAGCAAGGTTTGCGCTATTCACGCTCTAATGACGATGGCAGACATTGGTCGGTCAATCGAACCCTGGATAAAAAAAGTTGCTCATGCTGCTGGAATACTATGAAAACCGACAGCGAAGGTAACAGCTATATTGTT
Organism: uncultured Methylococcaceae bacterium; assembly: GCA_913056195.1. Classification (GTDB taxonomy): domain Bacteria; phylum Pseudomonadota; class Gammaproteobacteria; order Methylococcales; family Methylomonadaceae; genus Methylomarinum. The sequence continues at coordinate 13,290 of CAJXMF010000044.1, read as the reverse complement.
TATCGGGACAAGAATCCCTCTGATATGTCGATAGGCGTCATGGATGCACATGAAAACTGGCGCTATTTGGGACATGTCGGTGATTTTGGCTGGCAGTTTGATGGCTGCCCCCATATCGGTGCCGGCCTTGATTTTGAAAACCGGCAGAGCGGCTTGCGGATGCATGCTCTTGTCGGTACGGGCATGCCGGATAAGGCCGGCATCTATTACTTATATTCAGACAGTCGTGGTCAAAGCTGGTCGCCTGCTAAACGCCTGGGTGATGAATCGGCAACCCATGGCGATATTGCCGCCAGCGATGCGGGCCGCGTTGTGGCGGTATGGGATATGATGAGCAAAAAAGGGCTGGCGATATTCATGGCCGAATCGCTCGATTCCGGCAAAACCTGGTCGGCGGCGCAACAATTGTCGACGCCAGGACAACGCGCCTCACATCCGCGTATTGTTCATTCAGCTAACGGCTTTCTGGCATTCTGGACCGAGCATCAGCATCATCATTCCAAATTAATGATGCGGAGACTGTAATGGCTAAATTTCTCGCAGGGCTCTTGCTGTTTTCCGCTTTGCAAATGGGTTTGGCACAAGCCGATGGCATTGTCGTCAAACCCTTTGTTGCAGACAGTCTGAGCAAAATCAAGGAAAACCATAAGGGGCAGCCATTTGTGTTGATTTTCTGGTCGGAAACCTGTGCTTACTGCATGAAAGAGCTGGCCTTGTTCGGCAAATTACAAAAACAGTTTCCGGATATTCCCATTGTGACCGTTTCAACCGATGCTTTTCTTGATGATAAAACCGTCAACGATATTTTGGCCGAAAAAGGTCTGGAGCTGGATACGGCCTGGGTGTTTGCGGAGGAATATCCGGAACAGCTTTATGCTGCTGTCGATAAACGCTGGCGCGGTGAGTTGCCGGTTACCTATTTCTACGGCCGTCAGCATCAGCCCATTCGGCATTTGGGTATTATCAAGGAAGCGGCTTTAGTCGACTGGATGAGGCTGCAAACAAAACCATAAGGCGGGCACTATAATTTTCTCATTTTCGGGTTAAAGCTGCTAAAATGCAAAGGTTTCTTCCATCCTTTTGATAAACCCGACGCATGAAAAAAATACTGATCTCCGACAAACTGGCCGACGATGGCATCAATTTTCTGAATGAACAGCCCGATATGCAGGTGCATATCCAGACGGGCTTGAGTGAAGATGAATTGTGTGAATTGATTCCAGAGTTCGATGCCTTATTGATTCGCAGCGGCACTACGGTAACCGCTAAAGTTCTGCAGGCCGCTAAAAATCTTAAGGTCGTCGGTCGTGCCGGGATCGGGGTCGATAATGTCGATGTTCAGGCGGCAACCGAGCAAGGTGTGATCGTCATGAATACGCCGGATGCCAATGCGACCACCACTGCCGAACTAGCGATTGCACATATGTTCTCCTTAAGCCGGAATCTGCCGGAGGCGAATGCCTCGGTCAAGGCGGGGAAATGGGAACGCGCCAAATTGATGGGGGCGGAAGTTTCACACAAGACATTGGCTATTTTAGGTTTCGGCACCATCGGCCGTATTGTTGCCCAACGGGGTAAAGGGCTTAATATGCGCGTTATCGCCTATGATCCCTTTGTGACGCCGGAAATTTTCCAGAAATATGGGGCTGAACCGGTCAGCCTGGAAGAACTGGTCAAACAAGCCGACTATTTGACCTTGCATTGTCCACTGCTGGAAAAAACCCGTCATATCATCGCGGCTGAGCAACTGGCGGCGATGAAGAAGAGTGCCATGCTGATTAACTGTGCGCGTGGCGGTCTGGTGGATGAAGCGGCTTTATATGATGCCTTGACTAGCGGTGAAATCGCCAAGGCAGCATTGGATGTGTTCGAGCAGGAACCGCCGAAAGATTCACCCTTACTGACATTAGATAATATCTCCTTTACACCGCATTTAGGCGCATCGACGCGTGAAGCTCAGGTGGCGGTCAGTGTTGAAATTGCCCGTCAGGTGACCACCTATCTGCAAACCGGTGTAGCCATTAATGCGCTGAATATTACCCGCCTGTCAGCCGATACGCTGAGAAAGGTCAAGCCGTTTATGGGACTGGCACATATTCTGGGCAAAATGTTAATCAACCTGATCAATGCACCGATTAAAACACTGGATGTGGTCACCTGTGGTCAGGTGGCCGATGCCGAAATCAGGCCGATTTCGGTTGAAGTGCTGGTGGGCATGTTGGCCGATCAGTTTTCGACGCCCGTAAATAGTGTCAATGCCGAGAATATCGCCAGGAAGCAGGGTATTTCATTGGTCGAAACCAGGACAGATGAGGCGGAAGGCTATTTGTCGGTGATTAAAGTGAGAGCCCATTGTGACAATGGCGAGACGGTTTCACTGGAAGGTACCTTGCTCGGCAATAGCCAGCCCAGAATCATCAAGATCAATGATTTTGATATTGAAGTCGTACCGGAAGGCGTTTTGCTGCTTACCAAACATGATGATAAGCCAGGCGTTATCTCTGCGATCAGTTCGGTATTGGGCGAATCCAATATCAATATTTCCCGCATGCAGGTCGGTAAGGCCGACAGTCAGCAACAAGCCAAAGCTGTCATCAGTATTTCAGAACCTTTAGATGATGCCCGCTTACAAGCCGTGTGTGATATTCCAGCCGTTAAAACGCTCAAGCAAATTCAACTATGAGCTTTGATGTCATCTGTTTTGACTGCGACAGTACCTTGAGCGCGGTAGAGGGCATCGATGAGCTGGCCCGAAAAAGTGGCGCGTTTGACCAGGTGGCGGCATTGACCAATCAGGCCATGAATGGTGAAATTGCATTGCAGGCCGTTTATGGCAAACGTTTGCAATTGATTAAACCGGACAAAGCGGCGATTGATTGGCTCTCGCAACTTTATATTACGCAGATGGTGGACGATGCGGATACCGTGATAAGCTCCCTGCAACAGCGGGGTAAAGACATTCATATCATCAGCGGCGGCATTCGGCAGGCGATCTTGCCGCTGGCGGAAAAACTCAAAATTCCCGCGGCCAAGGTGCATGCCGTCAACATCGTGTTTGATGAAGAAGGGTGTTATCAAGGTTTTGATACGCAATCGCCGTTGGCACAAAGTGGCGGCAAAGCCGAAATTTGCAAGCGGCTTTCGTCTGATAAACAAAGCGTGATGATCGGCGATGGCAATACCGACCTGGAAGCCAAACAAGCCGGCGCTGTGGTGATAGGCTTTGGCGGCGTTGCCGAACGCGAGCGGGTCAAACAAGAAGCGGATTATTTTGTGGGCGGGCCTTCATTGCGGCCGGTTCTGGATGTATTAATGAATAAACTCTGAATGCGACAACAGAGCTAATGATAATTATTCAACGGAGTAAATGAGAGAAAACAATGGCAGGACATAGTAAGTGGGCAAATATCAAACATCGCAAAGGTGCACAGGATGCCAAACGCGGTAAAATTTTTACGAAGCTGATTCGAGAGATCACGGTGGCCGCTAAAAAAGGCCCGGATCCAGAGAACAACCCGGCGTTACGAACGGCCATTGATAAGGCGTTGGGCGCTAACATGAAAAAGGATACCATCGAAAATACGATTAAAAAAGCGTCAGGAACGATGGATGGTGTCAATTACGAAGAAGTGCGTTACGAAGGCTATGGCCCGGGCGGTACAGCCGTGATGGTTGATTGTTTGACCGACAATCGTAACCGTACCGTGGCAGAGGTACGTCACGCGTTTTCAAAGGCGGGCGGTAATCTGGGCACCGATGGATCAGTCGCTTATATGTTCCGTAAAGCAGGGATTATCAGCTATCCAGCAGGCGCCGATGAAGATGCTGTGATGGAAGCGGCTCTGGAAGCGGGCGCTGAAGATGTCATTACCAATGACGACGGCTCCATTGATGTATTTACCGATCCGCAAGAGTATTTAAATGTCAAAGAAGCGATGGTGGCGGCAGGCCTGGAGCCTGAAAATAGTGAAGTAACCATGCATGCGGATAACAAAACCGATCTTGATGAAGCCACTGCCGAAAAAATGATGCGTTTGATTGAACGCCTGGAAGACCTGGACGATGTGCAGGAAGTCTATTCCAACGCGGATATCAGCGACGACATCATGGAAAAACTGGCAAACGCCTAAGGGTTGTCTTGTAGGGTGATAAGCGCAGCGCATCCACGCGGATTTAATCCTGTTTTGGTGGATGCGCTGCGCTTATCCACCCTACTGATATAGCGTTCACTGAAGAAGTATTAAAATCGGAGAGCAAGAATATGCCACAACCAGGACAAGGCCGGGCTGACATGAACGACGGTGGAGATAAATTTTGAGCCGAATTCTGGGGATAGATCCCGGTTCCCGTATTACTGGCTACGGCATCATCGAAACCCGTACAACCGGTGCAAATGGCAGCCGTTATATTGCCAGTGGCAGTATCCATATTAAAGCAGAAAGCTTTCCGCAACGGCTAAAACAGGTTTTTGATGGCATCACCGAAGTTATCGCCTTGTACAGCCCGGAACAAATGGCCATCGAACAGGTGTTTATGCACAAAAATGCCGATTCCGCCCTGAAACTGGGGCAGGCGCGGGGCGCGGCTATCTGTGCCGCCCTGAATTGCGACCTGCCGGTACATGAATATGCGGCGCGGCAAATCAAACAGGCCTTGGTCGGCAAGGGCAATGCCGACAAGGCTCAAGTGCAACATATGGTTAAAATTCTGTTAAATATCCAAGGCACATTGCAGGTTGATGCCGGCGATGCCTTGGGCGTTTGTCTGTGCCATAGCCATCATCAACAAACTCAACAACGCTTGAGCAGGGCAGGTTTATGATCGGATTTTTACGCGGAAAACTGTTAGCCAAAAATCCGCCGCAATTGCTACTGGATGTGCATGGCGTCGGCTATGAAATCGAAGCACCGATGACCACGTTTTACGACTTGCCCATGGTGGGGGATGAGGTGTCTTTATATACTCACCTGGTCGTGCGGGATGATGCGCATATTTTGTTTGGTTTTGCCAAAGAGAGCGACCGCCTGATGTTCAGAACCCTGATCAAAGTCAATGGCGTCGGGCCTAAACTGGCCTTGACGATTCTATCGGGACAAAGTGCCGAAGAATTCCGTCGCTGTATTGAAGATCATGACACGCAATCATTGATTCGTTTACCCGGTGTCGGCAAAAAAACCGCCGAACGCTTGATTGTCGAAATGCGCGACAGACTGCCGGCATTAAGTGAGCTTTCAGAGACCGGGATTAAGATAAACTCCGGTCAGTCATCAGGTTCAAATCCGGGCAACCCCAGACAAGAAGCTATCACGGCTCTTTGTGCACTCGGCTATAAACCCGCTGATGCCAGTAAAATGGTGCAAGGCGTTGCGAGCGAAGATAAAAGCTGTGAAGATATTATTCGTCTTGCATTACAAGGGACGATCAAGCGTTAATTTTTTGTAACTACTCAGCGTAAATTCTTCTGTGGGCATAGGGCTGTTGATTTATCAGGCTTCTGCAACAGGACGTTGCAGCAGAGCTTACAGGGACGTATTTACGCGTCCTTATAAATCAATAGCCTATGCCTTCAGCCCCAAACTCGCTGAGTAGTTACAATTTTTTAAAGGGCAACATAGCCTCGGACATTGAATTAGTCTCTATTGAGGCTTTGGTTTGAAATTTTATTTTGTTCCTCGTTTGCTGCTGCTTTTATGTTATTGACTTTTGAAGTGTGCTGTTTTTTTATTTTATCCTCGGCTTCAGCAACGGTAGCCGTGAAAGGTAAAGAAGAAACAAGAATAGTTGCAGTATATAAAGCTAATTTATGAAATAGATTGTTCATGTGTGCTCTCCAGGTTAATAAAGATAGTGTTTTACGTTTTAAAACACTTATTTAGAACCAACACAAAAATTAGGGCATGTTTTATGCCATAAAAATAAACTATCAATATCAACAAGATAAGTGAAGTGTCCTGATGATTTATAATACCGCTGGTGGAAATAAACCGGGTGAAGAGGTTATTTTCAACCAAACCGGGTATAAATTGCTGGCTATCAATTAAATGGGTTACGAATAATTTATGCAACAAATCCTAAAGCAGACCTCATCGTAACGCCAATAAACCAACAACCTTATGATTGAAAGCGACCGTATAATCAGTGCGACGCCCCAAAACGAAGAAGACAGCATCGATCGGGCGATTCGGCCAAAACGACTGAAAGACTATATCGGGCAGGCGGAATTACGCCTGCAGATGGAGATTTTTGTTCAAGCCGCCGTCGCCCGCTCAGAAGCGCTGGATCATGTGCTCATTTTTGGCCCGCCGGGTCTTGGCAAAACCACGCTGGCCAATATTATTGCCACCGAAATGGGCGTCAATATTCGGCAAACCTCAGGCCCGGTGCTGGATAAAGCCGGTGATCTGGCCGCTTTGCTGACTAACCTCGAAGCCCATGACGTTTTGTTTATCGACGAAATTCATCGTCTGAATCCGGCGATTGAGGAAGTGTTGTATCCCGCCATGGAAGATTATCAGATCGACATCATGATCGGTGAGGGCCCTGCCGCGCGCTCAATCAAGCTGGATTTGCCGCCCTTTACCCTGGTTGGCGCCACCACTCGGGCCGGGCTGTTGACCTCGCCGTTACGTGATCGCTTTGGTATCGTGCAACGGCTGGAATTTTATACCGTTGCCGAACTGACGCAAATTGTCATGCGCTCGGCGCGTTTATTAAAAATGGACATGGCTGAACAAGGTGCGATTGAAATCGCCAGTCGTTCCCGTGGCACACCGCGTATTGCCAACCGACTGCTGCGTCGGGTCAGAGATTTTGCTGAAGTCAAAAGCGATGGCAATGTCACGCAAGACATTGCCGCCCAGGCACTTAAAATGTTAAAAATCGACGATAATGGTTTCGATATTCTGGATCGGAAATTACTCCAGGCCATGATTGAACATTTTGATGGCGGGCCGGTCGGACTGGATACACTGGCGGCCGCCATCAGCGAAGAGCGCGGTACGATAGAAGATGTGCTGGAGCCGTATTTATTGCAACAAGGCTTTATTATGCGAACACCTCGCGGACGGGTTGTCACCCAGAAAGCCTATTTGCATTTTGGCCTGAAACCACCGGCACCAGAAGCTGTGACACAATCACTTTTTGATGACTGATGATGCAAACATTTAGCTGGCCTGTCCGTGTTTATTATGAAGATACCGATGCCGGTGGCGTGGTATTTTACGCCAATTATCTTAAATTTTTTGAACGCGCTCGAACCGAATACCTGCGTGCGGAAGGTTTTGAACAAGATCAACTGATGACTGAAGCGGGGGTGATTTTTGTCGTCCGCTCGGTACAGGTCGATTATTTAAAACCGGCGCGTTTTAATGATTTACTCCAGGTGACCGCCGAGGTGACACAGGCCAAAAAAACCAGTTTTATGTTCAAACAACAGATTACACGCGAAAATACGCTACTGTGTCAGGGCGATATTCGCATTGCTTGTCTTGATGCACACAGCATGCGGCCGAAAGCCATTCCACCCCTTATTCTGGAAACCCTTGTCCACCATGAACAGTGAAATATCGTTTTTAGACTTAATTCTCAATGCCAGCTTTGTGGTTCAATTTGTCATGCTGCTGCTGTTGCTGGCCTCGGTCATATCCTGGACATATATCTTCAGCAAACGCGCCGAACTCAAACAGGCTGAACGTATCGCCGAAGATTTCGAAGAAAAATTCTGGTCGGGGATCGAACTCAGCACACTGGTCAAAGATTTAAAAGCTCGGGAAGACGATGTGGACGGCATCGAAAATATTTTTCTGGCCGGTTACAAGGCGTTTGCCCGAATGGCCAAACAGGAAGAGATCAGCCCTGAAGTCAAAATCGAAAGTGCTCAGCGTGCCATGAAAATAGAACTAGCCAGAGAACTGGATAAACTCGATGAAAGCCTACCATTTCTGGCAACAGTTGGGTCAACCAGTCCCTATATCGGCCTGTTTGGTACAGTTTGGGGCATCATGAATGCATTCAGCGCGTTGGGTGAAATGAAACAGGCCACCTTGGCCAATGTCGCGCCCGGTATATCCGAAGCCCTGATTGCAACCGCCATGGGGCTGTTTGCGGCGATTCCAGCGGTGATTGCCTATAATCGTTTTTCCACCCAGCTCGACAGGCTGGCCGGACGCTATGAATTGTTTATGGATGAGTTTCTGGTCGTCTTGCAACGACAGGTGCATCAAAAATGAGTCGTCGTCAATCGCGCCGTAAACCGATGTCGGAAATCAATGTCGTTCCCTACATTGACGTTACCTTTGTGCTGCTGGTTATTTTTATGATTACCGCGCCATTGGTTCAGACCGGCGTGGAGGTTGATTTACCGCAGGCCGAAGCCAAAACCGTCGAGACCAAAGATATTCCGCCGTTGATTATCACCGTTGATAAACACGGTCAGTATTTTATTGATGTGGGTGAAAATACAAATCAACCGGTACCGGCACAACAACTTCTGATTCGCGTCGCCGCCGTGTTACGCTATCAACCCCAAACACAGGTTTATATTCGTGGCGACAGGCAGGTCGATTATGGCAAGGTTGTCAACGTGATGGCGGCCTTGAAAAATGCCGGCGTAAAAGCGGTTGGACTGATGACACAACCGGTTTCGTAACCATGAGAAAACATGCCTATTATTTCGCCTGGTCGATTGCCTTGCATCTGGCGCTACTGCTGCTGTTTTTACTGGGGACATCGACCCGCAGCCCAAACCGGGTACAAAAACCGCAACCTGAAATTATTGAAGCCTCAGTGCTCGATGAAGACAAGGTCGAACATGAGGTCGCAAAACTGAAACAACAGGCCAAAGTTAAACAGCAACGCTTGCAAGCCGCAAAAGACAAGGCACAGAAACTCTTGCAACAAGCGCGTCGGCAGCGTGAACAAGAAGAGCAAAAAATCCGCCAACTGGCACAGCAGCGACAAAAAGAAGCAGAACAACTGGCGCAAAAACGCGCTCAACTCAAACGTCAGCAGGAACAAGAAGCGGCACGTCTGGCAGCACTTAAAAAACAACGGGCCGAGGCTGAAAAAAAGCTGGCTGAGCAACGTAAAGCCGAACAGCAAGCGCGGCTGAAACGCCAACAAGCCGAGAAAAAACGCAAAGCTGAAGCCTTGACCCGCAAAAAAGCCGAACAAGCGCGTAAAGCCGAACTGGCCCGCAAAAAGGCAGAGCAGGCTCGCAACGCCGCAGAATTAGCCCGAAAGAAAGCGGCAGAAGAAGCTAAGCTGCGAGAACGAGCCGCTCGGCACATGACCATACGGGCATCGCGAGCGATACAGCAGAAAGTCAACAATAGCTGGATTCGGCCGATGAGCTCGCGCAAGGGTTTGCGCTGTACGGTGCGTGTTACCTTATTGCCTAGCGGCGATGTCATGGATGTGCGCGTTGTAAAAAGCAGCGGTGACACCGTTTTTGACCGCTCGGCGGAAAATGCGGTCCGAAAAGCCTCACCGTTGCCTGTGCCGAAAGATCGCAGCGTCTTTAACCAAAATTTCAGAAACTTTACCTTTGTTTTCAAACCGGAATAAGCTGACATGATAAAACGCAACATTTTGTATTTACTGTTCATAATGGCTCTGTTGGCCGGTTTCAATCCGGTGCGCGCGGAAGGCCTGACCATCGAAATTACCAAAGGCACGGAAGCGGCGATGCCCATTGCCATCGTGCCGTTTGGTCATGCGCCGGGCAGTATGTCGAGTGTTGATATTGCCGCCGTGGTTCAGGATGACTTAAGCGCCAGCGGTTATTTTAAACCCTTGCCCCGGGCCGACATGCTGACTCAGCCGACCGAACCTGCCCGCGTTCGCTTTCGTAATTGGCAGGCTTTAGGCCAGGATTATTTATTGATTGGCCAGGTGACCCCGGCTGCTGGGCAGTATGAGGTACGCTTTCAATTGTTCGATGTTTATAATAGCGAACAACTCATGGGTTACAAACTGACCGCGCGGGGCGATAAACTGCGCCAGGTCGCGCATAAAATAAGTGATTTGGTGTTTGAAAAACTAACCGGCAAGCCAGGCGTTTTCAACACCCATATCGCCTATGTGACCAGCCGCCGTATTGCCGGTAACAAACGTCGCTACCGTTTGATGGTGGCCGATGCCGATGGTCATAATGCCCATGAAATCGCCGCCTCGTCACAACCGATCATGTCGCCCGCTTGGTCACCTGATGGCAAGCGCATTGCCTATGTCTCGTTTGAAGGGCGGCGCTCAGCGATTTATGTGCAAAGGCTGGCGACAGGAAAACGGCAGCGGGTGGCGCATTGGCGCGGCATCAACGGCGCACCGGCTTTTTCGCCGGATGGTCGCAAACTGGCTATAACCTTATCTAAAGACGGTAGTCCCGATATCTATATTCTGGATCTGAACACACGTCAGTTGCGAAAAATAACCCGCAGCTATGCGATTGATACCGAAGCGACCTGGTCGCCGGATGGCCGTTATCTGGTATTTACGTCCGACCGGGGCGGCAAGCCGCAATTGTATAAAATTCCGCTGCAAGGCGGCCGGGTAAAACGCTTGACCTTTCGCGGCGATTATAATGCGCATGCCCGGTTTTCACCCGATGGCCGTAAACTGCTGATGGTACATGGCAATCGTGGCGATTATCGCATTGCCGTTATGGAACTGGCCAATGGCGCCATCAATGTTCTGAGCGGCGGTCGGGAGGATGAATCGCCGAGCTTTGCGCCCAATGGCTCCATCGTGTTATATGCTACACGCAAAGGGGATAAATCCTATCTGGCCACCGTATCGGCCGATGGCAGCATGCACCGAAGACTGGCTTTCAGTGGCGGCGATGTCAGAGAACCGGACTGGGGGCTTTAAATGAAACGATTAAAAAAAATGAAACTCATCCCAAATTGAAAAACCTGAGTGGAGATATAAATCATGCACCTTAAACAATATACGCTGTTCGGCATCGTGCTTTTAACCCTGACGCTTGCCGCCTGCAGCTCAACCGAAGAAAAACCCGCCAGCATCATCGACCAAAGCGAGAATGCCGGCGCAGTCGTTCCGGCAGATGGCTCGACAGGTAGCGCGACTACGCAAGGCTACAGTGATGAGGGCGACATTGCCGGAACCGAATTGAGTGCCGAAGAACTCGGTGCTGAATTTAGCGACCCGCAAAGCCCGCTGTCCAAACGTACCATTTATTTTCAATACGATAGCAGCCAGGTGCAGCAAGATTTTATTCCCGTAATTTCCGCCCATGCCACCTATTTATTAAAGCATCCAAATTACAAACTGGTGCTGGAAGGGCACACCGACGAACGTGGATCGCCCGAATATAATATTGCCTTGGGCGAACAACGCGCCAAAGCGGTCGCGCTTTTGATGGAAGCACAGGGCGTGCCTGCTTCACAGCTCAGGATCGTCAGCTATGGTGAAGAAAAACCTGCGGTTGAAGGGCATGATGAAGCCGCCTGGCAATTAAACAGACGTGTCGAACTGGTTTATGAAGGTGTCAAATGAGTAAAAAATTGTTGATATTGCTACCCTTTTGCACCAGTGTGTATGCTGCTGCCCGGCCGCTGCCGCCTGCTGTCGATAATTCAAGTGTTTCTAATGGTGCACAATATACCCATGCGGCACCAGCCAATGGCGTTGTGTTTGAATTATTGAGCCGGATTGAACAGCTTCAGCGCGAAGTGCAGGAACTGCGTGGCATGGTGGAAGAACAAGGCTATCAGCTCAGTGAAATGAAAAAACGCCAAAACAATATATACACCGATCTGGATCAGCGCCTTCAGGCCCTGGCCAATGGACAGCCGCTGCCAGCCAAAACCGTTCAACTCGCAGGCACAGATACGGCGCAAGCACAACAGACAGAAACCCAGGCAAAAACACAGGCACCCGCGCAAATATCCGAGAAGGCCGAATATCAAAAAGCCTATGAATTATTACGCAATGGCCATAACAGCCAGGCCATCAAAGCCTTCAAGGCCTTTATTCAGCAATTTCCAGCTGGAGAATACACCGATAATGCCCAATACTGGCTGGGCGAAGCCTATAAAGTCAATCAACAGCCGGAACTGGCTGAAGCGGCGTTTCAAAAAGTCATCAAGCAATACCCCGACAGCTCAAAAGTGCCCGATGCTTTGCTTAAATTAGGCTATATCGCCATCGAACAAAATAATCTGGCTAAAGCGCGTGACTATTTAACCCGGGTCAAGATTGATTATCCGGGGACGGCGGCCGCGCATCTGGCTGAAAAACGACTGCTCCGACTCGACAGACGCCTGTAAATGATGTCAAAAAGCATACGCATCAGTGAAATTTTTTATTCGCTGCAAGGTGAATCCGACAGCGTCGGCTGGCCCACTATCTTCATTCGATTAACGGGCTGTCCCTTGCGCTGTGTCTGGTGTGATACCGAATACGCCTTTCACGGTGGCGAGCGACAAAGCATCGAACACATCATCACGCACATTAAACAATGGCAAACCCGATTCGTAACCGTAACCGGTGGTGAACCGTTAGCCCAGCCCGCCTGCCTGGAATTGCTATCAACCCTCGCCGACCAGGGCTATCAGGTGTCATTAGAAACCAGTGGCGCGATGGATATGGCCAATGTCGATGCGCGGGTGATTAAAGTCATGGATATCAAGCCGCCGGCTTCCGGTGAAGCCGCGCGTAACCGCTATGACAATATCGACTATCTAACGGCCAAAGATCAGGTCAAATTCGTCATTGCCGATGATGAAGACTACGCCTGGAGCAAACAGATCGTTGAACGCTACAATCTGGCCGAACGCTGCCAGGTCCTGTTCTCCCCCGTGATGGGAAAAATGTCACCCACCCGGCTGGCGGATAAAATTCTCCAACACCAGCTTCCGGTTCGTTTTCAACTGCAACTTCATAAAACACTTTGGGCCGATGCCCGGGGTAAATAAACACTATGTCAAAAAAAGCTGTCATCCTGCTGTCCGGCGGGCTGGACTCCATTACCGTTTTAGCCCATGCCAAACAACAAGGCTACCCATGTTACGCCCTCAGTTTTGAATATGGCCAACGCCATAATGCAGAACTCGAAGCGGCCAAAAACATCGCCCGGCATTATCAGGTTATCGAACATAAAATCATACGTATCGACCTCGGTGCTATCGGCGGCTCGGCCCTGACCGACGACCATATCGCCGTACCACATACACCGCAACAAGGCATCCCCGTCACCTATGTGCCGGCACGCAACACTATTTTTCTGTCCTTCGCACTCGCCTGGGCCGAAGTGCTACACGCCCATGATAT
>CAJXMF010000043.1 GCA_913056195.1 uncultured Methylococcaceae bacterium | reverse complement strand
TCCTTATAAATCAATAGCCTATGCCTTCAGCCCCAAACTCGCTGAGTAGTTACCAAAATTAAAGCATACAATCACTATATCGGACAGGAATAGAAATTCTTTAACTTTTTTGCTTACACGCCCACCGCGCTCGGTTATCACCGTTTTTAATTTACCAGACTCAATAATACACCGGCCGCCACAGCAGAGCCGATAACACCGGCCACATTCGGCCCCATCGCATGCATCAACAAGAAATTATGCGGATTAGATTCCAACCCCACTTTATTGGCGACCCGCGCCGCCATCGGTACCGCAGAAACCCCGGCGGCACCAATCAATGGGTTAACAGGGTTTTTACTGTATTTATTCATAACTTTCGCCATCAACACACCACAGGCCGTCCCAATACAGAATGCAATTGCACCCAACGCCAAAATACCCAAGGTCTTGACACTTAAAAACGCTTCAGCACTCAGCTTTGCGCCCACCGACAGCCCTAGAAAAATAGTGACAATATTAATCAACTCATTCTGTGCCGTTTTACTCAGGCGTTCAACCACACCGCAGGTATTCATCAGATTCCCCAGACAAAACATACCGATTAATGGCGCCGCCGAAGGCAACAGAAAGGCCGTCAAGAACAACAACATCAATGGAAACAATATTTTTTCCGTTTGACTCACCGCGCGTAATTGCTGCATTTCAATTGAACGCTCTTCTTCCGTCGTCAATGCCCGCATAATGGGCGGTTGAATCAGCGGAACCAACGCCATATAGGAATAGGCCGCCACCGCAATGGCGCCCAATAATTCCGGCGACAATTTAGAGGCGACATAGATTGCGGTAGGCCCATCAGCGCCACCAATAATCGCAATCGCCGCGGCATCTTTAAATGAAAACGCCAACCCAGGAATCACATTCAAAGCCAACGCCCCCAGCAATGTGGCAAAAATACCAAACTGAGCCGCCGCCCCCAAAAACAAGGTTTTAGGGTCTGCCAGCATCGGCCCAAAGTCAGTCATCGCCCCAACGCCCATAAAGATCAACAGCGGGAATATGCCGGATTTAATGCCGAAATATAAGTAATGCAGAATGCCGCCTTCACCCCCCATGTCAGCAACGGGAATATTGACGAATATGGCACCAAAGCCAATGGGTAACAATAATAAAGGTTCAAAACCTTTTTTAATCGCCAGATATAACAGCAAAAAACCCACCGCCATCATGGCAACCTGACCACCAGAAATGCTATACAGGCCGGTACTTTCCCAAAGTAATGTCAAATTTTCCATAGCTTTCCCCGGTCTTATAAAATAATCAGGGCATCACCTACGGATACCGCATCGCCTTCTTTAACATTCACAGCAGATACCGTTCCCGCTGTCTTTGCCCGCACTTCGGTCTCCATTTTCATCGCCTCCATAATGACAACCACATCGCCAGTATTCACGTTGTCACCCACCTTAACATTGACTGTCAAAACAGTCCCCGCCATTGGCGCGGTTACGGCTTCACCGGTGCTGGCAGCGGCTGCGGCTGTTGCAGCCGGCGCATTGCCGGCGCCTGCAGGCTGCACCTGAATATCGGCATTACCCGGGCCGATAACAACGTTATAATTTGTGCCATTCACATTGACCGTATAGCTTTCAACCGGCAACTCACCGACAGATTGTCGCGCAAAGGCTTCAGGATTTGGCGCCGCTTCAAACGCCTCTGGATTACCCCGGTTTTTCAGAAATTTCCAGCCCACTTGCGCAAATAACGCATAAATCAACGCATCATCTTCCACCGGATCAGACAGCTTCACACCTTCATCTGCCGCCTTTTCGATGACCTCGGTAATCAACTTCTCCATTTCCGGTTCCAACAAATCAGCGGGCCGGCAGCTAATGGGCTCCTGACCGTCCAATACCCGCGCCTGTAAATCTTTATTGACCGCTGCCGGCGTCTTGCCGTATTCACCCTTCAATACACCCGCAGTTTCCTTACTGATTGTTTTATAACGCTCTCCGGATAACACATTCATCACCGCCTGGGTTCCGACAATTTGTGACGTAGGCGTCACCAATGGCAAATAACCCAAATCTTCCCGTACCCGTGGAATTTCTTTCAATACGTCGGCAAATTTATCTTCAGCACCCTGCTCTCTCAGCTGGCTTTCCATATTGGTCAACATACCACCCGGCACCTGAGAAATCAGGATGCGACTATCGACCCCTTTCAGACTCCCCTCAAACTGAGCGTATTTCTTGCGGACGTCACGGAAATGATCCGCCAGTGGCTCAAACTGCTCAAGCGCCAAACCGGTATCACGCGGCTGCCCTTTCAAACTGGCCACAATGGTTTCGGTGGGGCTGTGGCCATAGGTCATACTCAACGATGAAATCGCCGTATCGACATTATCCACACCGGCATCTATCGCCTTGATCAGCGTGCCGACGCTCAAGCCCGTCGTGGCATGACAATGCAAATGGATCGGAATATCGACCGCTTTTTTCAGCTGTGAAACCAGCGCGTAAGCATCATACGGCGTCAACAAACCTGCCATATCTTTAATACAAATGGAATGCGCGCCGAGGTCTTCAATTTCGCGCCCCTGCTCCACCCATTTTTCAATGGTATGCACCGGGCTGATCGTGTAGGAGATGGTACCTTGCGCATGCGCATCGGTATTCAGCACAGATTTTATCGCGCGATCAATATTGCGCATGTCATTCATGGCATCAAAAATACGAAAAACATCAATGCCATTGACCACACAACGCTCGACAAATTTATCCACCACATCATCCGCATAATGCCGATAGCCCAAAATGTTTTGGCCACGAAAAAGCATTTGTTGCGGCGTATTGGGCATCGCCTTCTTCAAAAGACGTAATCTTTCCCAGGGATCTTCCCCCAAATAACGTATACAGGCATCAAAAGTAGCGCCACCCCAAGATTCAATCGACCAGTATCCAATCTGATCCAGTTGTTCACAAACCGGCAACATGTCTTCAATGCGTAGACGTGTCGCCAAAATTGATTGATGTGCATCCCGCAGCACAACTTCAGTTATACCTAATGGTGTAGCCATTTTTGTCTCCCGGGTCTTTTTTTAGACCATAATCTTATAAATACCTTGTGGGTAATATTTCTTAAACCATTCGGGCAGCTTAAAACCCTTTTAGCGCTAAGATAAATGTTTATCCCGATATTGCCGTACTGCAAGGGTAATTGCAGTGACAACATCAGCCTGCACGGTAACAGACCGGTTTTGTGGATATTTGGGTTCAATCACAGGTTCAGGCAGAAACTTTTCTACCGCTTTGCGTAATCCGGTCACAGCGAATACCAGCAATGCCAAAAATATGAAAACTATTGACATACCCGCAACCATCAATTCCACGCCTTGCATTAACATTTCACGCATAACATGATTTCCAATGTGTAAAATTCCTCGCATTATGCCTAAATTTCATGGACTAGACAATGTTTATTCCGTCCAGACAAACGTATTTAAACATATAATCAATAACTTAAATAAATATACAATTTTGCGTTTGATGACAGTTTTCGTGTAAAGTATACGGTTAATCAATTTATAGGCTAATGATAAATCCTTTGTTTTTTAGGGGTTTAACGAAACACATGACATCAAGTATCTTAACGGCCGCACTGTTTATGGTGGCGCTAGGCACAGCCCTGGCCATCATCCTTGCTATCGCCAACAAAAAACTGTTTGTGAAAGAAGACCCGCGGATTGATGAAGTGGATGACATGTTACCGCAGGCGCAATGTGGCGCATGCGGTGAACCTGGCTGCAGGCCCTTTGCAGAAGCGGTTGTTGCCGGCCAGAAGAATCCATCTGACTGTACCGTCAACACCTCTGAAGGCAATGCACAAATTGCCGAATACCTTGGCGTAGACATGCAGCCGAAAGAAAAAGTCGTCGCCCGCCTGGCCTGCGCCGGTGGAACCCATGTCGCCTATACCCGCGCTAAATATGAAGGCATGAAGTCTTGTCAGGCGGCGGCAGCGGTTGCCGGTGGCGGCAAAGGCTGCAGCTGGGGCTGTCTGGGCCTTGCCGATTGCGCGGAAGTCTGCGATTTTGATGCCATTTTCATGGATGAACATGGTCTGCCGATTGTAGTTGAAGACAAATGCACGGCGTGTAATGATTGCGTCGTCGTCTGTCCGAAAGATTTGTTCTCGCTGCATCCTGTCAGTCATAAACTTTTTGTCGCCTGCAAAAGTCTGGCTGAAGGCGATGACGCCCTGGCGGAATGTGAAGTCGCCTGTACCGGTTGCGAAAAATGTGCTGTTGACGCGCCGCCAGGACTGATTGAAATCAAAAACAATCTGGCCGTGATAAACTATGAACGCTATGATCAGATTGACGTTGACAGAACACCGATAGAACGTTGCCCGACCGGGGCCATCGTTTGGATAGACAGCAAACTGGGCACCACCCGTTCCAGCGTGGGTAAAGAAGCACAACGCGCACACCGCAATGAGCCGCTGCCATTAGGCTGACCTGACATTACAATCCTATTAAACCTTAGTTCTTTTGAGGAATCGCATGGCTTTGTTTGGTAAAGCAAAAGAAACAACAGAATTCAAATACCCCGGCATTCGAGTCGCACTCGATGGCAGCTCGGCCGTATTCCATTGTGAAAAACACGCCAGCGATGCGGCCGGTGCTTTTCCAATCACGCCGGCGAGCAATATGGGCGAACAATGGGCAGAAGCGGCAAACAATGGCTTTTTAAATATTTCCGAACGCCCCCTGATTTTTATCCAGCCCGAAGGTGAACATGCCGCCGCCGGCATGACCGCTGGATTATCATTAAGCGGTTTACGCGCCAGTAATTTTTCAGCGTCTCAGGGCATTGCATATATGCATGAGTCCCTATATGCCGCCGTCGGTAAAAGACTGCCTTATATCCTTAATATCGCCACCCGCTCTATTACAAAATCGACCCTGAATGTACATTGCGGCCATGATGATTATCATTGCATGGACGATACCGGCTTTATTCAGCTGTTTGGTAATAGCGGCCAGGCTGCCGCCGATCTGAATATCATTGGCCGCAAGATTGCCGAGCTGGCGTTAAACCCGGTCGCTGTCGCCCAGGATGGCTTTTTAACCTCGCATTTGATTGAACCTTTAAATTTGCCGGAACGCGAGCTGATTGAAGACTATCTGGGCCGTCCGGATGATATCATTCCGACGCCGACCCCGGCCCAGCGCATTTTGTATGGTGAAAATCGTCGCCGCATCCCAATGAACTGGGATGTCGATAAGCCGATGATGACCGGAACCGTCACCAATCAAGACGCTTACATGCAAACGACAGCGGCGCAACGCCCCTATTTTTTCGATCATGTTGTCCATTTTGCCGACCAATGCATGGATGAATGGTATGCACTGACCGGCCGCCGCTATCATCGCGTCACCGTCAGTGGCATCAAGGATGCCGATTATGTGATTATCGGTCAAGGCAGCATTACCGTCACCGCACAAGCTGTCGTCGATTACTTGCACGAAACGCGCGGTTTGAAAATTGCCGTTGCCGATATGACCATGTTTCGTCCTTTTCCCGGTGATCTTGTCAGTACGCTGCTGAAAAACAAGAAAGCGGTACTGGTGCTGGAACGTACCGACCAGCCTCTGGCTGAAGATTTACCATTAATGCGGGAAATCCGCGCGACCTTGAGCAAATGTCTGGAAAATGGCCGCAGTAAACGCGAAAGTCCTTTCCCAGGCTATGAACGTTACACCAAAATGGAACAGGCACCGGAACTGTTCTCCGGCTGCTTTGGTCTTGGCAGCCGCGATTTACAACCCGGCGATTTAATTGCCGCCATCAACAACATGCTGCCGGATGGCGAAAAACGTAAATTTTTCTACTTAGGCATCGACTTTATCCTGGAAACACCCTATTCGCCACAACAGGAAATTCATAATCAACAAATTGAACAGGCTTATCCCGGCATCCGACAGCTGGCCTTAAAACGTCAGGAAAACCCGGATCTGCTGCCTGAAAACAGCCTGATCATGCGCATGCATTCAATCGGCGGCTGGGGCGCGGTAACCACCGGCAAAAACCTGGCCATGACCTTGTTTGACCTGACCGATTTCAACATCAAGGCCAATCCGAAATATGGTTCCGAGAAAAAAGGCCATCCGACCACCTATTATCTCGCGGTATCGGAACAGCCCATTCATCTGAACTGTGAATATCAGCATGTCGATGTGGTCATGTCGCCCGACCCCAATGTATTCAGCCACACCAATCCACTATTGGGCTTGAAGGAAGGCGGTACCTTTATTATCCAGAGTGCGCTGGAATCGCCTGAAGCTGTGTGGCGTTCGTTCCCGAAAGCGGCGCAACAATTCATGGTCGATCGCAACATCAAGGTATTTTATATTGATGCCTTTAAGATCGCGCGGGAGGAAGCCTCTGATCCGGAATTGCAGCTCCGTATGCAAGGCATCGCCTTTCAGGGTGCCTTTTTCAAAGCCTCACCCTTTGCCGAAAAAGCCGGCAAGACCCAGGAGCAGGTTTTAGATGCCGTCCATCAAACCCTGAAACACAAATTTGGTGATAAAGGTGGCACGGTTGTCGAAGATAATTTCCGCACCGTAAAACGTGGCTTCGAAAACGTGCAGCCGCTGCCGCATGACAATATGACGGTAGGCGACATCCATGACAGCGCTAAAATAAAAGACGTAGTTGCGCCGATTCTGTTGCGCAAACGCCCGGCCAACGATGATAATTTAGCGGATATTCATCGCTTCTGGAATCAGGTCGGGTTCAACTATAAGACCGGTCATGGCAATGACAACCTGGCCGACCCTTATGCGGCAACTGGCATCATGCCAGCCGCTACCGGCGTATTCCGGGACATGAGCAGCATCCGCCACGAACACCCGGTGTGGATTCCCGAAAACTGCACGGCCTGTGGCGATTGTTTCTCAATGTGTCCTGACAGTGCCATTCCGGGCTTAATCAACACCGTCGGCGAAGTCTTTGAAACCAATATCAAACGCATCGAACGTCAGGGCCGCAAGGTTAAACACCTGCGCCGCGCAGTCCGCAGTGTCGAACGCAAATACCACGAACTCACCCGGGAAAAATCGGAAGGCACCAACTTGACGCCGATTTTTGCCAAAGCGATTGGCGAAACCATTAAGGAATATCCAGAGGATGTTCGTGATGAGGTCGCGCAGGAATTTGACTGGTTCAAAGACACCATGGGCGAATTCAAATTTGCCTTGACCCGTCCCTATCATGACCAGATGAACAAGCGCCAGCCCAATAGCGGCGGCCTCTATTCCATCACCATCAACCCTTACACCTGCAAGGGCTGTATGGAATGCGTGAAAGAATGTGAAGATGGTGCGCTCGAACCTGCCCCGCAAACCCATGACAGTCTGCAAAAGCTCTATTCTGAATGGGAATACTGGCTGGATCTGCCGACCTCCAATCCGAAATTCAATCGCATCGACGACATCGATGAAAAAATCGGTGCGCTGCACACCTTGCTGCAAGACAAGGGCAACTATGGCTCAATGGTCTGCGGCGATGGTGCCTGCGCGGGCTGTGGTGAAAAATCGGTTATTCACCTGTTCACCTCAACCGTCACCGCATTGATGCAGCCGCGCGTTAAAACGCATCTGCAACATATCGACCAGTTAATCAACGACCTGGAAAAACATATTCGCTTGAAACTGGCCGAAAAACTGGATATCAGCGATGTCGATGCCATCGAAGATGCCATTGTCCAGAATCAAAATGTCGACCTGACGCTCACCAAACTGACCACCCGTCTGGAAGAAGGCAAACCGCATCAACCGGTTGATAAAGACTGGCTGAAGTGGGCCACCCAACTGGTTGCCAAGCTGAAACACTTAAAATGGCAATATGTCGAAGGCGTCAGCGGCAATGGTCGCGCCGCATTAGGCATCAGCAACAGTACCGGCTGCACCAGCGTCTGGGGCTCGACCTTTCCGTACAACCCCTACCCGTTTCCATGGACCAATCATTTATTCCAGGATGCCCCATCGGTCGCCATGGGTCTGTTTGAAGGCCATATGCGTACCATGGCCGAAGGCTTCAAAGCGATCCGCATGGCGGAGCTGGAGATTGCCGGAAAATATGATAAAGACGAACACGACCGTTTCTTTACTTATTTCGACTGGCATCAGTTCAACGACGAAGAATACAAGCTGTGCCCGCCGCTGGTATGCATCGGCGGCGACGGTGCGATGTACGATATCGGCTTTCAAAACCTGTCCCGCGCGCTGATGTCAGGCACGCCGTTGAAAATTCTGGTTTTGGATACACAAGTGTATTCCAATACCGGCGGTCAGGCCAGCACGGCCAGCTTCCTGTCACAGATTTCTGATATGGCACCTTATGGCCAGCAGAAAAAAGGCAAACAGGAAAAACGCAAGGAAATGAGCCTGATTGCGATGGCTCATCGCACCAGTTTTGTGCTACAAGGCGCCCAATCCAATCTGAGCCATCTGCTGGAAGGCTATATTGATGGGCTCAATTACCGGGGACCGGCCATTTTTAATATCTACTCGGTGTGCCAGCCTGAACACGGCGTCGGTGATGACATGGCCACGCGGCAGAGCAAAATGGCGGTGGAGTCGCGCGCCTATCCGCTGATGCACTTTGATCCAAACAAAGGGCAGGGCTGGAAACAATGTCTCTCGATCAAAGGCAATCCGGCCATTGCCGACGATTGGAGCGAATACACCTTGAATTACACCGATGAATACGGTAATAAAGAAAGTATGGTGCTGCCATTTACCTTTGCCGACTGGGCATTAACCGAAGGGCGCTTCCGAAAACATTTCAGCATTGTGCCGCAGGATCAGTGGCATGATGAGATGATCTTGCTGCATGAATTCATCGATCTGGATGAGGATGACCAGGCTGACAAAATCCCTTTCATCTGGGCAATCAACCCACAGGACAACACGCTCATCCGCGTGCAGGTGGATGCTGAAATCGTCAATTCAACCGTGGAACGCCGCGAATTCTGGCGCCTGTTAAAATCATTGGTCGGCGAAGATGACGATAAAATTGATCCGCAACAGATTGCCGAGCACGCCAAAAATGAAGCCGCGCAAAAGCTCATTTCCAGTTTGATGAATCTGGTGACCGATAGCGATCAGACCGATTTGCTCAAAGCCATTACGGCAACGCCGCAGGCGACGACAGCTGTGGCCGCTACCCCGGCGGCGGCACAACAACCCACGACTGAGGCCCCGGCGACATCGGACGCCAGCAATGCGACGGCACCTGCCTTTGAGCCTGCTTGGATAGAAACGCCCGATTGCACCAGCTGCGATGAATGTATCGACACCAACCCGGCAATCTTCAAATACAATGAAGACAAAAAGGCTTATGTTGCCGACCCTGCCGCCGGCAGCTATGAGGATATTGTCAAAGCGGCGGAAAAATGTCCGGTTGACATCATTCACCCGG
This sequence comes from uncultured Methylococcaceae bacterium, assembly GCA_913056195.1. GTDB lineage: Bacteria > Pseudomonadota > Gammaproteobacteria > Methylococcales > Methylomonadaceae > Methylomarinum. Next base: position 14,318 of record CAJXMF010000043.1, on the reverse strand, counting down.
GCACTCCCTTGAACCCAAATGAACCAAATCTGGATAAATTGATTAAACGGGCGGCCAAGTATCAGTAATCATGGGTTTACTTGATTTTTTTTCACGCAAGACATTTCCCCATGGCATTCACCCGCCGGAATACAAGGCCATAACGCAGCATAAAAAAACGCTGCGTTTGCCTTTTCCAGAGCGGGTTATCCTGCCGCTGGCGCAGCATATCGGTGCGCCAGCGATTCCCATCGTACATAAAGACCAGTATGTGGTGCGCGGTGAACTGATTGCCGAACCATCTGAAAATGCTTTATCGGTGCCGATCCATGCCTCGGCCAGCGGCAGCGTGCGCGAGATTGATTTAATGCCAGGGCCTAAAGGCAGCAAGGTCATGTCGATTGTTATCGACACCGATCCCAGCTCGCCGCAAATTCCGGTTTCAGGCAAATGCCAGGATTACACCCGGATGACGCCCGAACAAATCATCAATGCGGTCAAGCAAACCGGCCTGGTTGGTTTAGGCGGCGCCGGTTTTCCAAGCTATGCCAAGATGTTATTGCCTAAAGATCGCCGCATTCATACCATTGTCGTCAATGGCTGTGAATGTGAGCCGTTTTTAACCACGGATCACCGCATCATGCTGGAAAAAGTGGATGATTTAATCCGTGGCATTCAAATTGCGATGAAAGCCGTCTCCGCCGAGCGCAGCATTATCGGTATTGAAGACAACAAACTGGACGTGCTGGAGGCGATTTCGCCGCGCCTGCCGGCTGATGGCCGCATTCAAATTGAAGCCGTCGAAACCAAATACCCGCAAGGCGCTGAAAAAATGCTGGTCAAATCCTTGCTCGGCGTCGAAATACCCTCGCGCGGATTACCTTCTGAAATCGGCCTGGCCGTTTTCAATGTCGCCACATTGGCGGAAATGGGCCGTCTGCTGCCCAGGCAGCAAGGCCTGATTGAACGGATTATTACCGTCACCGGCGATGATTTAACGCACCCCGGTAACTATGTGGTGCCGGTCGGAACACCACTGCAAGATATTCTGGACAACGCCGGTTTCACAGGCCAGGAAGCGGAAATTATCCTGGGCGGGCCGATGATGGGCTTGCCTGTCGCCTCATTTGAAACACCGGTGACCAAAAGCACCGGCGGCGTCTTGATTCTGGATCAACATGCCTATAAGCCCAAAGATATTTTACCCTGCATCAAATGTTCATTGTGCCTGCAAGCCTGTCCAATCAACCTGAATCCCTCTGAATTGGGCATGCTGGCCAACAAACGCCGTTATGATGTGATGGAGGCGCAGTATCATTTGAATGATTGTTTTGAATGCGGCGCCTGCAGCTATGTCTGCCCATCCAATATTCCACTGGTACAATATTTCAAGATTGCCAAAACGCTGAATCGGGAACGACATATTCAAAATGGCTAAACATCCACGCATTGATCTTCGCCCGTCACCCTATATCCATAGTCCATTGACGGTGGAAAAAATCATGCGCAACGTGGTTTATGCCTTGTTGCCGCTGGTTTCTTTTTCCGTCTGGCAATTTGGTATCAGTGCCCTGGCCTTGATCCTCGTCACCACATTCGCCTGTCTGGGGACAGAATCGTTGTTTTGCCGTTTGTCCGGCAAAGCCAATTCGCTCAAAGATTACAGCGCGACCATCACCGGTTTATTACTGGCGATGACGCTGCCGCCTGGGTTTCCGTTATGGATGGGCGCGGTGGCCGGCTTTGTCGCCATCGCCATGGGCAAAACCCTGTTTGGCGGTATCGGCTTTAATGTTTTCAACCCGGCTTTAGTGGGCCGCGCCTTCGTACAGGCGGCATTTCCGGTGGCGATTACCACCTGGACACCGGCGTTGGCGCCAAACCGTTTTGTTGAGTTTATTCCATCAACGCTCGCCCTGCCCTTTATGAAACCTGCCGCGACAGCCGAATGGAGCGCCCATGTCGTTGATGGCTTCAGCGGGGCAACGCCACTGGCGCTAATGAAATTTCAGGGCATCATGACGGATAGTCAATCCCTGTTTTTGGGATTAACCGATGGCTCAACCGGCGAAACTTCAGCCTTATTGATTTTGTTATGTGGCGGCTATCTGATGTGGCGCAAAATGTTGGACTGGCGCATTCCCGCGTCGGTAATATTCGGCACCGCCATCACCGCCGCTGTATTTTATTTTTATGATCCCAGCCACTATCCGAGTCCTGCTTTCATGATTTTTTCCGGCGGTCTGATGTTCGGTGCCGTTTTTATGGCCAGCGACATGGTGGCATCACCGGTGACGCCATTAGGCATATTTATCTTCGGTTTATTAGTCGGATTTCTAACCGTCATCATCCGTTTATTTGGGGGGCTGACAGAGGCGGTTATGTATGCCATCTTGTTCGGTAACGCCGCCACCCCCCTGATTGAACGCTACACGCAACCCAGTATTTATGGCGCACGCAAAAAAGAGGATTCCTGATGGCTCAACAACCTGAAGTACCTGAATTGCCTTCCAGCACCCGCCTGATCGCCACCTTATCGGTCGTTGCCATGTTATCGGGCTTGCTGGTGGTGCTGGTTTATGAATACACCAAACCGATTATCAGCGAAAATCAACGCCTCGCCACCGAGCGCGCCATTTTCAAGATTCTGCCTAATGCTGTCAAATACCTGACCTTCAAGGTGGACAATGGGCAGTTAATCACCGCCGATAACAAATCCAGTGGTGAGCTGATTTATGCCGGCTACGATGCCAATAACACGCTCGTCGGCGTCGCCCTGCCCGCCCAGGCACAAGGTTATCAGGATATCGTTAAAATATTGTATGCCTACAACCCTTATACGGGCTGTATCACCGGCTTCGATGTTCTGAAAAGCACCGAAACGCCGGGTTTTGGCACGCAAATCAGCACGAATAAGGAATTTTTAGCCAACTTCAACTGTCTCAGTGCGAAAGTTGACCCGACTTCGGGCGCCTTATGGCATGATATCAAAACCGTTCGGCACGGCAGCAAAACACAACCCTTTGAAATCGATGCCATCGCTGGCTCGACCATTACATCAAACGCCGTTGGCCGCATGTTAAACCAGAGTGCCCACAGGTTTCATCCAGTCATCGCTAAAAATCTGTCGTTACTGGAAAATGCCGCCCGCAACAAAGAGGTAAGCCATGAAACAAAATGAACAAGAAGCCATCACCTTGCAGGATTTTACTGCCGGCTTATGGAAAGAAAATCCGGTATTTGTCATGATGTTAGGTCTGTGCCCGGTTCTGGCGGTGACCAATACGGTTGAAAATGCGCTGGGCATGGGCATTGCCACACTGTTTGTCCTTGTTTGCTCCAATGCCCTGGTCTCGGCCTTGCGCCATTTCATCCCCAAACAAGTCCGAATCACGACCTATATCGTCATCATCGCCACCTTTGTGACCCTGGTGGATTATATTATTCAGGCCATCAGCCTTGATTTGTACAACAAACTCGGTGCCTTTATTCAACTCATTGTCGTGAACTGCCTGATTTTAGGTCGTGCCGAAGCCTTCGCCTCCAAAAACGGCTTTGGCCGCTCTGTGATCAGTGCAACCGGCATGGGCTTGGGGTTTACACTGGCGCTGATTATGCTGGGCGGTGTCCGCGAATTACTCGGTGCCGGTCAATTACTCGGCTATCCAGTATTCAGCGACCAGTTTGAACCCTGGGTAATTATGATTCTGCCCCCTGGCGGCTTTATCGTCCTCGGCTGCTGGCTGCTATTAATCAATTATGTTAAACAACGCCGCAGCACCCTGGCCATGACGCAAAATGCAGCGGCGTCACATTGCACTGTGCCGCAACAACATTAAGGTTATCGTATGAATGCTGAATCCTTAAGTTATATTTTTCTCAGTGCCTTTCTGATTAACAACTTTGTGCTGGCCATGTTTTTAGGCTTATGTCCTTTCGTCGGCGTGTCCGCCAAACGCGACACCGCCTTTAACATGAGCCTGGCCACAGCTTTCGTGATGTTTATCAGTTCCTTATGCGCTTATGGCATCAACTTGATTCTCACCACCTACCACCTGGAATTCCTGCGTCTTATCAGCTATATCGCCATCATCGCCTCAGCCGTACAGCTGGTGGAAATGATACTGAAAAAATTCAGCCCGACACTGTTTCGTGCCCTCGGTATCTTTTTACCCTTAATCACAACAAACTGTGCCATTTTAGGCGTTGCCTTGTTTCAAACCGCACGCCAATATGATTTTTTTCAGTCGATTGCATTCAGCCTCGGTGCGGGCGCAGGTTTCGCCCTGGCCATCATGCTGATGGCTGGATTACGCGAAAAGCTGGAATTATCCAAACTGCCCAACATCACGCAGGCGGCTGCCTTGAGCATGATGCTGGCCGGCATTTTGTCGATGACGTTTATGGGCTTCGCCGGCCTCGGTGGTCAAATCTAACTGGAGAGAACAATGCTTAACTTTTTGATTGCGATGGGGATTATTTTCATCCTGATGAGCGGCTGGATTCTAATCCAACAAGCCGCCCGCAAATACGCCGCCAAGCACCCCGAATTCGGCCCCGCCAAAGAAGAAGGCCTGGGCTGCGGGAAAAATTGTGGCTGTGGCGCAAATTCGTGTGAAAAATCGTCGGAAACTGTACGCTGATCCGAAACGAACCCTAAATGGCTAATTTTAAAACGCATGTCAACGGTGCGGCACTGGCAAGCACCGGCGCAAGTTTATTGGCCTGGAAACTCAATATCGTTGACTGGATGGCGGCTCCCTGGCTTATTCTGGCTGGCGTAGTCGGCGGCTTGCTACCTGACATCGACTCAGATAACAGCAAACAGTTAAAGTGGTTGTTTTCATTGATCGGACTGCTTGTCGCCGTCATGGTATTCACGACCGACAATGCCATAAAACGCATTCATATCCCCTGGCTGCTCAATGATTTTTCATGCAACCTGTTAACGGCATTTCCACTTGACAGTGTTAAAAAAATTGGCAACGTCCGCTTTCAACTCTCGTCTTTGCTGTTTGCCATTTTAAGCTATGTGACGGTTCGTTTTCCGATTCTTTATCTGTTTAAATCACAAACCGTTCATCGTGGTGTATTTCACTCGCTGCTCAGTGCCCTGCTGTTTATCCTGATAACCACGAGTTTGTCTTATCAGATCATTCACGTCAATGCCTATAATGCCTGGTTACAAGGCCTTTTTGTCGGATTTGGCTTTATCGTGCATTTGTTATTGGATGAAATGTATAGTGTCGATTTGGCTAACACCAAGCTGAAGCGCTCGTTCGGTACAGCATTCAAACTTTTTAACTACAATAACAAGTTTTCCTCAATCGGCCTGCTCATTGTGACCATTGTCACCTACATCGTCTACTGCCCTTCTATACAGCCTTTACTGGCAACGGGCTAGCGCTGCCTATTACCCACAAATTATCACACACAATATTAAGCATCGGTAGCGAGTCGAATTTGTAGATTTCCAGTATAATCAAAATCTATGAGTAGCAAAATATTAAACGAATTTCCATCGACTGCCATGACTGTGTCAGATTTCCTCTCTCAATCATAGACGCCATAATTTGCCGCCTGAAGCGCAGTTAGGCGACAATTCAACGCACGAAGAGTATCAACATAATGCATGAAACAAGAGACTGTAAACAAAAAGCCGTTTTTATGGACAGGGATGGCACGATCAATGTCGAAAAAAATTATCTGCATAAAATTGATGATTGGGAATGGATTCAAGGTGCTATAGAGGCAATCAGACGAATCAATCAAATGGGCTTTAAAGCTGTGGTGGTCAGCAACCAGGCCGGCGTTGCTCGGGGTTATTATGACATGGTGGCGGTTGAAGCCTTGCATAACGCAGTCGATGAACAACTGACAGCGGCGCAGGCGCATATAGATGGCTATTATTTTTGCCCGCATCATCCCGATTTTGGCTCAATGCAATCGTGTTCGTGCCGAAAACCAGAACCCGGCATGTTACTGGCCGCCAGCCGGGATTTGAATATTGATTTAAACCAGTCCTATTTAATCGGCGATAAACGCTCTGATATTGAAGCGGCGCTTGCCTGTGGCGTTACCCCCGTGCTGGTGCGTACAGGCTATGGTGCTGAAGAAATAGCGCATTGTCCGCCTCATGTAACCGTCTGTGATGATATTTTAGATGCGGTCCGTTTCATTGCAAACGCCGAGGGAAACCCGACCGCTTCACGAAAGGCTTAGCATTTCGCGGAGAGTTGACAATGTTCAAAGCAACCCAGACAATATTTATGACATAACGGGATAAAGCCATGAGCATAGAAAGCAACGACAAACTGAGCGATGAGGCTGTTGAGCAGATTAGACAGGCGGCGTTCGAGACTATTTTCAAACAAGCTCGCTTTAACATGCGCGATGGCTTAAATGAATATGATGAAGATTACACCACATTCAATGATTTAGGCGATTGGATTCCAACTGAAATGCAACGGGCTATGGCACGACTGGAGGCGCAAACGAACGACCAGGACACGGCCTTGGCAACCACCGAAACTGCCCTGCCCCACAGCCAACAAAGCTGACATGCAACCTGAATATATTCAGTATCACAGCCAGAATCGCTTATTGATTATCGGTTCCGAGCCGACATTTGATCAATTGCCCGTAACGCTGACTGCTGACTTCCAGTTGTTCTGGCTAACAGACGCCGCTTCCACTAGCAAAGCCGGAACAGAAATACTCACCCTGACAGCGGATGAAAGTTTAAACGGTTTTCTGGGTAATTTCACATTAAAAAACCACCCGCATTATCAATTTGATCTGGTGCTGGACTTTCAGGAACCGCCAGCAATTGCCAGCCCTATTCCACCGTTTGGCTATTACCCCGTCACCGACGCCGACCGTCTGCACGCCGCACTGGCCGAATTGCCCGATATGACAGGCGTGTTCGACAAGCCCAAGTATTTTGTGCTGGACACAACCCATTGTGCGCACCAGAACAACAGCATAACAGGCTGCCATCGCTGTATTGATGTCTGCGCCACCCAGGCCATTCGCTCGGAACACGGTCAGATTGAGGTCAATCCTTATTTATGTCAGGGCTGCGGCGATTGCAGTAGTGTTTGTCCCAGTGGGGCAATTCGTTATCAATATCCCGATCTTAAAAGCCGCCTGACCGCTATAAAGACAGCCTTGGCCGAAGCCGGCGCCGGTATTGAGAGTGCGAAAGCCCTGGTATTACATCAAGGCGAATGCCCGAATGATTTGCCTGATTATGCCATTCTTTTTCAGCTGGAAGCCTTAGGTGTGGCCGACCTGGCACTGTGTCTGAACGCAATCGCCTTTGGCGCCAATCAGGTGATCTTTAGCCTGCCTTCCGAATTAACCTCGCAAACCCGACAGACGCTGAATGATGTTATCGAACAGGGAAATCGGCTTTTAGCAGCATTAGGCCTGGGTGATCATCGTATCCAAATGACATCCCAAACGCATTTTAAAATACTACCGCCACATACCGTCGAACCGGCAACCTACCAGCCGGAAAATGACAAACGCCGTGCCCTTCGCATGGCGACCGAGCATATCGGTCAATTTTCTCAGGCAAGCCCGGAATCTTGCGCACTCCCGGCCTCAGCCGGTTTTGGGACGCTACATATTGATATAAACAGCTGCACCTTGTGTCTGTCCTGTGTGAGCATTTGTCCCAATCAGGCGCTGCAATCCGGCCAGGATTTGCCACAACTGAAGTTTATTGAAGCCAACTGCCTGCAATGCAACTTATGCCAGACGGCATGCCCGGAACACGCCATAACACGGGAACCGCGTTATTTATTTGACAGTGTACAGGCGAAAAAGCCCCGTTTGCTGCATGAAGAAAAACCTTTTTTATGCATCAACTGCCAAAAGCCTTTCGCCAGCGCCAGCATGATCAACGCTATTGTTCAGAAACTGCAGCATCACCCCATGTTTCAAGGCGAGCGTAAACAACACTTGCTGCTCTGTGAAGACTGCAAAATTGCCGCCCACTTCAATCAATCCGACACATGAACGACGAAGAGCGCCTGTTTTTTTATCAGTTACTGGCCCGCCTGTTTCGTGCCGCCCCTGACTCGGCGTTACTGAACCTCATTGGTCAACTTGAAGTCGATGCCGGTGATGATCCTTTCAGTCAGGCCCTGTCTGCCTTGATTGCAGCGGCTAAAACAGCCAATATTGAACAGCTGGATGATGATTTTCATCGGTTGTTTATTGGCTTGGGGCGCGGTGAACTGGTGCCTTATTTATCCTGGTATCAAACCGGCTTCCTGATGGAAAAGCCTTTGGCCACCTTGCGCCAGCAGTTAAAACAACTGGGCATTCGGCGACAGCCAAATAACTGCGAGCCTGAAGACCATATCAGTGCAATCTGTGAAGTCATGGCCTTGTTGATTCAAACGCAAAGCCAGCAACAATGCGTTTTTTTTCAGAATGCAATTGCACCGTGGTTTGAACATTTTTTCAACGATCTTAAAATCAGTACAACTGGCATTTTTTATCCGATAGTGGCAGAATGGGGACTAGCCCTTATCCGGCTTGAAGCGCGGTCAATATCCATACCCAATGTAGGAGAAGCTGATGCAAGCTGACAATCATCGTCGACAGTTTTTTAAAACCCTGGTTGGCGCCAGCGCTGCAACCGGCGTGCTGACCTTGACGTCGTGCAAAGAAAAAAACAAACCCACTCCGCCGGTCAACACAGCGTCATCGCACGGTTATCATGAAACCCAGCATATTCGTGATTACTATCGTACAATCAACTTATAACGGCTACCTGCCACCTGCAAGGTATCGGTATGAAACTCATCAAACGTTCGACTTCCGTTGACAATAAATCCAAAAACAAGCTCAACCGCAGAACTTTTTTAAAACACAGTTCGCTGGCGGCGGGTGGGGTCGCACTCAGCGGTTCATTATCCTTTGCCCTGATGGAAAAGGCAGAAGCGACCGAAGCTGAGGCGCAAAAAACGGCTGATATTAAACGTATTCGCTCCGTTTGCACCCATTGTGCGGTCGGCTGTGGTGTCATCGCCGAAGTTGAAAATGGCGTCTGGACTGGTCAGGAACCGGCATTCGATCATCCCTTCAATCTCGGTGCTCATTGTGCCAAAGGCGCCGCAGTACGGGAACATGGTCACGGCGAACGCCGCCTGAAATATCCGATGAAACGAATCGATGGCAAATGGAAACGCATTGACTGGCAGCAGGCTATCGATGAAATCGGCGATAAAATACTGGCCATTCGGGAGCAGTCCGGGCCGGATTCCGTTTACTGGCTTGGCTCATCCAAGCATAATAACGAACAAAGCTATTTATTCCGTAAATTCGCGGCTTTCTGGGGATCTAATAATATCGATCACCAAGCCCGTATCTGCCATTCCACCACGGTTGCCGGCGTCGCCAACACCTGGGGCTATGGCGCGATGACCAATTCCTTCAACGATATTCACAACAGCAAGGCCATCCTGATTATTGGTGGCAATCCGGCGGAAGCGCATCCGGTTTCCATGCAGCATATCTTTAAAGCCAAGGAAAGCGGTGCGCCGCTGATCGTGATCGACCCGCGTTTTACCCGCACCGCCGCCCATGCGACCCAGCATATCCGCCTGCGTCCAGGTACCGATGTGCCGTTAATTTGGGGTATGTTATGGCATATTTTTGAAAACGGCTGGGAAGATAAACAATTTATTCAGCAGCGTGTCTATGGCATGGAGGCAATTCGTAAGGAAGTTTCCGAATGGACGCCGGACAAAGTCGAACACGTCACCGGCGTACCGGAAGCCGAGGTTTTTCGGGCCACCAAAACCATGGCGACACATCGCCCCGGCACCTTCATCTGGTGTATGGGCGGCACCCAGCACACGATTGGCAATAATAACACCCGCGCTTACTGTATTTTTCAACTGGCGCTGGGCAATATGGGCATCGCTGGCGGCGGCACCAACATCTTCCGTGGCCATGATAATGTTCAGGGCGCCACCGATTTAGGCCCGAACGCACATACCCTGCCCGCTTATTATGGCCTGACCGAAGCCGCCTGGAAACATTGGGCGCGGGTTTGGGATATCGATTATAACTGGTTGTCGAAACGTTTCGATACGGCCTTATACGATGATGGTGCGGGCGGTAAAAAACGCACCATGAACATGAGCGGCATTCCGGTTTCACGCTGGATTGATGGCGTGCTGGAAAAGCCCGAACTGATCGCACAAAACGATAATATCCACGCCATGGTGTTTTGGGGCCACGCGCCGAACAGTCAGACTCGTTCACCGGAAATGAAACAGGCGATGGATAAACTCGACCTGCTGGTCGTGATTGACCCCTACCCGACCAACAGTGCGGTGCTGAATGATCGGCCCGATAATACTTATTTATTGCCGGCCTGCACCCAGTTTGAAACCTACGGCTCGTTAACCTCATCCAACCGTTCCCTGCAATGGCGCGACCAAGTCATCGAGCCGTTGTTTGAATCCCGACCTGATCATCAGATTTTGTATCAGTTTGCAGAAAAACTGGGCTTTGCCGAGCCCATGTTCAAGCATATTCGAGTTGAAAATGAGATACCCTCGATTGAAGACATTACCCAGGAATTCAACCACGGTGCCTGGACGATAGGCTACACCGGCCAAAGTGTGGAGCGTATCAAAAAACATCAGCAAAACTGGCATACCTTTAATACCACCACACTGAAAGCCGAAGGCGGCCCCTGCGATGGCGAATATTTTGGCCTGCCCTGGCCCTGTTGGGGCACACCAGAACAAAAGCATCCCGGCACGCCGGTGTTATATGACACCAGTAAACCCGTCGCCGAAGGTGGGTTGACGTTCCGCGCCCGTTTTGGGATAGAACATGATGGCGTCAGCCTGCTGGCAGACGGCTCTTATAGCAAAGGCTCGGAAATCAAACAAGGCTACCCCGAATTCAGCGCCGATTTATTAAAACAACTCGGTTGGTGGGATGATTTAACACCAGCCGAAAAACAGCTGGCTGAAGGTAAAAACTGGAAAACCGATCTTTCCGGCGGTATTCAGCGCGTCGCCATCAAACATGGTTGCGCGCCTTTTGGTAATGCCAAGGCACGTTGCATCGTCTGGCAATTCCCCGATCCGGTACCGATCCACCGTGAACCGTTGTACAGCAATCGCCGCGATATGGTTAAAAAATTTCCAACCTATAAAGATCGCAAAAGTTTTTACCGTCTGCCGACCCGTTATGCATCCATACAACACGTCGATTACAGCCAGGATTATCCACTGACCATGACCAGTGGTCGCCTGGTCGAATACGAAGGTGGCGGCGAGGAAACCCGTTCCAATCCATGGCTGGCGGAATTGCAACAACATATGTTTGTCGAAATCCATCCCGCCGATGCCAATAATGCCGGCGTCAAACATGGCGAACAGGTGTGGGTGGAAGGCCCGGAAAGCGGTCGAATCAAGGTGATGGCATTTGTAACCGAGCGGGTCGGCCGAGGCCTGGTTTTTATGCCCTTTCATTTTGCCGGCCATTATGAGGGACAAAACCTGGCGGATAGATACCCTGAAGGGACGGTGCCTTATGTTCTTGGGGAATCCTGCAATACCGTGTTTACGTATGGTTATGATGCCGTCACGGCGATGCAGGAAACTAAAGTTTCTTTATGCCGTTTGCGCAAAGCCTAGGAGCCTTATAGATGGCCAGAATGAAGTTTATTTGTGATGATGATCGCTGCATCGAATGCGATGCGTGTATCACCGCCTGTAAAAATGAAAACGAAGTGCCTTGGGGTGTCAATCGTCGGCGTGTTGTCACGCTAAATGATGGAAAAGCGGACGAGACCAGTATTTCAGTAGCCTGTATGCATTGCTCGGATGCGCCCTGCGCGCAGGTCTGTCCCGTCAATTGTTTTTACACTACCGAGGATGGCGTCGTCTTACATGATAAAGACCTCTGCATTGGCTGTGGTTATTGTTTTTATGCCTGTCCTTTTGGCGCACCTCAGTTTCCACAGGATGGCGCTTTCGGTAATCGCGGCAAAATGGATAAATGCACCTTTTGCGCCGGCGGGCCTGAGGAAGATTTTTCTGAAGCTGAATTTGAAAAATATGGCCGTAACCGGCTGGCCGAAGGCAAGTTACCGCTGTGTGCCGAAATGTGTTCGACCAAAGCCCTGCTCGCAGGTGATGGTGATGTCATTTCCAAGCTGTTCTCACAGCGCGCTGTGGAGCGACAATTAAATCAGGAAGAATCTGATAATTCCGCCAGCGGCCCGAAACTATGGGGCTGGAAAACAGCCTATAAAGAGTGATATGTATGTTCCGTTTATTCCCGTTTTTACTGTTACTCAGCACCGAGGCCTTAGCCGATGAACGTACATTTTGGCGCCAGGCGCGTGAAGGCGTTGAAGGTTATTCGGCTGTCGTCGGTGTTGAGACCAATAAGCTAATCCAGGCTACCGGCAGCCAATGGCTTTATATCCGCAATGAATTGATTGCCGGAACCGGTGCCTGGGTATTGGCACTTACGGTATTCGCCCTGGCTTGTTTTTATCTTATCCGTGGCAAAGTTTGTTTAACCGAGCCGCGCAGCGGTGAAATGATTGAACGCTGGAATAAAAAAGAACGCTGGCTGCATTTTTATACGGCCACGCTGTTCATTATTTTGGCGATCACCGGCCTGAGCCTGCTGTTCGGTCGCAGCCTGATTATCGACTGGGTGGGACATGAAGCGTTTGCAAATTATGCCGAATACGCCAAAATCATCCATAACTATGCCGGCCCATTATTCAGTGTTGGTCTGGTGCTGATGGGGCTTATCTGGTTTGAAGACAACAAATTCCGTAAGATTGACGGGCTCTGGTTCAGACAGCTCGGCGGTTTTATCGGTAACAAACACCCCTCAGCCGGCCGCATGAATGGCGGCGAGAAAGCCTGGTTCTGGCTGTTGATGACTGCCGGGTTTCTGGTTACGGTGACTGGTCTGAACCTGGATTTCCCTAACCTCGAACAATACCGCCTGGTCATGCAGATCAGCCATATTATTCATTCGGTTGCCGCATTGCTGTTAATAGTCGGCGCGTTAGCCCATATTTACATCGGCACCATCGGCACCGAAGGCGCACTCGAAGGCATGATTACCGGCAAAGTGGATAAGACCTGGGCTAAACAACATCATGACCTATGGCTGGAAACACTGGAAAAACAGTCATCCACAACCTGCGGTGAACGAAAACATACGACTGAGTCCATTTCTCAAAACAAATCTGAAACGCTATTAAAGAAATCATGACAGGGGCGGTCATATAACTGGCAGGTCTCACTGCCGTGACCTGCTCACGGCGGAACTTGCACCCACATGGGGTAGCCATGCTGAGCGACACGCATAAAAAAGACGGATAAAACATCCGCCTTAAAAGAACATCCCTGTTTAGAGGAGCATAACGATTCTGCCTAAATAAAGGCTATAACTGCTGGCAATCACCCGCTAAAGCATTAACAAGGCGACATCCACACCATATTTAGATTATGGTAATTTTATACATCCTGAACTTAACCAAAGATGAACCAACCTGGTTTCTAGTGCAATATTCGGGTTAAACGATTTAAAAATGATACAGCAATCATTTCAAGCTGCTGAAAAACGCACTAAGCGCTGTCATATCTTCATCTGACAGCATTGTTGCTATAGCATTCATCGGCCCGCCTTTACGTGCACCGGATTTAAAAGCCTTCAACTGTTTTTCAAGATAAGCGGCCTTTTGTCCTGCTAAACGCGGAAATTGCCCCCGCCCTTCAGCGTTGCCCCCATGACAACCTAAACACATTGCGGATTTCGCTTTTCCTTGCTCAACTAATTTGGCATCTGCTGCAGATGGCTTTGGAGCCGGTTGTGATGCAAAAAATGCAGCAAGATTTTCAATATCATTATCCGACAGATCGCTGGCAATCGTGTTCATTGATGCATATTGACGTGCGCCCGATTTGAATTTTTTAAGTTGCAGCTGTAGATAGGATGCCGTTTGTCCGGCCAGATTTGGCCAGGTTGAACTTGGGCTGACTCCATTTGTACCGTGACAACCCTGACAAACGACGGATTTTTCCTTTCCCGCTTTGATATCAGCCGCCTGTACGGCAACGGCTATAAAAAAAATAACTGATGTCAAAATAATTTTTTTCATCACAAACCTCCTCGTCGATTATAAATACACCGCATTTTTATTTTATGACAGCGGTTGAATTAGTATAAGCTTGACGCCATAAATAAGAAAGGGAAGCGATCTCTTTAAAAAATCGTAACTACTCAGCGTAAATTCTTCTGTGGGCATAGGCTGTTGATTTATCAGG
>CAJXMF010000042.1 GCA_913056195.1 uncultured Methylococcaceae bacterium | reverse complement strand
ATTAGGATCAACCGTCACCTGATATTCTTTTTCAAAACCGCCAATAACGGCGACTTCTGCTACGCCTTCGACCGACTCCAGCCAATAGCGTAGTTTATAATCTTGCAGACTACGCAGGTCAGCCAGATTATGCATGCCTGATTTATCCACTAAGGCATATTGATAAACCCAACCCACTCCGGTAGCATCAGGCCCCAAGCTGGGCTGTACACCATCAGGCAAATCGGATGCAGCACTGTTGAGATATTCCATCACTCGGGACCTGGCCCAGTAAATATCGGTATCGTCGTTAAAAATGACATAAACAAAACTTAAACCCATAAAACTTTGTCCACGCACAAATTTAACATTCGGTGCGGAAAGTAAGGCGGTAGTCAGTGGGTAAGTGATTTGATCTTCAACCAAATCAGGGCTGCGCCCTGGCCATTCGCTGTAAATAATCACCTGTACATCGGATAAATCCGGAATAGCATCCAGTGGTGTATTCAGTAGCGAGCGGTATCCCCAAAAAGCCAAAAGTAAAGTAATAATCAGGGTTAATCCGGCATGTCGGGCACAGTAGCCTATGATTTTCGCAATCGGTCCGGTTTTTGTTTCGGCTGCATTTACCATTGTGCTAACCCCGCTTTCAGTTTGCTTTCTGCGGCAATCAGGAAGTTACCGGAAGTCACGATGATATCGCCTTTTACCAGCCCATCCAGCACTTCAATCATATCGTTATTACGAATGCCCGTTTTGATTTTGACTGGGAGTAAACGACCTTGCCCTTTATCGACAAAAACTATCCGCTGTTCACCTGAATAGATAACGGCCTGTTCAGGTACGATCATGCGTTCCCCTAGATCAATCTGTAAAGACAGTGTGGCAAACATGTCGGGGCGTAATAAACCGTTAGCATTGTCTAGTTGTACGCGGATAACCGCACTGCGAGTTTGCGGGTTTAAGATGGGATCAATAAATATTACTTTCGCCGTATAGGATGATTCAATTTGTCCTGGCAGTATAATACGTGCAGACATGCCCACTTTAATCCAGGGTAAATCAGCTTCATAGACTTGACCTTCTACCCAGACCGTCGATAAATCAGCCAAACGTAATAAGCGTGTCCCGGCTTTGACGGCAGACCCTGCGACGATATTTTTCTCAATAATCGTGCCGTTAGCCGGTGAGACTATGGGTAAATAGTCGATGGCTCTACCCCGTTTTTCCAGGGCTTTAATCTGAGTGCGGTTAATATCCCAAAGCGCTAAACGCTGCCGTGCGGCTTGGCGTAAACCAAAGGCATGGGTTTGTTTCAAACTGTCCAGGTATTCGTCCTGGGCTGAAACCAAGTCTGGGCTATAGACAGTAAACAAGGTCTTACCTTGTTGCATCGTTTTCCCCAGGTAGTCGGCATTTAATTGACCTATCCAGGCATCGTATTTCAAGGTGATATCGGTGAGACGAGATTGGTTATAAGTGATTCTCGCGTCTGTACGAATGGTTTTTAGCAGTGTTCGGCAGACGACTTCAGCGGTCGTGACGCCAATTAATTGTCTGCGATAGCTGTCCACATTAAAGCTTGCCAGTTGTTGTTCAGGAACCTCTGTATGTTTGAGTTGTGGAGAAAATTCACTGGGTGTAGCCTGGGTCAATTTCACGCCTTTGCGACTGGTATTCATGTCTAACACCAGCTTAGCATTGCCGAATTTTGACGATTCAACAGTAATGAATAGTGGCCAACTGCCATTCATCGGTAATGAATAGTGGCCCTGATAGAGCCCTGAATGGCTATCTTCTATACTTACAGGTTCACGCATGGCTTGCATGGAACCCATTGCAGGCATTTCAGCATAAGCCTCTATACTCGCATCAGTAATCGCCTGGTCTTTTCCATCACGGAGTGCAATGGTAAGCTGATTATTACCAATTTTTGGTTTATCTGGATTAAGTTTTATCTGAATTTGATATTGACCTGCTTGATAAGTCTTCCCCAAATTTTGCTGTTTGGCTGTAGGTTCTGTTGGCTGATTGCGCAAAAAGTAGACTATCCCAGCCAATAGTAATAACACGATAAAACCTAAACTGATTTTGATCACTGTTTTCATTGTTTTAATCTCCCTATCTGTTCATGAGTTGACAGTGGCTCCAGGCTTCCGATGGCTTGTTCAAGTTTGGCAAAATTTCGATGCACATTAGTCAATGCCTGTGCTGTTTGCAGTTGGGTTTGAAAGTAATTTTTTTCACTGCTGATCAGGGTTAAAAAGTCGCCTTTTCCGGATTGATAATCAGCCTTTGCTGCGGCCAGATTTGCATCAGCCAGTGAGGATAATTGCTGACGATATAGCTGTAACACATGCAGGCTTTCTTCTACCTGCGCATAAGCAACCGCCAGTTCTTCATTGATTCTGGCCTCAAGATCAATTTTTTGCCAATGGGCTTGTTGACTATTGGCCTTTGCCTCTTGCTCGGCAGCACGGCGTTTGCTTTGATCCAGCGGTATATTGATACCGATACCTATATTGAATCGTTTATCTTCATTATCCCAGAGGCTATTGTATCCGGCTGATACTTTAAGATCCGGGTAATAGTCTAATGCTGCCAGTTTGTTTTGGGCTTTATAGGCATGGATATTCGCAGTGATCGCCTTAAGTTCAGGACGAGATTGTAAGGCAATTTTTTGCAACTGCTTAAGCTTGGGCAGTGTATTTATTTCGCTCAGTTGTTTGGGTAAAGACAGTGGGGAATCTACTGGACGGTTCAATAAGGTATTGAGTTGTACAAGAATTGTTTTCCTTTCGCGTTTTAACACAATGGCTTGATGTTTAAGTAATGTTAGCTCAAGCTCGGCACGTAAAACATCTTGTTTGCTGACTTTACCTGTACTGTAGCGAGTCAGCGCAATATCTTTAAATTCTTGTAATAGCGTTTGATTAATTTGATTGATAGTAATCGCTTGATGAATATAGTAACCCTCTGCAAAGCGTATTTTCGCCTTACTCGCTAAAAGCAATTGTAAGGTTTTTATACTTTGCTGTTGGTTGATCGCCTGATATTCAGCGGCTTTACCACGTAAAGTTAATTTACCTGGAAAAGGCAGTGTTTGAGAGATTTCAAAACGCTGACCAAAATCTAAATCCTGTCCGTTCGGTTTCTGACTTTCTCCGGTTAAAGGAGCGAAACTGTATAGAAATTGAGGGTCATCCAAAGCAGATTGCTGTTCAATTCTTGCCAGCGAAGCTTGCCAGCTTGCTTGCGCTACGTCTAATCGAGGGTTAGCTTGTAATACCAGTAGAACCAGTTGACTTGCGGATAAAGTATTAACAGCATCAGTATGTTTTAATTCATTGGCAGCTAAGAAGTTGATTGGCTGAACTATCGTCAGCAGTAATAGCAATAGCCTGGTCGGATAAAAATGAGTTTTCATGAGACTCTCTCTGGGTGTTTTCAACACAGAGGCAAGGCACTACTGTCATTAAGTTAAAGAAATTGGCGTAGGATGTGTTGAGGTATGATGCGCTTCCTGTCGTCAGCGCATCCTACGTTGTATTCTTTATTTAATGGTTGTGAGGTAATGCGTTACCTCAAAAAAAATTCAGCTTATCACTGAAATATAGGAGCGAGAGTTTCGGCCTAAAGACGTAGGCGACGGGTGAGGAGATAAGTTGGGTTGTTGTGATTAAATGCTGGCAGCTCAGACGCGGCTAGTAAAAGCGGTGATGATATCGGCAGAGGTGTCGGTGAGAGTTTTTGGAAATCTACTATGGGCGGCGGTTGAGGGCCATCAAGTAAAAGTGTTAGGTTGTCCACTGTTGCAACGCTGTTCGTCATGCCAGCATCATTTAAAATATCGTAACTAAGCTCACAACATGCGGTTTTTGCCATTTGTTCATGCATACCACAATTATCTGCCATTGGGCAAATAGCCGAATCATGGTCACCACAGCAGCAAACCATCTTGGGTTTACTTTCCATTGAATCACAGGCATACAGGGTTTGTATTTGTGAAAACAACGCAACAAACAAAACAAGCGTGCTGAATAGGCGTTGTAGATTGATATTGCGAAAAATATTCATGTCTTTATCCTAATAGAATCGAGTCAAGTATGCAAACCATGTTATTTCAAAAATAAAAATTTGAATGTTTGGATTTTTCAATATATGATTATCCGTATATCAATATTTAACGAAGCCAATGATTTCACCAGCTCAGTTTTTTAAATGTCTTTCTGATGATACAAGATTACGCTGCGTCACTTTATTGCAGAAGGAAGGCAAGCTTTGTGTTTGTGAATTAACCACGGCATTGAATTTGTCCCAGCCTAAAATATCCCGCCATTTAGCCTCGTTAAGACAATGTGGTTTGTTGCAGGACAGTCGAGAAGGGCAGTGGGTTTTTTATCAAATCAACGCTAAATTACCTGATTGGACATCACCTTTGTTAATGAATGCCTTACTTGCTGTTGAACTGACTGATTCATTCAAGTCAGGTTTGCAACGCTTGCAACAAATGGAAAATCGGCCTGATACTGAGGGGTGTTGTTAAACACCTGCATGATGCACTTTGTACCTCAGTACATGCTACATTTGTTTCTTTAATATGCGGCTAAAGTAACCGCCGGAATAAACTTTAAAAGAAAGAAATTTTGGGGGCTTGCCCCCGAGTCAGACTAATGCCGTTAAATTCGATCCGTTTGCGGTCGAGTTTTTTTATAACATATACTTATATGCATATCACTTTATATAAATACTTATGAAAAAATTACACGTTCACTTAGCTGTCGAAAACCTTGAACAAAATATTAACTTTTACATTACCCTATTTGGTTGTCAGCCAACGGTACAGCATGATGACTATGCAAAATGGATGCTGGATGATCCGCGTGTTAATTTTGCCATCTCTAACCGCAGTGAAAAACTGGGGCTGGATCATCTGGGTATTCAAGCTGAGAATGAAACAGAACTGCAAGCTATCAAACAACAATTGGATGTAACTCAAGTGCCAATTGAAGCTCAGGAAGGGGCTGCCTGTTGCTATACCCGTTCAGATAAATACTGGGTCACTGATCCTCAAGGCATTGCATGGGAGTCCTTTCATTCACTCAATGAAATTCCGACCTTCAACGATCAGAAAGAAAAATTAGATGATGAACCTCCTTATGCTTGTCGGCCTGTTTTAGACGGTGATAAGCAATCCTCATGTTGTGGATAGTTCGGAGCATTCTTTGTAGGATGTGCTGAGGCACGTATAGCACCATGGATGGTGCGTAGTAGAGCAACGCAGGATTAGTTGCCGAGCGCATCATGTTTGAATGTTGTACTTGCTGTCGATAGCATGTACAACGTTAAAAGTCGTGTAACTACTCGCCCCTCACTCGCAAGCCTTCCCCGCCAATGCTAATTGAATGGCGGTCAGCGGGTTATAGCCTTTATTGGCCATGGTCTGTAAATAACTGGAAATCCGGCAATAGGCATGAGCCTAGTCTTCGGACCGAAAGCAACCGGAGACCTTTTGCTTGACCTTGGCCATTCTCAAGTCCTGTTCGGCCCGGTTGTTGGTGAATGCCACGGCGGGATGGCGGGCAAACAGCAGCACGGACGCTTCATGGGTTTTCAAGCGCTCCCACAAATTATGCGCATCAGACTTGGCGATTTTACCGCGCTTGCCGCTGGGCTTGGGCGGAATCGGCGGCAATTCCTTTTCACCCCGGGTGAGAGTCGCACGATAGCGCTTTTGCAAGTTGGCCAGTTCCCGGTCGGACAGACATTTCTCTTCCTTTTTAGAGACCTGAACGCAAGTTTCCTGTAACAACCGCTTCATATTTTTCGCCCAGCGATACTGGTGGGCATCCACGATAAACGTCAGCTCACGTAACAAGTGCGATCCGCACAGGCCATGCTTGCAATCCTCATACGCAAAATAAGAGGCCCAGCAATCATGCACAATCACCCCGCCATAACGCGGAATGATGTGAATGGCTTCAATCGCGGCTTTGCCCCGCTTTCGATGGAGTCGCTTGAGGGTGACGCTACCTGCCGCATAGACATGAATCCACTGGTTTTTTCGGTCGACTCGTAGCGAGGTTTCATCCACATACATCACGGGGGCGGCCAATAGCTGTTCAATGGCTTGTTGTTCCCAGGCCTCCAGTGCTTGATGACAGCGTAACACCCAGTTCAGCAAAGTGGCTTCGGCGATCACCGTGTCCATCATCGCCCCGATTAGCTGTTGAACCCGATTCAAGGCAACCATCTGACCGACTAATAGGTTGGTCGCGAACGCTTTCAGCCCATCGCCGTATTGCAGGGGCCCTGCCAAGTCATCGGGAAACCGGCCTTTCACCATGGTTTGGCAGACCGGGCAGGTCTTCACCTCGGCATCGACGTGTTCGACCACTTTCTCGAACACGATATCGATCTTGGTGCGCCGTTCATGATGCCGGCAAGGCACGTCCGTTAAGGACTCACCGCACATCTCGCAGGTCGACACCGTCGACACGCTGACCGTTTCGACGGTGCGCGAATTGACCGCATTCCGTTTATCCAGTCGCTTTCCTTTGCCTTGGCTTCCCGACACGAGCGCCGAATCATCCGGGCCCGTTTGTGACGAAGGCAGGCTGGAGTTCCGATTATCCTTCCGGGTTGTCCTTTCCAGGAAAATCGCTAAAATCAGCTCGACAATCATAAACAGACTGTTCATCACCGCCAGACTTTCCGGCGTGACTTTACCGGCCGTCCGGAGCGCTTCAAAATCGGCTTTTACCCGATCGAGTTCCTGTCGCACTGAGGTTTTATCAAGGGTTGCCATTCGCCATGACTACGTCTGTTTTCATGACGCTATTATCGCATGGCCTTTTTTCGACCTTCAGAGTGCTCGCTGAGCAAACGAAAAACAACATTTTGAAACAGACCTTGCGTGACTGTCACAAAATCCCTGGAGCGTGATAGTCATGGCGAATTGAGGGGACATTCGTCCCTATTTCGGAAAACGTCTTTTTTGCACCGAAAAACCTGTCAAGTCTTTTTTTGACTTTTTTTAGGGGTGAGTAGTTACTTTCATTGGTTTGTTTGAGTTCATCACTCCCTTCTACCGGTAAGGTTCCGACTTTTTTTTAGTGTAACAGCGACCCGTCTGGTGACCTACAACCCCCATAATATGGGTTTGATGATCATCCTCATCCATCGCACTACGCATGGTTTTACCATCAATAGCCAGACCTTCATCGTCTTCCGCAAACTGGGCGTTCCAACGTTGTAGCGCCTGATTAAGTTTGTCAGGATCGACACGGATCAAGGTTTCTCTGAACGTCGTACGACTGGGAACAGAATAGTAGCCATTTCGTTTGCGACACTTAAAGCGTTCTCGCGCTTTTTGGCCTAAATCATTAGCCCAGTGACTGATTGCTTTATAACCGACCATTCCACATAAAACGGCACCCGCTGACAAGGCTAAAATGCAGGGTAATGAATGGCGCCGCGCTTGTTTGCGGCGTGGATCGGGAATGTCTGCAAAAAATTCAGGTAACGTACGCATTTGCTCAGCCATTAACATGATTTTCGGTGCTCCATAACAATAATAAGGGTCAAGAATAGATTGAGATAATCGAGCTTGGGAACGCGGTGATAAAGGACGTAGGTAGATTTGCTTGGGTTGTCTCTGCGTTGAGCTATAGCCCTTGCTAGTGCGACGGAACCCGCGTGTATCACCCACATGAATCCAGTTTGCAGCGCGGTAAATCGTGCCATGAAAATACTGGGGATCGACGAAGGTTTCTAATAATAGCAAGGGATAGCCAAAATGTGTCTGCCAATCCTGAGAGATGCGTCGTTCAGACAATGAAAGAAGTCGAGAAGCAAGGTTAGGGTAATGATGCCCAGGAAGTATCAGAAAGCGGCTATTATTGGCAATCAGATGTAGTCGGTCATATTGATACCGAAAAGGCCAGCCTATCCACAGGTCACGAGCTGCACATTTCCAAGCCGCTGCTGAAAAACTGATTAATGCCAGCCATTGGTTGTTGTGGCAAGCTACATACCACAGGGTATGACCAATCTTTGGTAATGCCCCTAGGTAATGATGTGTCTTCATTAGTGACTGGAAACGTTTCTGTTCGCTGGGTAGGACAAGCTGTAAAGTGATCTCTTGAAGGTTCAAAGCAAACTATCTCAAACATAAAATACCAAGGTAATTTATATCTAAAAACCAGGGTTTTGTCCGGAACTAATTTTTATCTGATTGATTTTTATGTTATTTTTTATGCTGTACAGTTCCGCCGTGGTGACACTTAAGCCTTGTGCTGAACAAATGCCCATTATTCGTCAATCAGGTCTGCCTGTTTCACTTAAAGTACGCTTTGTACGCGTTAAGTTGAGCACAGGCGAAAATGAAGTGTTAGTGACGTCTTTGCATAACGAGGAATGCTACCCCAGTGCTGATTTTTCTGAGCTCTATTACTTACGCTGGGGAATTGAAACCTTCTATGGATTGTTGAAAACTCGATTAGGACTGGAGAATTTCACAGGAACTCAGGCAGAAGCCGTCAGGCAGGATTTTCATTCAAGTATCTATTTAACGGGGCATGAGTCAATATTAACGGATGCGGCACAGAAACAACTCGATGCAAAAGAAACAAAATATCCACAGGTCGTTAACCGTTCGGTATCGTTTAATGCCATTAAAAATCATGCATTCGATTTATTGTTTGGAGACACTGAAACCGACTTACTCGAAGAAAAGCTGACAGCTCTATTTTTAACTAATCCCACTATTGAACGAAAGCATCGCAACCCGCCTCGCAAAAAATCATCTGCGAGGCGCTTGCTAAATTTTCATAAACGGCAGAAAAAGCATTGTTTTTAAAAGAAATATCTCTTAACTTAATGGCAGTGAAGCAGGAGATTGGGAACGAGAAAAGGCATGGAGTGAAGAGGGTGTTGAGTTGCTGATTATTTTTCCAGCAGATCAAGTTTACCGGGTTTACCGTTCCAGTCGTCAGCATCCGGTAAGGGGTCTTTGACTTCGGTGATGACGGGCCATTTCTGTGCAAGTTCGGCGTTTAATTCTATAAACTGTTGCTGGTCGGCCGGCAGTTCGTCTTCTGCAAAAATGGCGTTGGCGGGGCATTCCGGTTCGCATAATGTGCAGTCAATGCATTCTTCCGGGTCGATGACGAGGAAGTTGGGTCCTTCGTGAAAACAATCTACAGGGCAAACATCAACACAGTCTGTATATTTACATTTAATACAATTTTCAGTGACTACAAAGGCCATGTTTTTATCCAAATAGTTAATGTGAATGAGTTGGTGTATATTATCAGAATATCGGCAATTTAAAAAACCGGATTTTGGTGGTTTCCGATGTTGTATGGCTTATGGCGTAAGAGGGTGGTTTTTGTGTTGCGCCTGACTGGAAAAGAGTTGCGCCAGTTTTTCTGTGTCTGAATGCTTTAACGTGGCCATGACTTCTTGTTTTAATTGGCTGTCGGCAAAATGTTGTGTTTTTCTGAGTGGGGCTTTTAGGGCTTTTTTGAGGTAGTTTAATGCATCCCGGTCTTGACCCTGGCTGAGTAGGAACTGGGCGTAAAAATAATTGCTGTCTATGCCGTTTGGATTGATTTCCAGGCCTTTAAGCAGCATTTGTCGGGCTTTATCATTGTCACCGAAGGAAATTGGCCAGGGTGGGGCCATGAAATAAAGTGTGCCGAGGGTGGTGTAGGCAGTACCTGCTAATGCCTTCGGATTTTGTTTTATGCTTTGTTCGAGCAGTGTTTTTGCGTTGTCCAGGGCGGTGAGGGCTTCAAATGCGGGCAGGTTGGCGGCCTGGGTGGAGAGGAGAACCGCATGCCAGATTTTAGGCTCGGCCGCTTCGGGATATTGTTGGCTTAGTGCCTGAGCTTGCTTGATGAGTGCAGAGAGTGAGGTTTTTTGCTGCTCATGCGTTTGTTGATAATAGGCTTTTGCCCAGGCGCTTTCAATCTGTTGAATGGCATCAGCAAGCGGGCGCGCGGACACGGCGTTTGAAATCAGTAGTAGAATTGCAACATATGTTGTTTTAAGCATACAGGCAATATACTGCAATTTCGCCTGAGTTGCAATGTTTTTAGCTGTTTTTTGCGGTTTTGGAAAAGCTGTAGCCTTTAAGTTGTTATTTGTAATCAATAGCTTGTGGTGTTATTTCCGTTATTTCCAGTTTTTGTAAGGGTTTTTGCTGAGGTTGTTGTTGTAATAACGCAAATCGTGCGTGACTTCTTCGCCAATCCAGTCGGGCAGGCTGAATTTTTCGTCAAGACTGTTCAGTTCGACTTCGGCGACGATAAGGCCGGCATTTTCGCCGCTGAATTCGTCGATTTCCCAGGTGTGTTGGTCATGTTTGACAAAGTAGCGGATTTTTTCGATAAGGGGCTTGTGGCATAAGCTGTCCAGCATGTTTTCGCCATCGTTTAGTGGGATGCTGTATTCAAATTCCTGGCGATGGTTGCCGATGGTGGCGCTTTTTATGTTGAGCCAGGCTTCGGTATCGGAGGTTCTGATGCGAATTGATGATTTATCATTCCCGCATAAGTAGCCTTGACGATAGCGGACGGAATGGCTGACGTGTTGACGCCAGGTGTCGTTTTTGAGTAAGAATTTATGTTCTATTTCCAGGGCCATGATGTTACCGTCTTTGTGTTGTGGGGCGGATATGATAAAACATTAGAGTGCTAATCCCATAATTCTTTATTATAATAGTTGGTTATTGGCCAGGGTTCGTCCTTGCTGATAATATAACTCGTATTCTGAATGCAGGATATTTTTACAGGAGAAAATCATGACTTTTGAATTACCCCCATTACCTTATGCAAAAGATGCTTTGGCACCGCATATTTCTGAAGAAACGCTGGAGTATCATTATGGTAAACATCATCAGACCTATGTCACTAATTTGAACAATTTGGTGCCAGGGACTGAGTTCGAAGGTAAGTCTTTAGAAGAGATTGTTAAAGCGTCCTCAGGCGGTATTTTTAATAATGCGGCGCAGGTTTGGAATCATACGTTTTACTGGAACAGTTTGTCACCAAACGGCGGTGGCGAGCCTACAGGTGAGCTGGCCAATGCGATTAACAGAACGTTTGGTTCGTTTGAAGAATTTAAGGAAGCCTTTACTAAATGTGCAGTAACGACGTTTGGTTCCGGTTGGGCGTGGCTGGTTAAAAACCCTAATGGTACGCTGGAATTGGTGAGCACCAGTAATGCGGGATGTCCTTTGACTGAAGGTCAAACACCTCTGTTGACGTGTGATGTTTGGGAACATGCGTATTACATTGATTACCGGAATGCACGACCCAAGTATTTGGAAGCGTTCTGGAATCTGGTGAATTGGGATTTTGCAGCGAAGAATTATCAATAGTGTTTCATCGCGACTGAAGAGGCTCTTGCGGGAGCATTTGTGAGTCAAAAGAAAGCCAGAAGCGGATTATCGCTTCTGGCTTTTTTGTTGTCGCAATTAGCTGTTTTTATTGCGTTCCTGAGCTTCTTTGATGACTTCGTCAGCGACGTTTTTAGGACATGGTGCGTAATGCGAAAATTCCATTGAGAATTGTCCGCGACCGGATGTCATGGTTCTCAAATCGCCAATATAACCGAACATTTCACTCAAAGGCACATCGGCTTTGACACGAACACCGGTGACACCAGGCTCTTGCGCTTTGATCATGCCACGACGGCGGTTTAAGTCGCCGATAACATCACCGACATTGTCTTCCGGTGTATAAACATCCACTTTCATGATCGGCTCAAGCAGTTGAGGACCGGCTTTGGGGATGGATTGACGATAGGCGGCCTTTGCAGCAATTTCAAAAGCAATGGCCGATGAATCCACGGCATGGAAGGCGCCGTCAAACAGGTTGACTTTGACATCCAGACATGGGTAGCCCGCTAAAACGCCTTTTTCCATGCTGCTTGCAAAGCCTTTTTCAACGGCTGGCCAGTATTCGCGTGGTACGTTACCACCGGTTACGGTTGACTCAAATTCAAAACCGGTGCCCGGCTCGGCAGGTTCCAGAATATAGTCAATTTTCGCATATTGACCTGAACCACCCGATTGTTTTTTATGGGTGTAGCTGTCTTCAACGCGTTGTGTGATGGTTTCACGGTAGGCTACTTGTGGCTTACCGACATCAACTTCGATGCCATGGGTTCTTTTCAGGATGTCGATTTTGATGTCGAGGTGTAACTCGCCCATGCCTTTAAGAATGGTTTCGCCACTGTCTTCGTCGGTTTCGACGCGGAATGAGGGGTCTTCCTGAATCATCTTGCCAATGGCAATACCCAGTTTTTCCGCGCTGGCTTTGTCTTTGGGCGCAACGGCGATAGAGATAACAGGATCCGGGAATACCATAGGCTCAAGAATAGCGGGGTCTTTAGGGTCGCACAGGGTGTGACCGGTCTGGACATTTTTCATGCCGATAACCGCAACGATATCGCCCGCCTGGGCTGATTCGAGTTCTTCACGCGAGTCGGCATGCATTTCGACCAGACGACCAATGCGTTCGGTTTTGCCGATGGAGCTGTTTAAGACCGTCATGCCTTTTTCCATGCGGCCGGAATAGATGCGGATAAAGGTCAATGCGCCAAAACGGTCGTCCATGATTTTGAATGCCAATGCACGCAATGGGCGGTCTGGGTCAACGATGGCAAATTTACCTGTTTCATTGCCTTCCAGGTCAACTTCAGGTTGTGGTTTGACTTCGGTTGGGTCGGGCAGGTAATCAACAACCGCGTCGAGAACCAGTTGTACACCTTTGTTTTTGAAAGACGAGCCGCAATAAGTCGGGAAGAAGTCAAGTGCAATAGTGCCTTTGCGAATGCATTTTTTTAAGGTATCGATATCGGGCTCTTCACCGTCCAGATATTTTTCCATGGCTTCGTCGTCTTGTTCTAACGCCGTTTCGACCATTTTTTCGCGCCATTCTTCAACCTGGTCAACCATGTCTTCAGGAACATCCTTGATTTCGTATTTTAATGGGTCGCCAGAGTCATCCCAAATCCAGGCTTTGCGCGTTAACAGATCAACCACGCCCACAAAATCATCTTCGCGGCCAATAGGCAATGTCATCACCAGTGGGTTTGCACCCAGCACATCTTCAACCTGTTTGACGACGCGGAAAAAATCAGCACCTAAACGATCCAGTTTGTTGACATAGATGATACGGGCCACTTCTGATTCGTTGGCATAACGCCAGTTGGTTTCAGATTGCGGTTCTACACCGCCGGAGCCACAGAATACACCGACACCGCCATCCAGTACTTTCAGAGAACGATATACTTCGATGGTGAAGTCAACGTGTCCCGGCGTGTCGATGATATTTAACCGATGACCGTTCCATTCACAGGTTGTCGCAGCAGACTGAATGGTAATCCCGCGTTCCTGCTCTTGTTCCATAAAGTCGGTTGTGGCGGCGCCATCATGAACTTCGCCGATTTTATGGATTTTACCGGTCAGTTTGAGGATACGCTCCGTGGTTGTGGTCTTACCGGCGTCAACGTGAGCGAAGATACCGATGTTTCGATATAGCGATAGATCTGTCATGTTTGTACTCTAAAAATGGACATAAAAAACAGTGAACCCTTAAATACAGGGGCTTGGTGTTTGGTTATAAACGTGGTTTTCTAATCGACCGGAAACGGTGAATATTAACCGAGTAAAGCCGAAACGAAAAGGCTTTAAAAAACTTCGTATTTTAACCTAAAAAGATAAAAAAGCAGAATAAATCAGGCCGTCCAGATGAAAAATCTCTTTTTGTTCCTAAACGGAGTTTGGGAACGCCTGGTTGAGAAGCTCTGCTTCGTGTCGTTTGGTTTATCCTGTAACGGTATTTTTTTACCCCTCAGCATATGCGTTCCATGAGACTTTAGCTTTCAATCGCGGCTGAAGCCGCTCCTACAGCGTTCAAACTATCTCGTGCCCCGTAGGAGTGACTTTAGTCACGATCAAACTGCCCCCAATAATTAAAATATCTGGTACGACACAACATGGCGTGAAAAAAATCAAGCCGCGTAAATCAGTCAATATGTTATGTTGGGTCTATATTTTGCCGCGCTAATTGACGCAATTGCATTAGTGAATACAAGGCTTTGAGGTTGGGGCAATCTATCTGCTCGCGGATGCCGGCGCGTACGGCGTTGCCGAGTATGGCTTCTGTTTCCAGGGGGCGGCCGTTTTCAAAGTCCAGCAACATGCTGGTTTTATACGGAGGCATGTTGTAGGTGCTTTCGATATTATTATCGATAACATCGGCAGGTAATGGGTGGCCGCAGGCGGCGGCAATATCAGAAACTTCCTGCATGATGCGGCGGATAAATGCTTCCTGGGTCGTCAGGATATCGAGCGTGGCCAAGCCACCGGAAAGCACCGACAGAGGATTGAAGGGGGCATTCCAGATACATTTTATCCAGCGGCCGGTGATAATATCGTCCATGCCGATGCATTCGATACCGCTTTGTTGAAATAACTCGATCAGTGTTTGTGTTTTTTGGGCAATGCCGTGCGGCACATTGCCGAGGGTTAATTTACCGTAGGCCAGATGGGTAATAACGCCGGGTGTTAGTCGGTTGCAGCAGATAAAGGCCAGGCCGCTGATGACGTCATTATCGGGGAAGGCGGCGGCCAGTTCCTGTTCGATTTCGACGCCATTCTGGATGAATACAATTGCCGTGCCAGCCGATACGGCATCGCGAATCAATGCGACACGGTCGCTGTCGGGTGTGATTTTACTGCACAGGATGACATAATCGGCAACACCTTGGTAATCGCTGGTCGTGGTAAGTGTTTGGCTGGGCATAAAGCGCCAGTGTCCTAAAAGCTGGCTGTTGATTTGATAGCCTTGTTTTTTGACAACCGGGTAATCCGATCGGCAGACAACGGCGACATCGCACCCCGCCTTAGCCAGCAGGGCGCCGTAAAATGCGCCTATTGCCCCCGCGCCGACGATGAGAATACGTTTAGTTTGAGCCATTTTGGTCGATGATGCGTTTAATCATGGCGACGGAAAGTTTGCGTTTTTCCATCAATGTGGTTTGCGCTATTTTATCCAATAATTGCCATAAAGCGGACAGATTGCTTTGATAATGTTGTTGTAAAAACCGAGCTACCCGATCGGGGACTTCAATGCTCATCGATTGGGCTTTCAGTCGGAATGCGGCGATCATTTCGGCATCCGACAGGGCTTTCAGCTTCAAAGTCAGGCCCCAGCCCATGCGGGTTTTGAGGTCATGCAGGGTAAAGGCTAGATAGCGTGGCGGACAGTGCGCTGTGAGCAGCAATTGGTGTTCACGTTCACGCAGACGGTTATAAAAATTGAACAGCGCGTGTTCCCAGTCTGGATTTCCGGCAATCTGATCGATATTGTCCAGACAAACCAGTTCGACGGCGTCCAGGCCTTCCAGAATTTCGGGGCTGGCCTCGATAAGGTTTAGATAGAATGCCTGGCGGCCGATGTGTTGCGCCTGTTGGCAGCAGGCTTGTAATAAATGAGTTTTACCCAGACCGGTTTCACCCCATAAATAAAGCTGTAATTCCTGTTTGTCATGGATAAAACGTTGTAAATGTTCCAATAATTCCTGATTGCTGGCTGGAAAAAAACTGTCGAAGTTGTTTTCGCTTTGAAGATCAAATTGCAGCGGAAGTTGGACGGCCATATTTAGTTTTTAGGGGCGGTGTACACAAAAAAACCGGCGCTGAAACACAAGATCAGGCTGAATACGACTTCGGTCAGTGCCAGGTGGCGTTCAAGCGGATTGGCATAGGCTTCGATGACGCCGTGGGTAAAATAGAACACACTGAGATAGCTAAGCCAGGTGCAGCTTTTTAAGCGTCCATCGAGCAAGCCACGAAAGGGGAGCAGTAACGGTGTGATGCCGATCAGTAAACTTAAGGCGACCGGAATGCGGGTAGACGGGGCCAGTACGGTATTCCAGGCCATCAGCAACAGAAACAGGCCAAAAAAACTGAAAATGGCGAGGGCTAATAAAAATTTTCGATTCATGATAAGCGCGAAGCCGTTTCTGCCAATCGTTTGCCGAGCGTGTGACACAGTGTTTTTTCGTGTTCGCTCAAGGCTTGTGTGTCATTTGCCAGATGGCTGGCGCCATACGGTGTGCCGCCGCTGCGGGTTTGTTGCAGGGCGGGTTCATCCGGTGGAATGCCGACTATCAACATGCCATGATGCAGGAGAGGATACATCATGGACAGCAAGGTACTTTCCTGGCCGCCGTGCATGCTGCTGGTGGATGTAAAAACGGATGCCGGCTTGCCGGCCAGGTCAGCCGAAAACCACAGGCTGGTGGTGCTGTCGATAAAATATTTCATTGGGCTGGCCATGTTACCGAAATGCGTTGGGCTGCCCAGCGCCAAACCGTCGCATTGGCGTAAATCATCCAGCGTGGCATAAGGTGCACCGCGTTCAGGGATGGTGTCGGCGGTTTTTTCGCAAACCGTAGAGATTTCCGGGACGGTACGCAATTTGGCTTCACAGCCAGGCGTCATTTCCACGCCACGGGCAATGTGTTGTGCCATCTTTTCGGTACTGCCGTTGCGGCTGTAATAAAGCACCAGAATGGTCGTCATGACAAAATCGCCAGAACATTTTCCGGTGGACGGCCAATGGCGGCTTTGTAATTGGCCAGGACAATCGGGCGTTCAATCAAACGCGGAAATTTGACCATGGCGGCAATCAGTTGTTCGCGGCTGAGTGAGGCATCGTCCAGGTTGTTTTCCTTGTATTCCTTTTCTTTTTTGCGCATCAGATCGCGTGGGTCATCCAGGCCCAGTTTATCCAGAATATCAGCCAGTTCCTCGGTGGAAGGCGGGGTTTTCAGGTATTCGATAATGTCAGGTTCAATGCTCTGTGCCTGTAATAACTTCAGCGTTTCGCGTGATTTGCTGCAACGCGGGTTATGATAAATTTTTACAGTCATAATCTGATTCGATAGCTAAAATTGCGATTATAATGTTTTTTTTGTGGCATGGCTGATTTAATCGCTGAAATTTATGCTATGCCCCTAGGCGCGGCTTAAGCCGCGACTGGAGGCGTTCACTATTGGCTGAGCTATTTAAAACGAGAGATAACTGAGAATATGATGAATGTGGAATGTATAAAAGACAGGCTTTGGCAATATTGGTTATTGTGTCGTTTCGATAAACCGATTGGCATTCTGATTTTGCTGTGGCCTGCATTATGGGCGTTGTGGATTGCCAGTCACGGCCAGCCGGATCCGCTGGTGTTTGCGGTGATTTGTGCCGGTGTCGTACTGATGCGGGCCGCAGGCTGCGTGATCAATGATTATGCCGATCGCGACATTGATCCCTATGTCGAGCGCACCAGACAACGACCGATGGCGACAGGCAAGGTCAGCCCGAAAGAAGCTCTGGTCGTTTTTGTGGTGTTATGCCTGATAGCGTTCGGGTTGGTTTTGTTGCTGAATATCAAAACCATTCTGTTGTCTTTTATCGCCGCATTTCTGGCGGCCAGTTATCCGTTTATGAAACGCTACACGCATTTACCGCAAGCCTATCTGGGCATTGCCTTCGGCTTCGCCGTGCCGATGGCGTTTGCGGCACAAACCAACAGCATTCCGCCGGTTGCCTGGATTTTGTATTTGGCCGTGATGCTATGGGCCCTGGTGTATGACACCATGTATGCCATGGTTGATAAAGACGATGATTTAAAAATAGGGGTCAAATCTACGGCCATTTTATTTAGTCCCTATGAGCGCGAAATCATGGCCGTTTTGCAGCTTATAATTTTAGGGCTGCTGATTTGGGTTGGGCAAATTGAGCGCCTGGGTGGATTTTATTATGCCGGTGTTGCCGTTGCGGCTGGTTTATCGGTGTATCAGCAAAAACTGATTTTTCACCGCAACAAGGCGGACTGCTTTAAAGCCTTTTTAAACAGTAACGGTTTTGGTATGGCGGTTTTTATCGGTTTAGTGTTGGATTATTGGGCGCGGTAAGACTGAGCGCAATTGTATAATACAATAATCTTGCTCCCACATTCTGTGGAAACGCGAAATCCAAGCCTTCTCCAGTAGGAGAAGGCGATATTGACAGGTTTTCTAAATATTGACCAAATGACAACAGATTAGCGATTCATCCTGTTTTCAATCAGTTCAGTCACGACTGAAGGGTCGGCCAGGGTGGAGGTGTCACCGAGGTTGTCGAGTTCATTGGCCGCGATTTTACGTAAAATGCGGCGCATGATTTTACCAGAGCGCGTTTTAGGCAGGCCGGGGGCCCACTGGATAAAATCGGGTGTGGCGATGGGGCCGATTTCTTTTCTGACCTGTTGAATGAGATCCTGGCGCAATGTTTCGCTGGGTTCTACGCCGATATTTAAAGTGACATAGGCATAGATACCCTGACCTTTGATTTCATGCGGAAAACCGACAACGGCCGCTTCTGCGACATCGTCATGTAGAACCAGGGCGCTTTCAACTTCTGCGGTGCCCATCCGGTGGCCGGAGACATTTATCACATCATCAACCCGGCCGGTGATCCAGTAATAGCCCTCTTTGTCACGCCGTGCGCCATCGCCGGTGAAATAGTAGCCGGGGTAATTCTTATAATAGGTGTCTATAAAGCGTTGGTGGTCGCCGTATAACGAGCGTGCCTGGCCGGGCCAGGGTGTGCTGATGGTGAGCAGGCCTTCCGCTTCACCGTCAAGTTCATGGCCGTCGTTGTCCAGAATTTTAGGTTGTATGCCGAAGAAGGGCAGGGTGGCCGATCCGGGTTTTAAGTCGGTTGCGCCGGGCAGTGGTGTGATCAGGATGCCGCCGGTTTCGGTTTGCCACCAGGTATCGACAATGGGGCAGCGGCTGTTGCCGACGATATGGTAATACCATTCCCAGGCTTCGGGGTTGATGGGCTCGCCGACGCTGCCTAAAATTCTCAAACTGCTGCGGTCGGTACGGGTGACAAAGTCATCGCCTTGTGCCATCAGGGCGCGAATCGCGGTGGGGGCGGTATAAAAAATATTGACCTGGTGTTTGTCGATGACGCGCCAGAAACGGTCAGCTTCAGGCCAGGTGGGGACGCCTTCAAACATCAGGGTGGTGGCACCGTTACATAATGGGCCATAAATAATATAGGAGTGGCCGGTTATCCAGCCAATGTCGGCGGTGCACCAGTAAATATCGCCATCATGATAGTCAAAAATATATTTATGGGTGATGGCGGCATAGAGCAGGTAGCCACCGGTGGTGTGCAGAACGCCTTTGGGTTTGCCCGTGGAACCCGATGTGTAGAGGATAAACAAGGGGTCTTCAGCATCCATGAGTTCAGGTGGACAATCGGCTGAGGCCGTGGCCATCGCCTGATGATACCAGATGTCGCGGCCTTCGCTCCAGGGCACGTCATTGCCGCTGTTTTGAATGACGATAATATGTTCGATGCAGGGGCATTCGCTAACGGCTTGATCGGCATTGGTTTTGGAGGGGGTGGCTTTGCCGCCGCGATAGCCTTCGTCGGCGCAAATCAGTACTTTGCAGTCGGCATCCAGGATGCGGTCTTTCAAAGAGTCGGCCGAGAAACCGCCGAAAACGATGGAATGGATGGCGCCGATGCGGGTGCAGGCCAGGATGACGGTTGCCGCTTCAGCCAGCATGGGCAGGTAAATACACACTCGGTCGCCTTTTTTGACACCGAGTGATTTTAATACATTGGCAAATTTGCAGACCTGCTCATGGAGTTCGCGGTAGCTTATTTTTTTATCCTGGCCGGGGTCGTCGCCTTCCCAGATGATGGCGGTCTGGTCGCCGCGGGTGGCCAGGTGTCTGTCCAGGCAGTTGACGCTGACATTGAGTTGGCCGCCTTCAAACCAGCGGATTTTACCTGTCGGGAAGTCATAGTCCAAGGTGGTGTCCCACGGTTTTGTCCAATCCAAAAAGAGTTTGGCTTGTTCAGACCAAAATGTGTCCGGGTCATCAATAGATTGCTGGTATAGTTCTTGATAGCGCGTTTTGTCAATATGCGCATGTTGTGCAATGTCAGGGACTACCGGATAAATTTTGTGTTCAGACATGTATGATTCCTTCTTTTATTTGGGCTAATTCGCAGTGTAAATTACCTTAGTCAATTTGATTTGAAATTGCACGAATTTTTTTTAGTTTATCAGCTTGCCAATGCGGGATGGCCCAGTCCAATAGCGCCTGTGCTGAGGCATGTTTCAGTTCTGTAGGCGGTTGCTGATTTAATTTTTGTAATAGGTGCCACAGGGTTTGGCCGGGGTTTTGCGCAGATACCGCTTCGGCTTGCGTTTGCTTGCTCAGTTTTTTACCCTGCGCGTCAACGATGAGTGGGATATGCATGTATTCAGGCCGGGCTAAATCTAATTGTTGCTGAATATAAAGCTGGCGTGCGGTTGAGTCGAGTAAGTCAAGGCCGCGAACAACCTGGGTGATGTGTTGCTGTTGTTCGTCAATCACGACAGCGAGCTGATAGGCGATGATGTTATCTTTGCGTTTGACAATGAAATCACCTGTGGTTTGAGACAGGCATTGTTGAATTTTACCTTGCAGGCGATCGATAAAATGAATTAGCTGGGCATCGGTTTTGATGCGCAATGCATTGGGTTGTGGCGGGATGTTGGTGTTTTTACGGCAAAATCCAGGGTAAACCGAGCCTGAGCGCGCCAATTTTTTACGGCTGCAGGTGCAGGAATAAAGCATGCCGTTCTGGTAAAGCCGGTCGATAGCGGCGTGATAATCTGTAAGATGCTGACTTTGATAATAAACCGGGCCATCCCAATGCAGTCCAAGTTTGTCCAGAACAAACAAAATTTGATCGCTGGCCTCAGGAAAAATGCGAAACCGGTCTAAATCATCAATGCGTAAACACCATTGGCCATGATGATGGCGGGCGTCAAGAAAGCTGGCCAGGGCGGTATAAAGTGAGCCGAGGTGTAACGGGCCGGATGGAGTGGGTGCAAACCGGCCGATATAGGGCTGTTTTCCGGTTTCTGAAGCGCTCAACTCTGGAGTTGTTTTTCGCGAATTTCGTCGAGTGTTTTGCAGTCGATGCACAGCGTTGCGGTCGGCCGTGCTTCCAGGCGTCGAATGCCAATTTCAATACCGCAGGTTTCGCAATAGCCATAATCGCCGGATTCAATTGCATCCAGTGTTTCGTCAATTTTTTTAATTAACTTACGTTCTCTGTCGCGGGTGCGCAATTCCAGGCTGAATTCAGATTCCTGTGTGGCTCTGTCGTTGGGATCGGGAAAGTTTGCCGCATCATCCTGCATATGATGGACCGTTCGATCCACTTCCTGCATTAATTGGGATTTCCATTGTTTTAGCAGACCCTCAAAGTGTTTGAGCTGCTTTTCATTCATGTATTCTTCGCCTTCTTTTTCTTCATAAGGCGTAAAATTCAACTCGTTAGCGGTTTGATTCGCGTCAGTCATCCCTTAACTCCTAAGCAATTTTAAAAAACTGCGCATTTTTAACAGAATAAGATAACCATAGCAAGAAATTTGTTATGATTTTGCGCTTTTAATCGTTACAAGATATTTATGACTATTCCAATCGCCAAACGTATGCACGATATTTCGCCATTTTATGTTATGGAATTACTCAGGCGGGCTAAAGAATTAGAGCTGCAAGGGCGCGATATTATCCATATGGAGGTCGGTGAGCCGGATTTTCCAACGCCGGAGCTTGTGTTGCAGGCTGGCAAGAATTTTCTGGCGGAGGGTGATATAAAATACACGGCTGCGGCTGGGTTGCCGGCGTTACGCGAGGCGATAGCCGATTATTATCGGCAACAGTACCAGGTCAAGGTAGACGCGCGGCGTATATTTATCACACCGGGGGCTTCCGGGGCGTTTTTATTGGCCTTGGGAGTGACGCTGAATCCAGGCGAAGAGGTGTTGATGGCCGATCCCTGTTACCCTTGTAATCGCAATTTTATTCGGCTGTTTGACGGTGTTTCACGTCCACTCGCGGTTTCGGCGCGTAGCCGCTATCATCTGGATGCGGATTTAATCCGGCAAAACTGGACGCCCTCAAGCAAAGCCGTGTTAATGGCTTCGCCGTCTAATCCGACCGGAACGGTGATTGAAACCCGGACATTACAGACGGCGATCAAACAGACGCAAAGTTTGGGAGGCTGCTTTTATTCAGATGAAATCTATCATGGCTTGGTTTATGGCGCAGAGGCTGAGACGGCGTTGCGCTATAGTGAGGATGTTTTTGTTATCAACAGTTTTTCCAAGTTTTTCGGCATGACCGGTTGGCGTGTCGGCTGGTTGGTGGTACCTGATATGATGGTAGATGTTGTCGAAAAACTGGCCCAGAATATTTTTATTGCGACACCGACACATTCTCAATATGCCGCGCTGGCGTCTTTTTCTGAACAAAACCGGGCTGAGTTGGAACAGCGTCGGCAGGTTTTTGAAACGCGGCGGGATTTTCTGTATCAAAAATTGCAGGCTTTAGGTTTTGAAGTGCCCTGTAAGCCCGAGGGTGCATTTTATATTTATGCCGATTGCAGCGCATTTACTCAGGACAGTTTTCAGTTTGCCAAAGATTTGCTGGAGGCCGAGGGGGTCGCGTTGACGCCGGGTAAGGATTTTGGCAAAAACGAGGCGAATACGCATATTCGGTTTGCTTATACGGTTTCAATCGCTAGAATGTCGGCTGCTTTAAACCGATTGGAACGATTTTTATGTCAATTCAACAAATAACACCGTTACAACTTCAACAAAAAATAACGCAGCAAGCAGATTTAAAAATTTTGGATGTGCGTGAACCGCAAGAATTTGAATTTGCACATATTGTAGACAGTGTTTTGATTCCTTTGAGCCTGATTCCCTTGAAGGTTGAAGAATTGGATAGGAATGAAGAGTTAGTGGTGTTATGTCATCACGGGGTTAGAAGCATGATGGCCTGCCAGTTTTTAGCCAAAGAGGGGTTTGAGAATCTTTATAATTTGGTCGGTGGCATCGATGCCTGGTCGGTAGAATGTGATTCAACGGTGCCAAGATATTGATCTTCAGGTAAAATGGGCGGTTTTTTGCAGACATTCAAGAGATAAAAATGTTTCTACAAGACTTTTATCGCCAGGACACTAATGCCGTTGTGCGCATTGCAGCCGATCAGGCCAGTCATTTTGCCAAGGATGTGGCGGGTGATTTTAATCCGTTGCATGACGCTGATTCCAGGCGTTTTTGTGTGCCGGGGGATTTATTGTTTTCATTGGTGTTGGATAAATATGGTCTCAGTGAAAACATGTTGTTTGAATTTGTGGGCATGGTGGGCGATGGCGTGGGTTTGCACTTCCCGGATACCGAAGCCGATGTTTTTGATATTATCGATGATAATGGCAAAGCCTATTTACGAGTAACCCGGTCGGGTGAGGTTAATCATGATAAGGCCTTGATCGAATCGTTTATTCGCGATTATGTTGCTTTTTCAGGTCATAATTTTCCATATGGTTTGGTGCCTTTGCTTGAAAAAGAGCAGGTGATGTTTAATCTGGAGCGTCCATTGGTTATTTATGAAAGTATGACTATTGAATTTAAAACCGTTGATTTTTCTCAGCCAAAACTGGAAGCGCTGGCACCGGAATTTAGTGTGAACGGCAAGCGTGGGTCGGCAAAATTACATTTCCAGATTAAGTCCGGTGAGGATGTTGTCGGCTTAGGCTTTAAGAAACTGGCGGTGAGCGGTTTACGTGCCATGGATAAGCCGGCTTTAGATCAGTTTGTTGAAGACTATTTGACGCGTAAAGAGAATTATCTGCAATCGGTCTGACGGGAAGTTGTAACTACTCAGCGTAAATTCTTCTGTGGGCATAGGCTGTTGATTTATCAGG
>CAJXMF010000041.1 GCA_913056195.1 uncultured Methylococcaceae bacterium | reverse complement strand
GTGAATATGCAACGAGTTGATATGAGTGGAATTAATATGACTGGTAGCGGCATTATTGGCTGATCCCTTGAATTTCATCTAACCTAATTCGTTAGGCTTTTGTGAATTTAGCCGCCTCTTCCGAACCACTCGTAGCATTACCTTTGCTGTAGGAATGTGCACCAGCACCTGCCAACTGACCCGCATCAACTATTAGGTATTCGTTTCGAATCGGCTTTTCATCAAACCAACATTCCAGAACTTCGCGCACACCTGCCGAATAGCGTGCTTGCGCTGATAAACTCGTACCAGAAATATGAGGTGTCATACCGTGATGAGGCATGCTCCGCCAAGGATGATCTTTTGGCGCAGGCTGAGGAAACCAGACATCACCCGCATAACCAGCCAATTGTCCGCTTTCCAGGGCTCGGACAATGGCATCACTGTCACATAACTTGCCACGCGCGGTGTTAATTAAATAAGTGCCGCGTTTCATTTTGGTTAACATAACATCGTCAATCATATGCTCTGTTTCTGGATGCAATGGGCAGTTGAGTGTTACCACATCGCAAACACTCACTAATGATTCAACAGTGGGATGCCACGTTAAATTTAATTCCGCTTCAACTTCCGCTGACAAACGATGACGGTCAGTGTAATGTAAGTTGACTTCAAATGGTTTTAACCGACGCAAAACTGCTAAACCAATTCGCCCAGCAGCCACCGTGCCAACATTCATGCCTTCCAAATCGTAAGAACGCGCCACACAATCGGCAATATTCCAGCCGCCTTTTAATACCCATTGATATGACGGCAGATAGTTACGCACTAAACCAAGTATCATCATCACCACATGCTCTGCAACACTAATGCTATTGGAATAGGTTATTTCTGCCACAGTGATATTGTTATCAATCGCAGCTTGTAAATCGACGTGATCAGAACCAATACCCGCCGTTAAAGCTAATTTTAATTTTGGAGCTTTGGCTATCCGCTCTGCCGTTAAATACGCTGGCCAGAAAGGTTGGGAAATCACAATGTCCGCATCATGAAGTTCCTGATCGAACCGAGAATTTTCCCCATCTTTATCCGATGTAACTACTAAGGTGTGTCCGCGATCCTCCAGGAATTTTCTTAAACCCAGTTCGCCGCTAACATCGCCTAGCATTTCACCAGGGGTAAAGTCGATTGCTTGCGGCGTTGGTGCTGTTTGTCCGTCTGCATATCCTGTAATATGGGGAATAGCGTCACGCGCATAAGTGCTTGGATGTCCGTCAATTGGATCGTCATAAAGTACACAAACTATTTTTGCCATGAATTGTTACCTTTAATTTCAAAATGAGTCTTTAAAAACTTCACTGACTGCGTGAAGTTAGCTATGCCTGATAATTCAGGCACAAGTATTGTCAGCCTCACTGAAATTTTCAGCCAATTGATTCTTTTAATGACTTAATAGATAAAATCTATCAAAGCATCAAAACGACGTTGTAAATTAAGTCCTTCAGCGATACGCCACGCTGCTTGCTGTATTGGCATGTCTAAATTTTGCTGGCGGGCAATTAGACCGATTTGACGGGTTAAAATCGGGTGCAAAGGTACTGCACTGACTTCTTGGCGCATTTCAATCAAACTCAACAAGCTGTGCGGCACAATGGAGAATAGC
The DNA here is from genome assembly GCA_913056195.1 of uncultured Methylococcaceae bacterium. Taxonomy (GTDB): domain Bacteria; phylum Pseudomonadota; class Gammaproteobacteria; order Methylococcales; family Methylomonadaceae; genus Methylomarinum. The sequence goes on along the minus strand of CAJXMF010000041.1, from coordinate 23,340 downwards.
CTCGCACAACGCACATGCGCATACAAAGCAAACACCGAATCGGTTTCCATCACAATATTCGGTTTAACCTTCGCTTCACGAAATGCTGCGTCCAACAACTGACGATTTTGCATATTCGGTGTCAGTACACATAATGGCAACTGCGCAACGGTTTGCCAATCCAATTGTGTTGAAAATTCAACCAATTCAGGTTGCCGTGCCAGCAATACATGTCGTTCTTGGTACAGAGGCAAGACTTTAAAACCTTGCAAGCGAGGGTCTTCTATATAAGTTAAACCAAAATCCAGTTCAAACCCATCCAGACGACGCATAATCTGTTCGGAAGAATATGAAAAAAGTTGAAACATTAAATTGGGGTAAACATCGCGATAGGCTTCGGTTAGTAAGGGAGAGATTGCTAATGTTGTTGGAATTGCCCCGATGCGTAATGTTCCAGTTAATTGCTGTTTGCATAGAGCGGCTTCTTGCTTTAGACCTTCCCAATCCGCTGCCAAACGTTGAGCGCGAACAAGTATTTTTTCTCCTTCTGGAGTTAATCCTATAAATCGTTGTCCCCGTTGAATTAGCGTAACACCCAATTCTTCTTCTAAGTGTTGAATCGCCGAACTAAGCGTTGGTTGGGAAATATGGCAAGCCTCAGCCGCACGAGCGAAATGCCCTATTTTGGCAAGCATAATCAAATAGTTAATTTTTTTCATGATAACTAATTTGCCTTGTCACTTTTTATGGTTACAGAATATGTGCCTAACATTATTAACAAGCATATTTGTCTGTATATTCCAGTGCATTTACTGACAAATCAGGCAAACGCTGTCAGCCCCGGACGGGCTGATAGTCTCTAGAAGGCACAGGAAACAAGCCAAAACCAAGTGAAAAAGCGCGCGAGGGAGGCTGAAATTTTATCCCGAATAGCCATGAAATCTCAACCTAATTGAACTATACTGGCGATATTTCAAGAAGGAAGTCTTATACGACCAGTATGAAACATTCAAAGAATTCAAAACAGCCTGAGAGAATTTCTTTTCTGAACCAGAAAAACATGTCGATAATTTGCGCTCGCTATTAACTGAGAATTTTCAAATTATCGGTGCATGATTTGCTAAATTTTCATATGCGGTGAGTATACAAAAGAAAGGAGGGAATGGTGGTTCAGTGATGCTTAAATGCGAATTAAGAGCTAAAATTTATAGATATTGGAAATCCAAGGGTTATAAATCAGCGTTTGCTTTGCAATCATTTCCGGCATCCTAAGTGTTTGATTTTACAATACAGATTTAGCTCTTAATTCATATTTAAGTAAGTGCATATTATACCTATGCGAATATTTGATGCTTCTCAAATTAAGTTACCACCCGCTGAGCTGGCGGTAACTTAATTGTTTTCTAATACCCGCTTCTTTTGCAGTGAAATGAGAGGCAAGCCCAAGCCAAGTCTATTCGCAGTCTGCTTTACTATTGGCTTGAACCTGTTTATGGTGCCTGGCTAATAAGTATGTTGTGAACGCTTGTAATTGCTGCAGCTGTGGACTGTATGCTGATAGTTGACGCGCCTGGTACAAATATTGATTGGCGGATAATAGCCGTTTTCTCTTAAGTCGTTGTACGATTTCCTGATAGTATTTCTGGATCAGGAAATCACGAAATATGAGAGCCAGTTGCGTTTTTTTTAACTGCAAGGAAAGCACAAGTGCATGAATACTTTGTTCCTTATTATTTTTTGCCCAGCTCTGTATTGCCTTGGCCAGGTAATGTTCTGCAACTTGTTCTGAGCCTATCACGGCACTCAGGTTGGCCTGGCAGCGCGGACAGGTAACCGCTTCTTTTAAGCGTGCATTACAGCAAGGACAGCGTTTCATCAAGATTCCAAATAATAAATAATATCGGTTAGTTGTGCGCTGGGTTTATCCAGTCCTTCAATATCTTGCGCGTCAATACAGGCTGTTATTGTCTCAATGAGTTCGATCATGTCTTCTTTATCTTCGTCAGATATTTTGTCAAATAAACCCTCTGCTTTAGCTATTAATTCACGTGCGGCGATTATTTCTGGCGCATCAGGAACAGTACTGCCCTCTTCTTCTATAATGCGCGAATCCATTTTCCCAAATAAAGAGGTAATACGTTGTTTGGCCGTATCCAGTGCTTCCCCTTCAAATTGAGATAAAGCATTTTTAATGGTAATGTTTTTTTCCAGTCCGCTTTTCTTTTCTATCGCGGAAACATGCAAAATACCATTTAAGTCCAGTTCCAGGGTGAGCGTAATAATATTTCCACGAGGAACATCCAATAAGCCTTCTATCAAGAATTCGCCTATTTTGACATTATTCAAGGCATCGGGATCTTCGCCTTGGTAAATAGTCACTTCAACCGTGTCCTGATTGTCATAACTGGTCTCAAATGCTTCGGTTTTACGATTAGGCAAAACGCTATTTTTATGAATAATGGGCACAAACATAAAGGGGTAAGGTTGCCCATTTAATTGCCCAATCGCACTGGTTCCATAAGTATAAGGGGTTACATCAACCAGTACGGTATCGACTTCTTGGCCACTTATCATGGCCGCTTGTGTGGCGGCGCCAAGGGCAACACATATATCAGGGTCAACTTCGCTATGCGGTTCAAAACCAAATTCATTAAATAAGCGTTCGCGAATACATGGTGTACGTGTCGAGCCGCCGACTAAAATGACGTCATCTATATCTGATGCGGTTAATTTCGCGTCTTTTATGGCAATATGTGTCGCATCAATCGTCGCATTAATATAGTCTTCAATCATTTCTTCGTAGGTGACTCTGGATAGCTCAAGCGACAGATGTATGGCTGATCCGTCATGCTCTAACAGGTATTCTTCATTGATTTGTGCAAAAGGCTGATCGGATAGTACAAATTTGGCTTCTTCGGCAGCTCGTGTAAGTCGTGCCATAGCTTTACTGTGCTGGCGTACATCTACCTTATGCGTATCCTGTATGTGCTCAATTAAATAGTCAATAATTTTCTGGTCAAAATCGTCCCCGCCTAGATGGTTGTCACCATGACTGGACAGTACCTCGACGACATCATCTTGCATGTTGACGACGGAGACATCAAAGGTTCCACCACCTAAATCATAAATCAGGACCTGCTTTTTTTCAGTTTGTCCAGTACCATAGGCTAATGCTGCCGCGGTAGGTTCATTGATCATGCGCAGCACTTCCAGACCGGCAATTTCCCCTGCTTCACGGGTAGCTTGACGTTGTGCATCTGAAAAATAGGCGGGTACAGTGATGACGGCTTTACTGACGGTTTGCCCCAAGTATTTTTCAGCGATATCTTTGAGGCGAGTAAGGATAATCGCGGAAATTTCTTGCGGGGTATAAGTTTGTTCTGCCAATACGACTTGCGTATCCTGCCCCATTAAGCGCTTGATGGATTTTATTGTGCGTTCTGGATAGACCAGGTATTGGTTGCGAGCCGATTCTCCGACAATCACTTGCCCTGCGTCATTAATGCCAACAAAAGAGGGTAGCATTTTTTTATTGCCATCTTTAATCAGGGTGACCTTACCGTGTTCAACGACCGCTACTTCGGAGTTGGTTGTGCCTAAATCTATACCGATAATAATATCTTTCATTTATTTTCCGTTTATTTTGTTGACTTTGACTTCGGCTAAACGCAGTACCTGACCTTGGAATAAAAAGCCTTTACGTAGTTCTTGTAAGACGATGCCATTTTCATACCTGATATCTTGTCCTGTTTCTACTGCACTCATGGTCTCTGGATCAAGGCGCTTACCGACACAATCAATCGCCTGTACTTTATATTCTGAGAGTAATTGTTCAAAGCGTTTTAAAGTCATTATTTGGCCTTCTTTAAAGCGCTTAATAAAATTGACATCTTTTACCCGGGATTTTTTAAATAGCTGATTGACGGGCTGATAGTTTTGTAAAACCTCTACGCCTGTATTGATACGGTCATATATATCAACCATTTGTAATAACATAGTGCGCATCAGTTTGTTTTGCTGTTGCTCTAGTCGCTGCTGGTAAGCTGCAAGTTCTGCGGCTAAGGTTTTATTATCTTCTTGAACAGTCGTTAGTGCTGAATTCAAGCTGTCCAAGGTATTTTTAAATTGCCTTGCCTCCGCCTTTACTTCGGTTTTTAGACCGCTCATTTCACTTAGCAGGCTGTGTAAGTCTGGTTGACTCTGAATTGCAAAAGGATCTGTTGTATTCTGCTCTAGGTACTGTTGGAATTCTTCCAGTAATTGCTTGTTTTGATCTTCTGTACTCATCATTTTTCAGGAGTGGCTATGGCATTTAAAAGCGCTGCATCATCTATGCTGGCCTGTAATAATTGATGAATAAATTCTGCATTGTGAAAGAAACAATGGCAATACCATCCGAATGATCTCCGCCAGAAAAGCGCTCCAAAAAGAACAAAAATTCTACGAAGGTGATGCATCATAAAAAAAGAATATGATCTATCTAACATGAAATCTCGAAAAAAACCCATAGTCCTCAACGTTAAAACAGCCAGTCACAATGAGGCTTAGTGAGGATGTCATTTGCACGTATGCTCTGAATCTAAGGTAGAAAAACACCCTCTAAAATATCTTTGTCCTGTTTATAAACCCTGGATTTAACTTTCATTAAATCAAGCACCGTATGAAAGATATAATCATGGCTTAATTTTTGATTCTGTTTACCCTTTAACGTCGCCACATCCACCCCAAAACCATCACCTAGCCAAAGTACAGTCGCAACGTGCTTTTGGTCATCCGGTGCCATAATATACGGTAAGCCATGCAGATATAGTCCGTTTTCGCCCAATGATTCACCATGATCGCTGATATAAAACATCGCCGTATCAAAATCTTTGGAATAGGGTTTTAGAAATTCAATGACTTTGGATAAAAAATAGTCGGTATATAAAATCGCATTATCATAAGCATTATTGATTTCTTCCTGAGTGCATTTTTCCAACTGATTGGTCTTACATACCGGCGTAAATTTTTCAAATGCTTTGGGATAACGCTTATAGTACGCGGGGCCATGATTGCCCATCTGATGCAATACAATCAGAAAATCGCCTTTAGGGTGCTGCCGAATAAACGCATCCAGACCGACCAGCATGCCTTCATCCCGACATTCTTCATCACAAACCAAATTGTTTTTGGGCGTTTTATAATCTTGATAGGTCACCCGCAATGCAACATCTTTTGAATCCGAATTATTATCACGCCATAAAACATGCACCCCTGCCCGTTTTAAGACATCAAGCAGGTTTTCCTGGGCTCTGGCCTTAGCTTTGGAAAATTCTCCACGTTCCAGCAATGAAAACATACACGGCACGGATTCTGCTGTTGAGGTTCCGCAGGAATAAAACTGTCGAAAACTGAGGAGGTTTTCTTTAGATAACCGCGGATTAGTCGGCTTGGCATAGCCGTTTAACGAAAAATGATCCGCGCGCGCTGTTTCACCCACAACCAACACAACCAATTCACGCTTGTTTCCCAGGCTCCTGGGCGAATCATCAATCACCGTCACAACCGTTTTTTCATTGCCCTTTAAGCGCTGCTTGCTATATTTGATCAGCGAATAAATATAAAAGGTTGGATTGGTAAAATATCGCAGCGGTTTATGTTCTCGAATAAACGAGGCGTAAAATGGCGTCAACGGCAGTACCACCAGCGCACTGATAACCAATGCCAAACCAATCACCTTAACAGCCGCTGACAACTCAGTTACGAAACCTCGGTAAGGAATCTGCGCTTTTATCACAAACCATGCGGGAAAAATACCTAAAAACAGCACATATAACGCCATCTTAGCACTCAACAAATCAAATGATTCAGCGGTATCGGTTCTCAAGATATTGTCAATCATGTGATGGTTAATCACCACCCCATAACTATCCATAAAATAGGCCGCTAACGACGACAATATCAGCAAGACAACAGCCACCGGCTTGAACAGAAATCGCGCACTGAATAAGGTCAGCAAAATAATGATGCCATTCAACAAAACCACGATCAGCGAGGCCAGAAAGCCGGTATTTTCTAGCGTCAGTGGATAAACCGCTAAAACATGGCGATAAAAAGCCCAATTATCAAAAATGATAAAAAAAACAGCGATTAGAAAAATCAGGCCAAATTTGCTTTTAAAGGTAATAAATTTCATAAATTTTTAGTCCCAGTTTGCCAACATCATCAAGTGTTGGCCATAGTGGGTTAAACAGGTGTTTTATTGGATGGATAAAGCGACAGTGAAAGCCATCAAGTCAATGTGGTGATATTTCACCTGAACATTTTTTCAATAAGCGATATTTTTACGACACACCCAACGCGGTAATTGAAATTCCGTGCACAGGCCGCCCTTTGTTCATAAAGGCGCCAAAAAGTAACTCATCAACAGACCTTAGATTCCTCTGTAAGTTTCGCATAACGAAAATGACATCATCATGATGACAACCGCACCCGACAGTCGTAAAAGCCTAAGCGCAAAACATCAATAAAGCGGTTCACCCCGGGCTAATTTAGGCAGTTTTCCTTCCAGCCCCATTGCAGCACGCATGACCTTGTTCTTTACAGGCTTCAGGCGTTCGGCTAATCCTAAACCCATATTGCGGAAAAACTTAACCGGCAACACATCATTGCTAAAAAAACGATAAAACAAATCCATAACCGTCATCATTTTTAAATTCTCTTGACGACGCATGGTTTCATAGCGCTGTAATACACGTTCATCGGCAATATCTTCGCCTTTCTGTATGGCCTCAATCAAAACCTCAGCCAATGCTGCCGCATCCAGCAGTCCAATATTAACGCCCTGTCCGGCCAATGGATTAATCATATGCGCCGCATCGCCCACTAATGCCACGCCGTGTTTGACATAATGTTGCGCATGCTGCCGCCGCAATGGAAAACTGGCACGCCCCAATATTTTATTGATTTTTCCCAGACAATCCGGAAAGGCCTGCGTCAACTCGGCGATCAGTGCATCATCAGACAACTTTTTTAGACGTTTGACTTCATCGGGTGAGTTATACCAGACAATAGAGCCATAATGCCCGGTCAATGGCAAAAAGGCTTGTGGGCCACTCGGCACAAAGCGCTGCCAGGTAATATCCTGCTGTGGATAATCCGTTTCCACATAAATCACCAGGGCATGCTGCTCATAATCCCAACTGGTCACGCCCAGGCCAACCGCCTGCCGCACCTTTGAGAAACCACCATCTGCCGCGACCAGCACCTTGGCATTCAGTACATCGCCATTTTCAAGGGTCACCTGAGAAGTAGAAACGTGATAATCAATTGTTTTGATCGATGCCGGTGCCATTAAATCAATATTATCGAATTGTTGCAGCCGTTCCAGCAATGCCAACTGGGTGATTCGGTTTTCGACGATGAAGCCTAATTCTTCATAATCAATATCATCACTGTTAAATTCTGTATCCCCCGCTGTTTCCCAAACGCGCATACGTTTAAACGGGCATAAACGTCTGGAAACAATGCCCTCCCAGGCGCCCACAGTCTGCAGTATTTTTTGCGAAGCGATACTCAACGCCGACACACGCAAATCGTGCGCTTGTTCAGGCGCAAAAGCTTCAGGGAGTTGCCGCTCAATCACCGCAACTTTTAACGGTGTATCACCCAACGCACACGCCACCGTCGCACCAACCATACCACCGCCAACAATGACGACATCGTAATCTTTAATCATATTTCCGCAACCCGCCCATCAGATTATCTCAAATATACTGTTAGTTATTGAAATTTAAACACTTTTATATAAATGCCCGCATACAGCGCAAACAAATCATTTCGCACAAAATGACAGAATACTGCAATCACGGTATAATTGTGCAGTTTCACTCAGTGAAAGTGATTGCGTTAACCAGATAAGAACAAGCGGGCAGCCGTCTGAACCTTATAATTTCAGGCGACTCTACCATGAGGCGATAAAAAAAACCATGTCGCCGTAAATAATTTGCATGGCCTGATTGCTTAAGGCATGCAGTGTTTTTATAAGTATTAGTTTAGGTAGCACGTAATAAATAAGCTACCGGGATTGCGCAGGATTTTTATTCATCTTCAAAGCGCAACGGAGGGCGCATAGCAAGCTATGTAACCGGAGTTGCAACGCCGAAGAAGGATAAAAAGACAAGCAAGTCTGGTAGCTTATTTAGTGCGAGCTGCCTTAATACGTTAATCGGTAACAAGACCGGGATAACATGATGACCACTTCCCATCAGAACGACATAGAAAAAATGCTGTACAACGCCAACCAATCAAAAGATAACTGCGGCGTTGGTTTTATTACCCACAAACAGGGCAAACAAACCCATGATTTGCTGATTAAAACGCACGAAGCCCTCTGCACTATCCCGCATCGTGGCGGCATGAGCGCTGAAGGCATTGGCGATGGCGCCGGCGTTAATATTGATTTGTCGTTAAAGTTTTTCCAGAAAATTACCGGCATCGCCGATCTGGCACTAGGCCAGTTTGGCGTCGCCAATTTCTTTTTTCCGGAAGACCATCTGCATCATGATTCTGACGCCATGAACATGGTGGACAAGTATTTACATGAATATAGTCTTCCTATTTTGCAGTGGCGCGACATTCCGGTCGATAACAGCGTATTGAACGACGCTGCAATCAAAGCGCAGCTGCCGATCAAACAAGTCATCTTCGGACGCCCCGACCAGCTTAAACATGCATCTCAAGATGAATTTGAAAAACACATTCAAAATGCACTGCTGGCGATTGAAGTTGAAGGCTTCAGCCGCGAAGAATTGAATGGTTTTTATCCCCTGTCCATGAGCAGCCGCACCCAGGTGTATAAAGGCCGTTTGAATTCTTTTGAAGTCATCCCTTATTTTACCGATCTGTATGACCGGGATCATGAGGTGCACACCCTGTTCTTTCATACCCGTTTTTCGACCAATACCGCGCCAGCCACACTGATGGCTCAGCCATTCCGCTATATGGCGCACAATGGTGAGCTGAATACCGACAAGAAAAACCGCCTCAGTGAGAACGCGATTGCCCGGCAAAAAAACAAACACATCATCTTTCCTTGCGGCCAATCCGACTCGGCCCGACTGGACCAAACCCTGACCCGCCGGATTAACGAAGACGATCTGGATATTGTCACCGCAATTTTGGCCATGATGCCACCGGCCTGGGAAAACGACACAACGCTGCCGGAAGATGTGCATGCCATGCTGGAATATTTCAGCTTGTATGAAGAGAAAAATGATGGTCCCGCCGCCGTTATTTTCTCGAATGGCATACGGGTCGGCTCTCGCCTTGATCGTTTAGGCTTGCGGCCATTGCGTTCTGCTGAAACCGACGATTATTTACTGGTGATGTCGGAAGCCGGACAAATTGATTTTCCGCCTGAGCATGTCCTGATGCGTGGCCGTATCGAAGCCGGTGGCATGCTGTATTTTGACCACCAGACCCAACAGTATTACGACAGCTATCAGGTTATGGCGCGTCTGGCCAAAGAACAGGACTATAAAGCCCTGCTGGCCGAAAGAAGCCTGCATATTCGTGATTTACCCGAGGTGAGTTCTGACGAAATCAACGATGATCACGAATTCAGCATTGAGCAACGTCACACCGCCTATTCTTTAAATCAGGAAAGCTTTAGGTTCCTGTTAGACCCCATTTTGCAGGTCGGGCTTGAGAAAGTCAGCGCGATGGGCTACGGCATTACGCCAAATGTCTTGAATCCGGATGAAGGCGGCATGTCGCGCTATTTCAGCCAGCGTTTTGCTCAGGTCACCAACCCGCCACTTGATTCTCTGCGCGAAAGTGACGGCATGACGCTTCGCGTTGCCTTAGGCGCTAAACCCACCTTTGCAGAAGGTAACAGCAAACAACTGATTCTCGAATCGCCGATTCTGCAACGGACGCAATTAGAACAGATTCGGCGCCAAACCCAAGTCAAAACGGTGACGTTGGACATGCTGTACCGCCCGGATTATGACGATTCCGGGAAAAATGCCGATGCGCTGGAACAGGCCTTCCTGGCGATTTGTGAAAAAATCGAACAGGAAGCTAAAAATGGCGCCGGCATCATTATTTTGTCGGATTTAAATATCAGCAAGGATTTTGCCGCAATTCCAGCCATTTTAATGGTCGCTGCTGCCAACCAGCATATGGTCAACAAGGGCATTCGCTTTAATTCATCATTAGTTCTGGAAACCGGCCAGGCAGCCAGCCCGCACGATATTGCCTGTATCCTGGGATTTGGCGCATCAGCCATCTGCCCGTTGAGCGTCCATAACCGGATTATCTCGCAGTTTTCAGATCCAGCAGACCGTCAACAAGCCCTGGATAACTTCCACAAGGGTATTTCCAAATCGCTGATGAAAACCATGGGTAAATTTGGCCTGTGTACAGCAGAAAGTTATATCGGCGGCGAATTCTTCGAATCCAATTACCTGGACACCAAAGAACCGCGATTACAGCCGTATTTCCCGAATATTGATGCGCCGGTCGGTGGCGTCCATTACATCAACATCGCCGACAGTGCAACCGAATGGCACCATAAGGCCTTATCGGTCAATGATGAAAATGATATCCCGTTCCTCGGCTTGTTCAAGGAACGTCAGGATGGCGCCGGCCACACATTTGGCAATACCGCCGTGCGTGAATATATCAACATGACCGATGAACCGATCATGTATATTCCGCAACAAAAATCCAAGGAAGCCAGCGATATTGCCTATCGAAAACTAGGCTATGAAAAACTGACGCCTGAGCAAATCGATAATTTCGGCATTACACCGGCTTATCGCAGCTTTACCAAAAACCTGTATGCCGAACGCCAAAATCGACCAGCCGCCCTGCGTGACATCATGGACTTTCCGGTCGATGTCCGTCAGGCCGAAACCCAGACCGATTTCGACCGTATTCTGGGCAGTCAGAATTTACGCGGCAACAACAACTACCTGATTCGGGGGTTGGCCGTCCAGCAGGACAATGGTGTCGCTTTTAGCATTTGCTTCACAGACAACAACAGCCCTGAGCGTCTGCAACAACTCGCAGCCCATTTTAAGGCACGTTTTGCCGGAGAAGACTTTTCCTTGTCGGTTGACGATACCGCGCTGAATATTCGTATCTCTGAAACCGACAGTCTGTTACATGGCTATCTGACCCGCATCAAACCGGCACCCGCCAGTATTGATTTAGAGCAGGTACAGCCGGCACACGAGATCACCGCCAAACTGGCGTCCGGCGCCATGAGTCACGGCGCGTTACTGGCCGAGGCCCATGAAGCCGTTGCGATGGGCACCAACATCGCGGGTGCCATGAGTAATTCCGGTGAAGGCGGCGAACACTCCAGCCGTTTCAACACCCTTAAATCGAGTAAAATCAAACAATTTGCATCCGGGCGTTTTGGCGTGTGGGCCGGTTACCTGGCCGATTTGAATATCGAAGAAATTGAAATCAAGATTGCCCAGGGCGCAAAACCTGGCGAAGGTGGCCAGCTGCCTGCGGCCAAGGTTACGGTAGAAATCGCCGCCTTGCGAGGCGGCACCCCTAAAGTTGAACTGGTCAGCCCGCCCCCGCATCACGATACCTACTCGATTGAAGACTTGGGGCAATTGATTCACGATGCCAAAGCCGCACGGGTTCGCGTCGTGGTCAAACTGGTGTCTTCCGAAGGTATCGGCACGATTGCCGTCGGTGTCGCTAAAGCCGGTGCCGATGTCATCAATGTCGCTGGCAACACAGGCGGCACTGGCGCTGCCGCCGTTACCAGCCTGAAAAACACCGGCCGCTCACCTGAAATCGGCATCGCTGAAGTCCACCAGGCCTTGGCCGCTAATGGCCTTCGCGACAAAGTTATTCTGCGTTGCAGTGCCGCCCATCAAAGCGGTATGGATATTGTAAAATCAGCCATTTTAGGCGCGGATTCCTTTGAATTTGGCACCACCGCATTGATGATGCTGCGCTGCGTGATGGCGAAAAACTGTAATGTTCGCTGTCCGGCCGGACTCACCACCGCGCATGAAGAATTTAAAGGCGACCCACGGGTTCTGGCACAATTTTTCATGAATGTGGCGCACGAAGCCCGCGAAATCCTGGCCGAACTGGGTTACCAAAGCCTGGACGACATTCGCGGCCAAACCGATTTATTGCACCTGATCGATCATCCCAACATGGTCGGTCAATTGGATTTTACCGCCTTGTTACGCTATGTCCCGGTGCTCAAAATCCAAAACCCGATCTACCTGGAAGCGAACTACAGCAAGGATGATGTATTTATGCAACGCATCCGCAAAGCGCTGTTTGATGACAAACAAAAACAGGTGGTGATTGAGAGTGATGAATTCAAACTCAATAACTGTAATAAATCCGTCGGCGGACAAACCGCAATTGATATTGAACGTGTTTTGAATTATCAACTTTCCGAGCAGGATATTGACGCGGCCCCCGCGATTTATCGTTTCAGCAATGGCCGCCGCTATCTGGCACCTGAGTCGGTCATTATCCGCACAACAGGCGCTGCTGGACAAAGTTATGCGGCATTCAATAACGACGGCATGCTGATGGAACATACCGGCACCTGTAACGATGGTGTGGGTAAAACGGCTTGTGGCGGCATCATCGCCGTGAAATCGCCCGGCGGCGGCAGCCAGGAAGACGGCAAAAACGTTCTGATTGGCAATTTTGCCCTGTTTGGCGCCACTGGCGGCAAAGCCTTTATCAATGGCCAGGCCGGCGACCGCTTTGCCGTGCGAAATTCCGGCGCTATGGCCGTCGTCGAAGGTGTCGGTGATTTCTTCTGTGAATATATGATTAACGGCGCTGTGCTCAACCTGGGCAGCTTCGGCAAGGGTTTTTGTACCGGTATGTCGGGCGGCAATGCCTACCAGTATGACCCCAAAAACCAGCTTGAAAACCGCTATGACAAATCATCGGTGATCATTCACAGCCTTTCTGAAGAGAGCGATCTGACCCGCTCGCATGAACAATTTATTTTGTCCATGCTGCAAGAGCATATTGACTATACAGGATCCCGTAAAGCGCAAATGATTCTGGATAACTGGAAACAGGAACGTCAGCATTTTAAATTTGCGATTTCTGTGTGGCTGTATAAAACACAGACTGCTGAACATCTGGCGCAATCAATGGATCGAAAAGCTATCATCGAAGAACTGGCGATTGATTTCGCACAGCAGCAAATTGCCCAATTCAAACAGGCCTGGGAGAAAAACCAGCCATTACTCGACGGCATCACGCCAGCCTATGGGGAAACCGATACCGAATTAACGTTTAAATTGGTTAACAGCTTCAGCGTTATCGATAAGGCGCGGAAAATCGTTAATGACCAATTACAGAAACAAGGTATTGATACACTTGACGACAGTCAACTGGATGAAAAAGCTTACCAGTTGCTCACAGAGCGACCGCGCAAAGTGCAAGATGCGCTGCTTAAAAATATTCGTGAAGCCTACAGCAGTTTCGATGATGAACAGTTGCCGGTATTACTGGCCGCCAAACGGGTAAACGATTACAAAAAAGCATTGACCTTGCGTGACACCCAAAGTATCAACGCCTTAGGGTCAACCGCCTGGATTATTGAGCAGGACCGGATAAACCGGGAAGCACTCGAGGCCATTCCATCCGTTGAAGCACATCTGGCCAGCCTGAACAGCGTTGAGGTTGCCCAGGAAATGATGGATCAGGTCGCCTGATCGCTTTGATTTTAACGCCTCAGGTTTTATCCAAAACCTGAGGACCTGAACATAAATAACGGAAACAGCGTCGAAGCATAACTCGGCACATGGTTTAATAATATGAAAGCTCCTTATATTCCCAAAAACGCGCCTTACAGTGATACGCAACGTGCCTGGCTCAGTGGTTTTTTTGCAGGCATGCATAGTCACATGCTGCAAAGCGCCAATAGTCTGGATACTGCGAACGCCCGCATCATCAATATTTTATATGGCACGCAAACCGGTAATTCAGAATCAGTCGCCAATGATGCCGCCGCCGTAGCCAAAACGCATGGCCTTGTTCCGGTGGTCAAAAGTATGGATGATGTCACGCTGGAACAGCTGGCCAGCATGGAATATGTTGTTGTTATCACCAGTACCTATGGCGAAGGGGAAATGCCGGATAATGCCCAAATCTTGTGGGATGCCGTTTCTGCAAATGATGCGCCGCGCATGGAGCAGATGAAATATTCGGTTCTGGCTTTGGGCGACACCAGCTATGATAAATTTTGTCAGGCCGGTATCGACTGGGATCACCGCCTGGAAGATTTGGGCGCCACTCGGCTGTTTGAACGCATCGACTGTGATGTGGAATTTGAAGAACCGGCTGAAAACTGGATCAGCGAAGTGATTCCAATGATGGCCGATGGCGCCAATACCACCGCTATTCTGGATACCACTGCTGCACCGGAAAAACCGGCCTATAACCGCAAAAACCCGTTTCCCGCGAAATTATTGGTCAATCGCCTGCTCACAGCTGAAAACTCATCTAAAGAAACACGCCATTATGAAATTTCCATTGCCGGCTCAGGCTTGAGCTATGAAGCCGGTGATGCATTATGTGTGTTTCCGACCAATTGCCCCGACCTGGTCGCCGGAATTATTAAGGCGATTGGTTGCACAGGCGATGAGGATGAACCGGTCAATGGTGAATTGATGTCATTGTCGGAAGCGCTGCGTACACATTTTGAAATTCGCACGCCCAACAAGGAATTACTGAAGGAAATTGCCTTGCGCTCAGGTGATCAGGAATTGAACAGCCTGCTGGAGTCGGATGACAAAGACGCACTATCTGACTATTTATGGGGCAAAGACACGCTGGATATTCTGCAACAATTTCCAGACATCGAATTCTCTGCGGCCGAATTTTTGGCCTTGCTCAAACCGCTGCAACACCGCGCTTATTCGATTTCCTCCAGTGGCAGTATGTATCCCGACAGCGTCCATTTAACGGTAGCCAGTGTCCGCTATGAAACCAACGGCCGCGAACACAAGGGCGTCTGCTCGACCTATCTGGCCGATCTTGCCGATAGCGAGCATCCGGTTCCAGTTTTCTTTACCCCCAACAAGGTATTCCGCGTACCGGATGACGACAGCCTGCCGATGATTATGGTAGGCCCTGGAACCGGTGTTGCCCCGTTCCGCGCCTTCCTGCAAGAACGCGAATACCGTAAGGCTAAAGGCAAAAACTGGCTGTTTTTTGGCGACCGTAATGCGGCTACAGACTTCATTTATAAAGATGAGCTGGAAGCGATGCAGGACAAAGGCATCTTGACACGCCTGGACCTGGCCTTCTCTCGAGATCAGGAAGAAAAAATCTACGTTCAGGATAGAATGCGCGAACACGGTGCCGAACTGTTTGCCTGGCTGGAACAAGGCGGCTACTTCTTTGTCTGCGGTGATGCCTACCGCATGGCGAAAGATGTCGATAAAGCCTTGTTTGAAATCATCGCTGAACATGGCAAGATGTCTGTTATCGAAGCGGCTGGATATGTCAACAAACTGAAAAAAGAAAAACGCTATGTCCGGGACGTTTATTAAACGCTAACTGCGATATGTGAATCTTAACAGGAGAGAGGAGAGCGATTATGTTTATGATGCCTGAAATGGCTCACATGGTGGTGACAGCCCTGCTGATTATTATTCCGATCGGCATTATCTTCAAACGTGCCGGCTTTAGCCCGGCCTGGGCGGCTATGGTGCTGGTTCCAGGATTTGGTGTCTTGTTGGTGTTTATTTTTCTGGCGTTCAGTGACTGGCCGAATCAAAGCCATGACGAGGAGAATCTACAATGAGTCTGTTTTTTGTATTAATGGTTCTCTTCGCCGCCTTTGTTTTATGGCTGGCGACAATTATTCTTGACAAAGCCGGGCTCGGAAAAGGCTGGGCACTGTGTTTGTTAATTCCTGTGGTCAATATCATTATGTTATGGATTTTTGCGTTTACAACATGGCCTCGGGTTAAATCGCCCAATCAGGAAAATAACTAAAACCCAATGACAAACAAGGTTATATGTGGGAATTGCAGCCTTGATAATATCTGCATCCCGCGCGGTTTAAACGCACATGAAATCGATAACATCAGTAAAGTCGTTAAAGCGCGGAAAATTTTACAGCGTGCTGAGTTTCTTTACCGTCAGGGGGATGCGTTAAAAGGTATTTTAGCCATCAAAGCGGGCAGTGCAAAGCTGGTTTCCAATGATTCACACGGCAATGAACATATCTTGAGCGTTCTGCTGCCGGGTGAATTATTGGGGTTTGACGGGCTGTCCAACAATACCCACCAATGTTCGGCGATTGCATTGGAAACCTGTGCTTTTTGCCTGTTACCGGCGAAAAGTATCGACGATATGTTTTTACGTATTCCGGGACTGGCGCGTGAACTGTTTCGGCATACCGGTGACACAGTGAACAATGATCATCAGCAGCGCGTACTCAACAAAAGACCTGCCGAAGAACGCCTGGCCTTCTTTCTGCTCAATCTGTCTGAGCGCTTGGAACAACGTGGGTTTTCCGCCGCCTCTTTCCGTTTATCAATGACACGCCAGGAAATCGGCAATCACTTGGGGCTGGCGCTGGAAACCGTCAGCCGCCTGCTGAAAAAATTCCAGCAACAGAATTTGATTGCCATTCAAAATAAATCAGTAACGCTGCTTGATATTGACGGCTTAAAAGCTCTGCTACAACCTTGTTGTGATCCATAAAAATTAAGCCCCCGTAAAAAAGCTGGGTTGAGGGTACTAAAAAATTGCGAAGCAGAGACTCCAAGCCAGGCGTTCCCAAACGGAGTTTGAGAACGCGCAAACATCCGGGCCAGGCTAGTTTTTAATGCCGACGCCACGGTGCAAAAGCCATAAACTAAACAGCACCAGACTTAAAATAAAGCCACCAGTCATTAAAAAAGATCGCTCAATACCGACATCACTGACACCGATCAGGCCATAACGAAAGGCATTGATCATATATAAAATCGGATTGGCCAATGAAACCTGTTGCCACATCGCCGGCAACATGGACACCGAATAAAACACCCCACCCAGATAACTCAAGGGTGTCAGTACAAAATTGGGAATAATTGAAATATCATCAAAACTATCGGCAAACACGGCATTGATAAAACCAGCCAGCGCAAACAGCACCGCCGTCAATATAAAAATAGCAATGGCGACCGGCCAATTTTGCACCTGAAAATCAGAAAACACTGTTGAAATAGCCGCCACAATTGATCCGACCAGCATACCCCGAGCCACCCCGCCACCGGTATAACCGACAAGAATAACCCAGTTGGGCACCGGCGATACCAGCAATTCTTCAATATGCCGTTGAAACTTGGTCGAGTAAAACGATGACACCACATTGGCATACGAATGACTGATCACCGCCATCAGAATAATGCCAGGCACAATATAATCCATATAACTGACACCATTGATCAGCCCGACTCTGTCACCGATCAGTTTTCCGAAAATAAGAAAATATAAAGACGTGGTAATCGCAGGGGGTAACAGGGTTTGTGGCCAAATACGCGTGAAGCGGCGAATTTCCTTGGCTAATATGGTGGTTAAGGCAACAGAACTCTTCATCGCACAATATCCATAAATAATTGTTCAAGGCGGTTGGATTTATTTTTCAGACTGGACACTTCAATACCCGCCGCCGACAAGCGCTGAAACAGGTCATTCAGGGTACGATGCTTAGGCACAGCAACGGTCAACAGACGAGGTTCTGTCAATTCCATTGAAAAATCTGCAATATCCGGTACTGTTTTCAGCGGTTTAGTTAAATTTAAAACAAAATACTCTTTATTGATTCTATCCAGCAAAGACAGCATGTCGGAATTCTCGACAATCTTGCCGTGATTGATAATGGCGATATTACGGCACAGGCTTTCGGCCTCTTCCAGATAATGTGTCGTCAGGATAATTGTCGTACCCTGTCGGTTAACCTCTCGCATCATCTCCCACATGGCATGACGAATTTCAATATCGACACCCGCCGTCGGTTCATCTAAAATCAACAACCTGGGCGCATGTACCATGGCACGGGCAATCATGACCCGCCGTTTCATACCGCCGGAAAGCCGCCTGGAAACCCTGTCACGCAATTCCCATAAGTCCATTTGCTTTAAACAGCGATCGGCACGAATTTTGGCCTCTTTTCGTGGAATGCCGTGATAACCCGCTTGAGTGATGACGATATTTCGCACCGTTTCAAATTGATTGAAATTGATTTCCTGGGGCACCAGACCAATACAATTTTTAGCCTGATTGGTTTGTTTATCTAAATCATATTCAAAAATTCTGACGCGACCACTGCTTTTCGTCACCATGGAGCTGACAATCCCGATGGTCGTTGATTTACCCGCCCCATTAGGGCCTAGCAGCGCAAAGAAATCGCCTTGTTTAACGGTAAGATCAATGCCTTTTAATGCCTCAAAACCGTTTTTATAGGTTTTTTTCAAATTTTCAATGCATAATGCTGTCATTTTATTGTGAACAACCCGTGTACCCCATAAAAACTGTTTACCATTCCAATTAAACCGCTAAAATACGATGATGATAAATATAGCCATTCACCTATTCAGCGGAATAAAACTTAGTAATTTTATCAGATTTTATTGATTTTCACTAAATACAGGACTTATCGTGTCTGAAATTTCACAGCCTGCTAACGTAGCCGCCATCGACCTCGGCTCAAACAGTTTTCATATGATTATTTGCAACCTCACCGATGGCAAATTGCAAACAATCGACCGCTTAAAGGAAATGGTACGGCTGGCTGAAGGTCTGGATGAAGAAGGCTATCTTGATCCCATC
Source organism: uncultured Methylococcaceae bacterium (assembly GCA_913056195.1). GTDB lineage: Bacteria > Pseudomonadota > Gammaproteobacteria > Methylococcales > Methylomonadaceae > Methylomarinum. Next base: position 4,533 of record CAJXMF010000041.1, on the reverse strand, counting down.
GTACAAAAACGTGCACTCGAATGTCTTGAGCGCTTTGGTCAACGCATTCGGAACTTCCCCCCCGATCAGGTCAGCATCGTGGGTACGAATACGCTCAGAACGGCTAAAAATGCCCGCCAGTTCATTGTCAGCGCCGAACAAGCCTTGGGCCACCCTATCCATATTATTTCCGGTATTGAAGAGGCACGGCTGATTTATCAAGGTGTCGCCAACAGTTTAGGCAGTCATGCCAACAAACGCCTGGTGATGGATATTGGCGGCGGCAGCACCGAATATATTATTGGTCAAAATGATGTTCCACTGAATAAAGAAAGTCTGCACATGGGGTGCGTAACCTTCAGTCAGCGATTTTTCAAACACGGTAAACTGTCAAAAAAAGGCTTTAAAAATGCTGTATTACTGGCCGAACAAAGGTTGGAACCCTTTCAACAGAGATTTAACCGCAGCCAATGGGATGAAGCGATAGGCGCTTCTGGCAGTCTGAAAGCGATACGCAATGTACTGCATGCGGCAGGTTGGAGTAATAATGGCATTACCTGGGATGGACTTGAAAAACTGATCGACACCGTATTCGCGTATGCGCATATTGACGACGTCCCATTACCCGAACTCAGCGACGAGCGCCGTCCCGTCTTCATCGGTGCGGTTGCCATTGTTTACGCGACCTTCAAGATGTTCGGTATTGAGCAGATGACGGTTTCTGATGGTGCCTTGCGGGAAGGACTGATTCATGATCTGTTAGGCCGCCTGTACAACCATGACATCCGCTCCGAAACCAGCCGTACCGTGTCCGAATATTACCATGTTGACCAACGCCATGCTGAAAACCTGAAGCAAACAATCGACTATATGCTCGATCAACTGACCGACAATTCAGCCTTATATCAAAATGCCGAGGCCCGACAATTTTTACACTGGGGCGCCGAGCTGCATGAGATTGGACAAAGCATTGCCCACAGCGGCTATCACAAACACAGTGCCTATATCATTGAACATGGCGATCTTGCCGGTTTCTCCCGCCAGGATCAGGCGCTGCTGGCGGCGATGATCAAAACGCACCGTAAACGTTTTGCCAAATCCCGGTTTAAAAAGTTACACAGCCCCTGGGATAAAAAAGGTCTGCTGATGACGATTATTTTGCGGCTGGCCGTTTTGCTGCACCGAAACCGTTATAGTCAGCGACCTGAATTTAATTTTAAACTGGAAAAAAAGCATATTTATCTGAACTTCTCAGATCATTGGCTGGAGCAAGCGCCATTAACCCGGGCCGACCTGGAACAGGAAGCACGCTATCTGGACGATGCCAATTTTTACCTCAGTTTTACCTAAATGCTGAACGGCATCAGGTTACTCTTTAACATGATGACGCTACCGCCGGTTTTACTGGCGGTCGTGCTGTTTTTTGCGATTGAACAACGCCCGACAGTCACTCACTTACAATCCCTTGACCCACAACATATCGCCCGCGCCAAACAAATACTCAATTTTAGCGGCAACAGCCAAAAACCAGTTCATACGCTGCAGTTAAGCGAGCGGGATTTGAATATTGCGATCAATTACCTGCTTAACCATCTGATCAAAAGTGCGGCGAAGGTCTCGCTCACAGATAATGCTATTCATTTTCAAATCAGCCTGTTTTTGCCCAAAAATGTTTTTGGCCCGTTCATCAATATTCGTTTTAAACTTCATCAAACCAATGGCTTTCCAGCCATTGAACAGCTTCGGATCGGTCGTATTGCGGTCGCCGATGAGTTTGCCGGCCTCATCATCGAAAGTGTTATTCAACATACCGATTTAAAACAATATTATATTCTGGCCGCACAACATATTCGCGCGATTCAGATTCAACCCAAACAACTGACCGTCACCTATCTGACCCATTTCAAAAGGTCGAATACGCACGCCAAAAATACCGGAAACCAATCCCTGCTGTTTTACCAGCAGATCATCAATCACGTTATTGACAAGCATGACCCCGTCAAACGCCTGTCCTTGGCCGACATCCTGCAACCTTTGTTTCTGGCTGCGTATCAACGCTCCACATTGGGCAATGCTGTTGAAGAAAACCGGGCGTTACTGTTAGCCACCAGCAGTTATGTCAATAAGCAAGAGCTGCGTAATTTTATCCCGATCCAACTGTCAACCTCGAAATATTATCCCGTGTATTTATACCACCGCACCGATTTGGCTAAACATTTCACAGGCTCTGCCGCATTAGCGGCCACCGGCGTTGTGAGCTTGACGGAAATGCTCGGGCAAGATAAAGAACTGGCTGACTTGAAAACGTCCAGCGGTTTTAGTTTTACCGATTTGGCGGCCGACCGTGCTGGCCTTAAATTAGGCCAAACAGCAACCGAGTCTCCCAGAATGGCGCGCAAAATTCAGAAAGCCATGCATGACATCAAGGATTATCGCGCCTTCATGCCTGATATTAAATATTTACCGGAAAATCTGACACTATGGGAATTCACAACACGATTTGGCTCTGTGAACAGCCCCACGTATAAAAAAATGATAACCATTATCGACCAACGCATCGACACCTTACCCATTTATCAATAACGCCTCTGATTACCAGCTTTTGACCCAGTCGCCCACCTTGATTTTGCGAATATTACCCGGCACTTCCAAATGCCCCGTTGACAATTGCACATTGACCGCATCGAGTGTCAATAAACCGATAGCTTGTTTATTACCCTGACTGTTATCAAGGCCATACAAATTTCGACTATTGCCGTAAACCACGAATTTATCGCCGACTTTTAATTTATCCTGTGCCCCTGCGGCAATAACGACCCGATTATCATCGATTTTGACGATGCGTGTGGTGAATGGATAACAACTGAAAACCCGATCAATATCCTGCGTCGCCATTTTTATAATACGGGAAATTTTTTCCCCCGCCGGTGTCGCTTTAAATCGTGCACTGCCGACAGAGTAGCCCACAGGAATCCACACATCACCCAGAATAGAGTCCGAATAGCGGTGCTGAAATAACAAGGCACCACTCAATCCATCATGGACATAAACGTCCACAGTGATACCACGCCGAACGATAACATCGCGTAAGGCCGATTTAGCCTGTGCCAGCAAACCCGCACCACGAATATAATCGGTTGATTCCACTGCGAAATCACGAATCACGCCGGATAACACAAACTGACTGTTATTCTGCCTGGCCAACTGTTGAATGGTATTATCACTGTATTGACTGGTGGTAATCATATCGGGCGCCAAATCGGGCCGCGCATACAAAACCGTTCGGGTCTGATTGCGGCCGATAAAATCACCGGTTTCCATCAGCTGATTCATGATTTCGCGCGGAATACCGCCAAATAAATCCTGCGATTCATTACCGCTGATCTGACCACTAGTGACAATCGGGAAAGCGGTCGCGACAATTCTTTTTTTATAGGTCGCCTGACAGCCTTCCTGCTGACCGACAACGGCAACAATTTGCACAAAATAGTGGTTATTTTCGCGCCATTCATCCACCACCTTGGTATTGGCAATCAAATCCCTTGATGAATGCCTGCCGCCAGCGGATTTTGCCGCGTGTCGAATGGCCTGTTGGATGGCCTTAAAGCGGGCTTCGATAACAGCACCCTGTTGAATCTCCGCCTGACCCTGGCTACTGATAACCTCCGGGGCTGCTTCATCCCTATGCGTGTTATCCGGTGTCGTTGCGCAAGCGGGTATCATCAAGGCAATAACACTCAAAAAAATCAATCGTCTTACAGTCATTATCAATGTGTGGGGGGAAATTGGGTCAGTAAAAAATAGCGCATGGCAATTTTAGCCGATGTATTTAAAAACCATTCGCTATCATACAAACCCGCTTGCAATAACGCTCTGTCGACAACATGTTTTTCCCGGCTGAAACCGGCAATGGAGAATTGACCGCGACAATCAGCCGACATGCAGTTTAAACTAACGCTTTTTTTCGTCGCCTGCCGATAGCCAATACGACTGAAGGACTGTTTGTTATCCTCCGCCAAACAGTGCTGCACCGTGTGTGGGTTTTCCATGCATTGCCGGAAGCGATCGGCGACGGTTAAACGCAAATTGACGCGGGCAAAATGCTTATCGTGCATTCTTTGCGCTTTGGCTTCAAGCAAATAATTGTCCACAAAAAAACGGAATGCCTCATCTTGCACGACTTTTTCACCGACACGCGCGCCATCCGGCAAGATTTGTTGAAACAACAAAGCCGCCAATTGTCGATAAGCATCAATTGCTGCCGCCTGCTCGGCTTTATAACGCTGTTGCAATGCCGTCAACCCAGCTACAGGTTGTATTTGCGCTTGACTACTCGCCGTCAAAATAACATCTGACTGTGCCTGTTTATGCTTCATGCCCGTACAGCCCGACAAAACAAACATGGCCAGTAACACGCCTGAAAGTATGCTGATTCGTTTCATTATCGGCTCCTGTTCCAATACTGTCTTAATCGGCCGGCTCGCATTTATCTTAAATGTTTAGTAACTACTCAGCGTAAATTCTTCTGTGGGCATAGGCTGTTGATTTATCAGG
>CAJXMF010000040.1 GCA_913056195.1 uncultured Methylococcaceae bacterium | reverse complement strand
TTATAAATCAATAGCCTATGCCTTCAGCCCCAAACACGCTGAGTAGTTACAAAAAATCAATCTCTATTCAACATAAGGAACACGTATGAAACTACAAATAACTTACAAAGGTTTCGATAAAAAAGACAAAAAAACCCTGAAGAAGTTTATTGCTGAAAAAGCGGGTGACCTGGAACTTAAGCTGGGCGATTTGATTCGCACAGATACCACACTACGTGGCACACTGGAAAAACATCAAAAAATACCGTTATATCGGCTTGGACTGACCCTGCATTTACCTAGAAAGGATATCGCAGGGGAAGAAGAAAACGAAGATGTGCGCGAAGTCATCAACAAGGTTTTTTCTGAGCTGGAAAGACAAGGGCTAAAATACAAAAGCCGCATGAACAACCATCACTTATGGAAGCGCAAAGCCCGCCGTAAACAATTGGCGCAGCAACCACTGTCAGACACGGCCAGCCAGCCTGTTGCGCCAGATCAGGACATGCAACAACAGGCATCAGACTGGTTTGATAACATTCGTGATTATCTCGATGATTTATATGAATTTTCTGTCCGTGAAATCACTTATTTACAGGCTATTGATGATCTGACACCGTCAGATATTTTACCAGATGAACTCGTTGATGAAACCATTGTCACCGCGTTTGAAAAACAAGATGACAAACCTCCGTATTTCGACACAAAATCCTGGTTATTCAAATTAGCCGTGGATATTCTGGATCAAACGGTGCAAGAAAGCCGACAAAACCGTCAGGCAGTCAGCCTGGAAACCACGATCCCAGAAGAGGATATCGACACCCAAATCTATGAATTTTATCAGCCCGAAGAGATCTTGACGCTGGAAGATTTGATTCCGGATCAGTCTGAACCTGCTGTCACGGAAGAAATGATCGCACAACAACGGGCGCTGCAATCTTCGTTGGTTAAATTACCGAAAAACTGGCGCCGCGTCAGCATTCTGCGTAATCCGCTTGGTTTCTCTGTCCCACAAATAGCGGCTATTTTAGCGCTTGAGATAACAGCCGTGGAATCGATCTTGAATATGTCTGAACAATTTATCAGCGATCATGCCAGACAAAACGGTCAGGGGACTGCTTTTTCAGTGAAAACAGTCCAGCACTCGGGTAAGAAAAACCGCTATCATCCTGATCTTTTATCTGAACTGGAACAAAAATTCAAAGGCTAAACGAAATCAGCCCGGTAAGTGTCACCTTGCCGGGCTGATTCCTTCGCTCTTCAGGGTCTATTTAACAGGAGGGATAGGCGTTTGTGCTGATCGCATAAATGAAATCGGGGCATCGTCATCATTCTCGAATTCAATGATTTCCCAGGCGTCGGTGTTTTCCAGGAGAGTGAGCAACAACTTATTGTTTAAGGCATGGCCCGATTTAAAGCCCTTGAATTCACCAATCAAACTATGCCCTAACAAATACAGATCGCCAATCGCATCAAGAATTTTATGTTTTACAAACTCATCCGCATAGCGCAAGCCATCTTCATTCAAGACCTTATCATCATCGACCACAATGGCATTATCGAGGCTGCCCCCTAAGGCCAGGTTATTTTCACGTAAGAACTCAATATCCCGCATGAAACCAAAGGTTCTAGCCCGACTGACTTCCTTGACAAACGTGGTTGAGGAAAAATCCATCGTCGCCGTTTTTAAATGATCTGGAAACGCCGGGTGCTCAAAATCAATGGTAAAGGTCACTTTAAAGCCGTCAAAGGGGTCAAAGGCCGCCCATTTATCTCCATCTTCGACCCGTACAGCTTGCTTGATACGTATATATTTTTTTGCCGCTTCCTGTTCGTCAAGTCCTGCCGATTGTAATAAAAACACAAAGGGGCCGGCGCTTCCATCCATAATCGGCACTTCAGCGGCGCTCACATCGACGATTGCATTATCGACACCTAAGCCCGCCATAGCGGACAAAAGATGCTCGACCGTGGCAATTTTTATGTCTTCCTTAACCAATGTTGTCGATAACATGGTTTCGCCCACATTTTCAGGACGCGCTTCAATGACGACAGGCGGGTCTAAGTCCACCCGACGAAATCGAATACCGGTATCCGGTTCTGCCGGATGTAAGGTCAGATAAACTTTATCACCTGAATGTAATCCAACGCCGGTTGCCCGAATCGTGTTCTTTAATGTACGCTGTTTAATCATTTAGCTGTGCGGCCCAAATTGAAACGGCCAATTTTATCATATCCCTTATCATTTCTGTTGAGCAATCAGAAAATGGCCCAGAGCAAACGCATATAAATTAATGTTAAACACAGATGGCAATGGATATTTCGATTTCTTAATCGGCCTGACGTCTGAGAAATGCCGGAACATCAAGATAATCCAGGTCGATATCATTTTTGGGCTGTGCACCAAAACGCGTTTCACGGTTTTCTGTTTTTTTCTGCCGATTAACCGTAGGTTTGTCCAGCACATCATAATTGACTTCTCCATTAGTCACTTTCTGCACTAATTTAACCGGCGAATTAACCGCTTGCGATGACTCGCCCATACCCGTAGCCACGACGGTGACTTTAATCGCATCTCCCAGATCAGGGTTTATTGCGGTTCCGATTTTCATGTCAGCTTCTTCTGATGCAAAGGCATGCATGATATTTCCAATTTCGTCAAATTCGGTCAAATCTATATTGTCCGCACAGATATTGACCAGAATGCCTTTTGCACCCTGCAGACTGATATCTTCCAATAATGGGCAGGCAATGGCTTTTTCCGCGGCTTCACGCGCCCGGTTATCACCACTGGCAACACCCGTTCCCATAATCGCTGCGCCCATATTACCCATCACAGTTTTAACGTCGGCAAAATCGACATTGATCAGCCCAGGGCTGGTGATCAGTTCTGTAATGCCCTGTACGGCATCCAATAAAACATCATTGGCCGTATTGAAAGCATTGCTCAGCGACAAATTATTGCCTAAAACCGGCAACAGCTTTTGATTTGGAATAACAATCAAAGAATCGACAAATCTTTCCAGTTCCCGAATCCCTGTTTCTGCAACGACTTTTTTCTTTTTGCCTTCAAACTCGAAAGGCTTGGTGACCACAGCAACGGTCAGTATTCCCATTTCCTTGGCCACTTCGGCAATCACCGAAATCGCCCCGGTGCCGGTACCACCACCCATGCCAGCGGTTAAGAACAACATATCGGCGCCTTCAATTTCTTCGCGGATGCGATCACGATTTTCTTCGGCTGCTTGCTTACCCACTTCAGGCTTGGTCCCGGCACCCAAACCCTTGGTTAATTCAACACCGAGTTGGACTTTAGTCTCGACGCCTAACTTTCTTAACGCCTGTGAATCGGTATTGGCGCAAATAAACTCCACGCCTTCAATACCCGATTCAACCATATAGTCCACCGCGTTACCACCGCCGCCGCCAACACCGATAACTTTGATGATGGCATTTTCACTACACATATCTACTAATTCGTATTTCACTTTATTTACCTCATTAAAACCTGACTAAAAATTACCCTGAAACCAGTTTTTCATTCTTGCCCAAATACTCAAATCATCTTCCCGTAAACTTTCCGCTTTTCCATGATGCTCCCGCCCATATAACAATAATCCAACGCCAGTCGAAAAAACCGGGTTTTTAACAACATCGGTCAACCCCGACATATGTTGTGGAAACCCAATCCGAACCGGCATATGAAAAATTTCTTCCGCCAATTCGGTCAACCCTTTTACTTTTGAACTGCCACCTGTCAATACAATGCCGGCGGCAATCATATCTTCATAACCACTGCGCCTGAGTTCCGCCTGCACCAACAACATCAGCTCCTCATAGCGCGGTTCGATGATTTCGGCCAGATTCTGAGCTGAAATTTTGCGCGGATCACGATCGCCAATGCTTGGCACATCCACCATTTCCTGGGGATCAGCTAATTGCGTCAAGGCGCAGGCATGTTTGATTTTAATGTCCTCGGCATTTTTGGTTGGCGTACGTAAGGCCACGGCAATATCGTTGCTCACCTGGTCGCCGGCAATCGGAATCACCGCCGTGTGCTTGATCGCACCATCCGAAAATACGGCGATATCGGTGGTTCCGCCACCAATATCTATCAAACAAACGCCAAGGTCTTTTTCATCCTCTGATAATACCGAAGTACAAGAGGCCAATTGCTCCAGCACAATATCTTCAACATCCAATCCACAGCGCCGAATACATTTAACAATATTCTGTGCCGCGCTGACGCTGCCCGTGACCATATGCACTTTAGCCTCTAAGCGAATACCCGACATACCCACCGGCTCTTTGATGCCTTCCTGCTGATCAATCACAAATTCCTGCGGTAAAATATGCAGTATTTTCTGATCGGCGGGAATCGCAACCGCCCGCGCCGAATCGATCACCCGATCAATGTCCGACTGCATGACCTCTTTATCTTTTATCGCGACAATCCCATGCGAATTCAAACTGCGAATATGGCTGCCCGCAATACCTGCAAAGACTTTTTTAATCTGACAACCGGCCATCAACTCCGCTTCTTCAACCGCACGCTGTATCGAATTGACGGTCGATTCCAAATTAACCACCACGCCCTTTTTAAGCCCTTTTGAAGGTGCCAGGCCAATACCGATAATCTCCATCTCATCGCTGCTATTAAACTCGCCCACGATGGCCGCTACTTTGGATGTACCAATATCCAGCCCCACCAATAAATCTCGTTCTGTTTTTTTAGCCATTATTTTTTTGCCTGAGCGTTCATACGCGTTTTTTCTTTTCGATGATCTGTTTCCATTTATCCGACTTCCAGGTCACGGCATAGCCGTTGGGATAACGCAAATCAACGATCACCATCAATTCAATCAATGCTTGTTTCAATATATCAACGGTTTTCAAAAACCGTTGTAACTTATTAACTTGTAACAAACGTCCCAGTTTTATTTCCAGGCCACTCACCAATCTGATTTGCCAGGCTCGGCGCTGATCGACATAAAACTGTTGCAACAATAATCCCTTATCAGCCAGCATTTTTCTTAGTATTTTCATCTGTTCCAACAACTCGCCATGTTGTCCTGCCGGCCCCCTGATTTCCGGTAAATCATCAAACAGGGCGATATTTTCCGGTTCAAACAACTCACCACGATCATTGATCAAGGCCCGTTCTTGCCAGCGTGCCACCGGCTGCTGTTCTTCAATCTCTATTTCGATTGCATCGGGCCAGACTCTGTGTACCTCTACACGATCCGTCCAGGCCAATTGCTTCAAAGCCGTTTTTATCTGCTCCAAATCAACATGGTAAAAACCGGTTTCCACCCAGGGCATCAAAGCCGTCTTAACCTGGCTTCGGGTCAGATACTGAAATCTGCCCTCAACCCTGACATGCCGAATTGGCATCCATTCGGCATCATGTTCTTTAAATTGCCCCCAGCTCCATACCGCTACCGCAGCCGCAAAGACCATTATCCCAACATAAACAATGATCGTACGCGGTGTGCTGTTCATTGAGCCAAATCATTTCGCCCAAAACTGGTTTCCAGAATTCGCCACACCAATGCGTCAAAATCAATACCTGCCGCATTCGCCGCCATTGGCACCAGACTATGACAGGTCATGCCCGGCACCGTATTGACTTCAATCAATTGTGCCTGACCATCGCAGTCGATAAACACATCAACCCGTCCCCAGCCAGTAACGCCAATAACATTACAGGCTTGTACCGCCAGTTTTTGCAAGCGCGCTTCCTGTGCTGCATCCAAACCACTTGGACAATGGTATTGGGTATTATCAGCCTGATATTTTGCCGCATAATCATAAAAATCATGCGGGGTTTGCAAACGAATCACCGGCAATGCCTCGCCTTGCAAAAAACCCACCGTATATTCCTGGCCACTTACCCATTTTTCCGCATAAACATCACAACCATATTGCCGCGCCAATGCCCAGGCTTCAGCCAACTCGGCCTCGTCATTAGCCTTACTCATGCCAAAACTAGAGCCTTCCAGCGCCGGTTTGACAATCACCGGAAAACCTAAGGCTTGTGCACAGGCATCCAGGTCTTGCATTGTCTTCAAGACCCACCACGGCGGTGTCGATAAGCCCATACCCTGCCAACAGAGCTTGGTGCGGAGCTTGTCCATCGCCAATGCCGAAGCCAGCACGCCAGAACCCGTATAAGGAATCCCTTTTGCCTCCAAAACAGCTTGCAAAACGCCGTCCTCACCACCCCGGCCATGGATGATATTAAAAACCCGGTCAATCTGTTTTCCAGCCAGGGCATCGATGGCATTACTCTGCACATCGACCGCTTCGACCTGCACCTGTTGTTTTTCAAGCGAAGCCAATACCGCTTTACCACTGATCAGGGAAATTTCACGTTCGGCGGCCTGCCCGCCCATCATCAGCGCAACCCGACCAAAATCTTCAGCCTTTTGAATCCTGCGCGGCATCATTCCGGCTCTCCTACGCGGCACACCTCCGTTTCCAGCGTAATACCATGTTTTTCCTTAACCTGGCGCTGAATATAATCAATCAACATTTCAATATCTTTTGCCGTTGCCTGGCCGCGGTTTTCGATGAAATTGGCGTGTTTTTCTGACACACGGGCATCACCGATGCAGTAACCTTTTAAGCCACAGGCTTCAATCAAACGGGCCGCAAAATCACCCGTCGGATTTTTAAATACCGATCCGCAAGTCGGCTTGTTGGTTGGCTGAGTCAGATTTCTTTTTTCCAGTAATGCCTTGATTTTTTGCTGTCCATTCGCATCAGCCTGTTTTTGCAGGACCAGTTCGGCCGACAAAAACCACTCATCATCATGGCCTTTTACCGAACGATAGGCGACGTCGAATTCGTCCCGGCAACGCGTGATAACATCGCCCCGGCTGTTGATCACTTCCACCCGGTCCACAATGGCCCAGGTTTCGCCACCGAAAGCCCCGGCATTCATGCGCAATGCGCCGCCCATGGTGCCGGGAATTCCCGCCAGGAATTCAGCACCGCTCAGGCCTAAATCAGCGCTGTAGCGTGCCACATGCGCACACGGCACGCCGGCTTCGACATACAAGCGATCAGAATCCAGCAGGCACATTTGTTTCAAGCGGCCGCGGGTATTGATCACCGTGCCTTTCACGCCGCCATCACGAATCAGCAGGTTACTGCCCAGCCCCAGCCAAAACAGCGGTTCATCCGCCGGCAATGATTTAACATAGGCAATTAAATCCGCTTTATCCTGCGGCAGATACATTTTTTCAGCCGGCCCACCGACACGCCAGCTGGTATATTTGGCCAGTGGCTCATTGTGTAGCAATGTACCTTGCCCTGTCGCATTCATCATGCCAATGCCTCCTGCAATTGGCCGGGCAATTCCTGAGCTATCTGTCCGACATTACCGGCTCCCATGGTCAACAACACATCGCCAGGCCGAACGATACCGGCCAGAATCGTCGCCAGTTCCGGCTGTTGTCCGACAAATATCGGATTCACCTGCCCGCGCACCCGAATTGCCTGCGCCAGGGCTTTACCATCGGCGCCGGTTATAAAGGCTTCACCGGCAGAATAAACATCCAGCAACACCAGCACATCGACAGTTGACAAAACATCGACAAAATCCTCAAACAGATCCCGTGTCCGGGTATAACGATGGGGTTGAAAGACCACCACCGAGCGCCGCTCAGGCCAGGCCTGCTGCAAGGCTTCAAGCGTCGCTGCCAGTTCTTGTGGATGATGTCCGTAATCATCAACCAACGTCAGTTTGCCATCGGCCCATTCAATATCGCCATTCAGCTGGAAACGTCGGCCTATGCCTTTAAATTCTTTCAAGCTTTGTACAATCGCCCGATCTTCAACATTCAAGGCCGTCGATACCGCAATCGCCGCCAAGGCATTGAGCATGTTATGCCAGCCTGGCATGTTCAAGGTGACCGTCAACGGCGCTTTGTCTTTGCGCAATACAGTAAATTCAGTCTGCAAACCCTGCTGTTTAATATCAATGGCCCGCACATCGGCATGGCTGTCGGTACCATAAGTGATGACAGGCTTTGACACCGCATGCAATGCGCTTTTGACACCTTCGTCATCCAGACACATCACTGCCAATCCATAAAACGGCAAATGGTGCAAAAATTCCAGGAATGTCGCTTGCAATTGCGCATAACTTCCGCCGTATGTTTCCATATGGTCCTGGTCGATATTGGTCACGACCGATAGCATAGGTTGCAGATGCAAAAAGGAGGCGTCACTTTCATCGGCCTCGGCGACCAGAAAGCGCCCTAATCCTAATCTGGCATTGGTACCCGCACTGTTCAGCCGACCACCAATCACAAAGGTTGGATCCAGGCCCGCTTCGGCCAACATACTGGCAATCAAACTGGTCGTCGTCGTTTTTCCGTGTGTGCCTGCAACCGCGATACCGAAACGAAATCGCATCAATTCGGCTAACATTTCAGCACGCGGAATGACTGGAATACGTTGCGCTTTCGCCGCCAGGACTTCAGGGTTATCCGGACTGACAGCGGTTGACGTCACCACCACATCGACATCAGCGACATTGGCTTCGGCATGTCCGAGAAACAACTTGATACCTAATTCCTGCAGGCGATCGGTCACCGCCGATTCACGAATATCAGAACCCGAAACCTGATAGCCTAAATTAGACAATACCTCGGCGATACCACTCATGCCGGTACCGCCGATACCGACAAAATGGATTTTTTCGATATTCCCCAGGAACTGCGCGGGGTGTAAATCGGCCCGATTCATCGTCCTGCCTCCTCAATACACTGCGCCACAACGGCATCGGTTGCATCGAAACGGGCCTTTTCTCGCGCCGCCTGACTCATAATCGCTAAATTCGCTTTAATCTGTTTAATCGCCTGTCGCATACGTTCTATCGTCATCTCCGATTGCGGAATTAAAATGCCGGCATTGTCATCACATAAATAGCGTGCATTCGCCGTTTGATGGTCATCAATCGCATGGGGCAACGGCACAAAAACAGCCGGCAAGCCTGCTGCGGCGACCTCGCTGACTGTCATGGCCCCCGAACGACAAATCACCATATCGGCCCATTCGTAAACGGCTGCCATATCATCTATAAACGCCATCACCTCAGCGGGCGTATTTTGTTTTGCATACTGTTCTTGAACCGGGCTCACCATGACCACACCGGTTTGATGTTTAACGCTTATGTTGTCAAATCCGGCCAATGCTTCCGGAACGTTCTGATTCAATGCTTCAGCCCCCTGGCTGCCGCCGAATACCAGAATCCTGAAATCATCTTTCTCATGCAATCGTCTTGCAGCTTTATCCTGCAATCGCAACATGTCTTGCCGTAATGGATTGCCGGTAAACACCGCGCCATCCGATGCCTCAAAACTCCCAGGAAAAGCCTCCATCACCTTACGGGCAAATCGCTTTAACAGCCGATTCGTCGTACCCGGAACCCGGTTTTGTTCATGAATCAACAGCGGAATACCGGACAGCCGACTCATCAAACCACCCGGGGCGGCGACAAAGCCCCCCATGCCCAGCACCACATCGGGGCGGCGGCGTTTTAATACGGTACGCGCTTCAGCACACGCCTTCAACGCATAAAAAATCGCTCTGATTTTGGCGCCAGCCCCTTTTCCACGTACACCTTGTACCGACAACCAATCTATCTCGATTCCCTGCTCAGGTACAACGCGACTTTCCAAGCCTTTATGTGTCCCCATCCAGCTCACCGTCCAGCCTTGTTGCTGCAAGGCTTTCGCAACAGCCAGAGCCGGAAACACATGTCCGCCGGTGCCACCGGCCATGATCACTATGCGCTTTTCCATCGTGCAACACCTTCTGGCCGAGTAGAGACTTGTTTTTCCTGCGCTTCGTGGCTGATCCGTAAAACCATTGCAATGGCCGCACACATCACCAGCATACTGCCACCGCCATAGCTCATCAGGGGCAAGGTAATGCCTTTTGTCGGTAACAGTCCCATATTGACCCCCATATTGACGAATGCCTGAAAACCAAACCAGATGCCCATGCCGTAAGCGACGTAGGCATTGAATAACTGTCCAGCTTGTTCTGCCCGTCTGCCGATCGCGAAGATGCGCCACACCAGCAGACTGAACAAAGCAATCACCACTAATTCACCTAAAAGCCCACATTCTTCGGCCAAAACCGAGAACAAAAAATCGGTATGCGCCTCCGGCAAATAAAACAGTTTCTGAATGCCATTGCCCAATCCGACGCCAACCAAACCACCCTGCCCAAATGCAATCAAGGCCTGTACCAATTGAAAACCGGTATCTCTGGCATCAGCCCAGGGATCCAGAAAGGCCGTAATCCTGGCCCAACGATAAGGCGCCATTCGAATCAGCGCTGCAACCAGCGCCAATCCAGCCACAATCAGCCATAAAAATTGCTTCAAGCGGGCGCCGGCCAGGAATAAAATCCCCATCGCCAGCACAGCAATCACGACAGCAGACCCTAAATCCGGTTCCATCAACAATAAAATGCCGACCGGAATAAACGGTATTAATGCTTTAAGCGCGCCATAATCGGATTGCTGCAGTTGCTGCTGATGGCGCAACACAGAACCGGCCATGTACAACACCGAAACCAGTTTGACCACTTCTGATACTTGAATTCTAACCCCGGCCAACGAAATCCAGCGGATACTGCCATTCACCTTGACGCCGATGCCTGGAATAAAAATAACCGCCAACAAGAACAAGCCAATACCAAACAAGGCTCCGCTGTATCGCTGCCATAGCGACATCGGAATCATGCAAATCAAACCACCACCGATCAGACCCAATACGATATGAATCATTTGCCGCAACGGATAATGAAATACATCAGCCGCCGTCTTAACCCCTAGATGCAACGAAGCAGACGCCACAATTAAATAGCCTATCAACAACAACGCGGCACTCACTCCGAGCAGTATTTTGTCAACATAAAAAGGCCGAATGCCTAATGTTTCAAAAAACGATTGGGTCATATCGACTGCACCTGCTGTTTAACGGCACGGGTAAATTTATCACCCCGCTGGCGGTAATTCTTATATTGATCCAGGCTGGCACAAGCCGGCGACAACAGCACGACATCCCCTTTTTTCGCCACTTTGTGCGCCATCTCAACCGCCTCATTCATGTGCTCTGCCGTATAGCGTGGCATATCGTCTGTCACGCTGTCAGCAATCAACGCACCGTCTTTTCCCATCACGATGACAGCCTTGCAATGTTCGGCCACGGCAGGCGTCAGAGCACTCAAATCCGCCCCCTTGGCATCGCCGCCAGCGATTAACACCACATTCCGATCAAAACCATTCAATGCTGCGACACAGGCACCGACATTGGTCGCCTTGGAATCATTGATCCATTGCACACCATTCACCTCAGCCACTGTCTGCATTCTATGCGGCAGGCCTTGAAAACGCCTTAAAGCCTGCCGCATCGGTTCGCGCTTAAACCCTGCAGCATCGGCTAATGCGATGGCTGCCAATGCGTTGGCGATATTATGCAGCCCTTGCAATGCCAGCTCTGTCGCAGGCATAACCGCTTCATCACCCGCCATCAACATATCCTGTTGCTGGTCCCAGTAATAATCAGCCTGTTGCTGAACCGAAAACGTTCGAACAGTTCTACCCGCTTCCCGCATGACCATCACACGTGGATCATCGCGATTTAACACCATGACGCCCTGACCATTAAAAATACGTTGTTTCTCGGCGGCATAGCGCTCAAGACTTTGATGTCGATCCAGATGATCATCTGAAACATTCAGCACAGTCGCCGCAACAGGCTCTAGCACCGAGGTGCGCTCCAGTTGAAAACTGGATAATTCCAGCACAGTTATCGACGCAGATTGTTGCAGTAAATCCAGAGCAGGAACGCCTAAGTTTCCGCCGATTGCCGCATCAATGCCCGCATGTTTAGCCATTTCACCCAACAATGTCGTGACCGTACTTTTTCCGTTTGAACCGGTAATCGCCACTATCGGTTTGTCTGTCGCACAGGCAAACAAATCAATGTCGCTCACGACCTGACAGCCTGCTTGCATGGATTTTTGAATTGATAACTCATCCAACGATACGCCAGGACTGACCAGCAAATGCGTAGCCACCTCGAAAGCCGCCTGATCGAAGCCGCCGGTAAAAACAGCCACATCCGGCATTTCTTCAACCATGCGATCAATTTCCGGTGGCTTGTTGCGACTATCGACAATCGCAAACTGCAGACCGATATTTTTCAAAAAGCGCGCGACAGACAGCCCGGTTGACCCCAGTCCAACCACCAACACCTTGGCGGTTTCAGAGTTCAGGCCCAGCTTCTGCTGTAACACGGTCAATACGCTTTCCTGTTCTTTTAGCATCGTTATCTCAGCTTCAATGTTGCCAGACCCACTAACACCAGAATCACGGTAATAATCCAGAAACGCACGATGATTCGGGGTTCCGGCCAGCCTTTCTTTTCATAATGATGATGAATTGGCGCCATCAGGAACACACGTTTTCGGCGCAATTTATAGGAACCGACCTGAATAATGACGGAAACCGTCTCGGCCACAAACACGCCACCCATAATCAACAATACGATTTCCTGCCGCACCAAAACGGCAACGATACCCAAGGCGGCACCTAAAGCCAATGCGCCGACATCGCCCATAAACACCATAGCCGGATAGGCGTTGAACCACAAAAAACCGAGTCCGGCACCCACGATTGCGGCACAAAATACAGCGACCTCGCCCGATTCCGGCAAAAAAGGAATCGCCAAATATTCGGCAAATTTAAAATGGCCGGACAAATACGCAAAAATGGCCAATGCTGCAGCAATCATCGCGGTCGGCATGATGGCCAACCCGTCCAGGCCATCGGTTAGATTGACCGCATTACTGGAGCCAACAATCACAAAATAGGTTAGTACCACATAAGTCCAGCCCATGCTGATATGGACATCTTTAAAAAAAGGCACAATAAATTCCGTTTCGGCAGGCACCTGCGCCGTCAGGTATAAATAGAATGCGGCCGACAAGGCAATGACCGATTGCCAAAAAAACTTGGCCCTGGCGGATAAGCCATCGCTATTGCCGAGTTTTATTTTCTTGTAATCATCAATGAAGCCGATAATCCCATGCCCCAACGTAACGAACAGTACGACCCAGACATAACGGTTTTCAAGATTCGCCCATAACAAGGTACTGATCGCAATCGCGACCAGAATCAAGGTGCCACCCATTGTCGGTGTGCCGGATTTGACATAATGACTTTCCGGCCCGTCTTCGCGGATACTCTGGCCAATTTTATTGGTGGTCAGCTTTCTGATCATGACGGGACCGACAATAAATGAAATCACCAAAGCCGTTAATGCCGCCAAAATGGCGCGTAATGTCAGGTATTGAAAAACCCTGAACGCCCCATCAAACTGCATCAAATAGTCAGTTAAATAAAGTAACATACTCAATTCCCGTCATTATTTGTCAAAACAGCCACCACCTTCTCCATCTGTTGCGCGCGTGAGCCTTTCACTAAGATATTGGCCTCTGCCGTTAATGTTTGCTGCAATGTCTCAATCAGTGTTTGTTGCGATTGAAAAAATGTCCCGCCATTGCCGAACGCCTCAACCGCATATTCGGCATCAGCACCCGTCGCGAATAACTTTTCAATCCCCATCGTTTTCATTAACGCCCCTAACTTCCGATGAATATCGGGGCTGTCTTCGCCCATCTCACCCAGAGCGCCTAACACCACCCACGGCTCACCGCCTTTTTGCGTCAACACCTTCAATGCCGCTGCAACCGAGGCGGGGTTGGCGTTATAGCTGTCATCAAGCAACAGTCCGCCGGCACTATGCATCATGGGCGTTAATCGCCCGGCTACCGGCTGCATATCGGCCAGACCCTGCTGAATGCGCTCTGCATCCAGCCCCAATGCCATCGTCGCGGCACTTGCCGCCAATGCATTGCGGACATTATGTTCACCAGCCAGCGCCAACGTAATCGGCATTTCTAAATATTCGGTTTTCATCGTAAAGTCAGTCACAAAGCAGCCATTGTCCAGCCGCTGCCGAATATTCAATGCCCTAACATCGGCGGCTTCATGAAATCCGAACGACAGGACTTTCCGGCCCCCGGCGCGCTGCTGCCAATAGTCAAAAAAAGCATCATCCCGGTTTAAAACCGCGACGCCGTCCTCGGCCAGGCTGTCGATCAGCTCACCTTTCGCCATCGCTACCCCTTGAAGACTGCCAAACCCTTCAAGATGCGCCGGTCCGGCATTGTTCAACACCGCCACATGCGGCTGGGCCAATTGGCTGGTGAAGGCAATTTCACCGGCATGATTGGCACCCATTTCCACCACGGCATAATCGTGCTGCGGCGTTATCTTCAGCAAGGTCAACGGAACCCCCAAATCATTGTTCAAATTGCCATGGGTGTATAAAACCTGCCCGGCCTGTTTAAGCAAGCTGGCCGTCATTTCTTTCACACTGGTTTTACCATTGCTGCCGGTAATGCCGACAACCTTCAGTGAAAGCCGCCTGCGCCATGTCTTGGCTAAATCGGCCAAGGCTTCTCGCGTATCATTGACGACGATTTGAGGTACATCCGTAACCACCGGCCGCATCACCATAACCGCCCCGGCACCCGCCTGAATGGCCGCATCAATAAAATCATGTCCATCGAAACGCTCGCCCTTGATGGCAATATATAAATCACCGGGGTTTAAGCTGCGCGTATCGATACTGACGGCATTGAGTTCAATGTCCTGGCCCGTCCATTTGGCATCTGTCGCCGCTGCAATATCAGAAACATTCATTTTCATCATTAATACCTTGCCAGCACCGCCCGCACCACAGACTGATCACTAAACGCGCTTTTTACACCCTGTATATCCTGATACTGTTCATGCCCTTTACCGGCAACAACCACACAGTCACCTGCCACTGCCTGTGCGATGGCATAACTTATCGCCGTATGACGATCGGGCATAACCTGCGTTTTATCAGCCACACAGCCTTGCACAATATCGGCGATAATCGCCTCACTGGTTTCAAAGCGCGGATTATCATCGGTCACGATCACGCAATCGGCCCATTGACTGGCCACTTTCCCCATCAACGGCCGTTTGCCTTGATCCCGGTTGCCGCCACAGCCAAATACCACGGTTAATTTTTTCGTCTGCTGTTTTAAATTGGCCAATAACTGCTCCAGCGCATCGGGTGTATGTGCATAATCAATCACCACGGTCGGTTTATCTTTACCGCCCAAGGTTTCCATGCGCCCGGCAACCGGCGTCAATGTCTTCAGTTGTTCTGCTACCGCCTTCAAAGGCCAGCCCAGAGCCAGCAAAACCGTCGCGACGGCGGCCATATTTTCAATATTGAACAGCCCGGTTATGCGACTATCAACCGTTTGCGCCTGCCCCCGCCAAACCAGTTCGAAATGACTGCCGTCCAGACTGCATTCAATATTTTTTATCTGGATGTTTTCCTGTACCGCACCATCATCCAAACCATGCCCGAATCCCCAAATATTGCACGGCTGTTGCAACTGCTGAAAAATCTGTTGGGCATAGTCATCATCCCGATTGATAACCCTGAATTTCAATTCCGACCTTTGCAGCAATGTCATTTTTGCAGCCAGATAGTCGGTCATCAAGCCGTGATAATCGAGATGATCCCGGCTTAGATTGGTAAATAATGCGCCACCGAATTCCACCCCCGCGACCCGGCCCTGCGCCAACCCATGAGAAGAGACTTCCATCGCCACATAGCGAATCCCTTGTTCGACAAAATGTGCCAGTATTTGCTGAATGCTTACCGCATCGGGTGTCGTATTCAACGTATTATTCAACTGCTCAGGCCGCCCCCAACCCAATGTCCCGACCACGCCGCAATCTGGTAATAACTGTGCCAAAAACTGGCTGCAACTGGTCTTGCCATTCGTGCCCGTTACCCCGATAACGCTTAACTTGCGGCTCGGATAACCATAAAACCGGGCGGCAATATCACCCACATGCTGACTCAAGTTCTCAATCGGATAGCACGGTAGCCCTGATACCGTTTTAGCCATCTCACGCCCAAGGCCTGCTGGATCATAAATGATCGCACGCGCCCCATTCTTTTTGGCCTCAGCACAAAACGCCAGCCCATGACTGTTTTCACCATTCAAAGCAATAAACACGTCGCCAGGCTGGAGCTGTCGGCTGTCCAACGCCAAACCGTCTATTTCGCTATCATCTGCCGGTGTCTGATAACCGTTTAATAATTCACTCAGTTTCATTTTTCATCAATAAAATCGGCATAGTTTCTTCTCGGTCCGGCGCAACACCATACACCCGCAACACTCCGGCCATCACCCTGGAAAAAACAGGCGCGGCCACCAGACCGCCATAATAACCACCGGCTCTCGACTCATCGACCATGACTGCAATCACATAACGGGGATTGCTGGCCGGTGCCATGCCGACAAACACCGAAAAATATTTATGTTTCGCATAACCTTTTCTGCCTTCCGATTTTTTGACTGTTCCGGTTTTTCCCGCCACCCGATAGCCGGGTACGCGCGCCCGGGTTGCTGTTCCACCTTTTTCCAGTACCGCTTCGAGCATGTGCCTGACGCGCCGCGTATTGTCAACACTGAAAACGCGTTCGGCCTGGTCATCCTGTTGTCTGGGCAAAAGCGTCACCGAATGTAATACGCCGTCATCGGCCAACGCGGTATAGGCCCGCGCCAGTTGTAAGGCGGAAACACTCAAGCCATAGCCGAATGACAAGGTCGCCTGTTCAAATTGTCCCCAACCCTGAAAATCAGGTAACCGCCCTCGCGCTTCACCGGGAAAACCGAGGTCCGCCGAAACACCAAATCCCAAGCGATAATAAGCGTTCCATAGAAACTCGGCGGGCATTCTCAAGGCAATTTTACTGATCGCAACATTGCTGGATTTTTTCAACACGCCCGTCAAATCCAATGTTTTGTAATTATGGGTATCCCGCACCAGTCGTCTTTTTACCCGGTAAAAACCATGCGTTTCAATTTCCTCATCAACGTCGACATAACCGCCATCAAGTGCTGCTAACATGACAAATGGCTTAACGGTCGAACCCGGCTCAAAGACATCCACAATGGCCCGGTTCCGATAATATTTTGCATTCAATCGCTGACGATTATTCGGATTAAATGCGGGCTGATTAACAGCCGCCAACACTTCGCCGGTTTTTACATCAAGCACCACCAGCGCCGCAGCCGCCGCCTGATGTTCAATCACCGCTTTTTTTAATTCGCGATAGGCCAAATATTGAATTCTGTTATCAATGCTGAGCGTCACATCCTGGCCCGCAACCGGCTCACGAATGATTTCAACATTTTTGATGATATGGCCCTTACCATCCTTAATGACTTTTTTTGCCCCGGCTTGCCCTTTCAAAACAGCGTCATACGCGCGCTCAATACCTTCCTGGCCGACATCATCAATATTGGTAAAGCCGACTAAATGTCCTGCGACTTCTCCGGCTGGATAAAAACGCTTCAGCGCCTTTTCAAAACCGATACCAGCGACATTCATCTGTTTGATTTGCTCAGCCAGATCAGGATTAACCTGACGTTTCAAATATATAAACGACTTGTTCGCACTGTGTTTCTGAATCGACCGGATTCTTCTTGGGCTAACGCCTAACAAGCCTGCAATTTTTTCGACTTTACGCCAGTCTTCGACTTTATTTGGTTTCAAAATCACCGCTTGGACAGGCGTACTGATCGCGAGTGATTCACCTTGCCGATCCTTGATCTGTCCACGATAAGCCGGCACCGAAACGATGTCGCTGTATTGCTGCAACGCCCGTTTTTGTAAAAACGGCTTGTCAACCACCTGCAAATAAACCGCTTTGATTACCAACGACAGCATGGCAAGCAGCAATAAGGCTAAAACGATAATACGGCGTCCTTCAAACCCAGATTCCTGTGTTTTATCGTGACCAAAATCCATTATTTTATTTTGATATAGATAATCGACGCCCGAGGCGGCAAAATCATACCCAGCTCTCTTGCCGCAATGCGCTCAACTCGGTTTTCAGACGTCAACATGGTCAATTCCAGTTGTAAGCGTCCCCATTCAACCGCGTAGCCATCCAGCTTTCTTTCTTCTTTCTGTATATTGTTAAAGAGCATGCGTAATTCATATTTGCTGTAAATCACGGCTAATCCCGAGACCAATAACAGCGCGATCAAAAACGCCAAAACAACCCGTGTCTGTATCATATTTTCTCGGCAATCCGCATCACTGCACTGCGTGAGCGAGGATTTTTTGCAATTTCCTCACGACTGGCGCGAATGGCCTTACCTATCTTTTTCAATGCACCCTGCTGAATGTCTTTTTCCATCACTGGCAAACGCCCAGGATTGTATTTTCGCCCTGACTCCTGCCGAATAAAGCGCTTGACGATTCTATCTTCCAGCGAATGAAATGCGATCACAACTAACCGCCCTCCCGGCGCCAGCACATCAACCGATTGTGCTAATACCTGCCGAATTTCTTCCAGCTCCTGATTGATTTCAATCCGAATCGCCTGAAAACTCCGTGTTGCCGGATGCTTGCCTTTTTCCTTCATCGGCACAGCTTCCTCAATCAACCGTGCCAACTGCAATGTGCTGGTGATAGGCGACTCATTGCGGGCTTTCATAATCGCTTTAGCAATCTTCCGTGCAAAACGTTCTTCGCCATAATCAAATAACACGCGAACCAGTTCTCGCTCATCAACCTGCTGCAACCATTCTGCCGCACTCATGCCTGAGCGCCTGTCCATACGCATGTCCAGCGGCCCATCGCGCAAAAAACTAAAGCCCCGTTCGGCCTCATCCAGTTGCGGTGACGACACCCCGAAATCCATCAAAACCCCGTCAACGCCTCGCCCGGCTAATTCATCAGCGACGATGTCTTTGAGTCTGGAAAAGCTGGCATGACGCAAGCAAAAGCGCTTATCCTGACTTAATTCCTTGGCAATCTGCGAATGAATCGCCGACAAATCCCTGTCCAGCGCCAGCAATCGGCCATCAGGCCCCAGCTTTTTTAAAATACCGCCGCTGTGCCCACCTCGACCAAAGGTGCAATCGACATAGACGCCATCGGAACAAATATTTAATGCCGACAGCGCTTCCTCATATAAAACTGGAAAATGTTCCATCACCTTCCTTTAAAAGGATAAATTTTCAAGCACATCCAAATCTTCATCGTCGTCATCCTGTTGCCATTCCTGTTGTTTTGCCTGCCAGGCCTCAAGACTCCAAACTTCAAACTTGTTCAATTGCCCCAGTAAAAAAATAGCCTTATTGAAACCCGCATGCGTGCGTAATGTTTCAGCAATCAGCAAACGACCCTGTTTATCCATTTCACATTCATGGGCATTGCCTATCAGCATTCTTCGCAAGCGGCTAGCCGTTTTGCTTACAGTCGGCAATTTGCTGATGGTTTGTTCGAGTCGCTCCCACTCCGGCAATGGATACAGCCATAGACAACCCGCCTCACTTTTGCCTTTTTCATCCAGCGCATAAGTGATGACCATCTGCCGCTCGCAACAGTCTTGCAACTCCGCCCGATACGCGGTTGGAATCGTAATACGCCCTTTAGCGTCAAGATTAATGGCGTGACCACCTCGAAACAAAACTTTCCCCGTTTAGCCGAAAAATTCCATTTTTTTCCACTTTTATTCAATTGCTAACCACTATAGTTTTAGCTTTCGCTTTAGTCAAGATACATAAAAGACAAATTCCTGCTTTTGCGACAAAGACTTAGCGCGCACCTTAGACCTCAACAAAAATATGCATTTTTGCAACATCAAAAATCTTTGCTTCTTCAATTTGTTAATCAATAATTTTGAAGTGTTTTTGTAGCTAAACAACAACACAGAATGGTTGCTTTATTTTTGAGAATCACACTAAAAAATGCATTTAAAACCGCACAATCTGCGGACGCTTTTTTAACGTGCAAAAAGGATATTGCATGGAGAGACATACCCACTGCAAACTGAATATTTAAACAGAGGCATGAAATGTTTGTTTGGGAGAGGGATTATCGAAGATAAACTATCAAGCGGAATAACGTAAAAGTGTGAGAAACATCTCAATTCTAACAAAAAAGATGCGTTGCCGAGCGACTAAGTTAATTTTGAATGATGAGCTGGCCTATAAGCCGGGTTCTGTCGGGAACAGTCATTCATCTAGGCATCAGGTCGCCCTGATGCTCAAGCAATCTACCCAGGAACCGCGCGGGCCACGCGTATATTCCTCTATTTGATCTTGCTCCGGGTGGGGTTTACCCTGCCACTGCTGTTGCCAGCAGCGCGGTGCGCTCTTACCACACCATTTCACCCTTACCCCTCACCTACAATCTAAAGATTCTAGGTGAGGGGCGGTATATTTTCTGTGGCACTTTCCGTGGACTCACGTCCCCCAGGCGTTACCTGGCACCCTGCCCTGCGGAGCCCGGACTTTCCTCTGCGTCGTTTTACAACAACACAGCGACTGTTCGGCCAGCTCAATGCTTATTATACCCTGATAATCTAAACATTACTTGCCTTCCGTCATTTGCAGGGCCAACTGATAAAGATTTTTTTTACGATGACCGGTGATTTTAGCCGCCAGAGTTGCAGCTGTTTTGACAGAGCACTCACTCAACAAAACAGCCAATAAGGCTTCATCGTCTTGTTGCGTCTGCTCACTCTCCTCATCAACCGCTTCAGCGCCCGCAACGATCACAACAAATTCGCCCTTTCGCATATTGGGATTATTATCGACCTGTTGGCTAATAGATGACAGCGGGCCTTTAATAATCGTTTCATGTAATTTGGTCAATTCTCGTGCAATGACGCATTCACGTTCAGGCGATAAAACCGCAAGCATATCGTCCAGGCTGGCCTGAATCCTATGGCTGGATTCATAAAAAACCCAAGTCCACGCCACCTTCTCCCGCGCGGCAAAAAAACGCTTTCGCGCCGATGTCGACCGCGGCGGAAAACCTTCAAAACTAAACGGTATTACCGGCAGTCCAGACACCGATAATGCCGCAATCAATGCACAACTGCCCGGGACAGGCGAGACTTTCACACCCTGTTCTCGCGCCAATTTGACCAAAGGCATGCCAGGGTCGCTCAACAACGGTGTCCCGGCATCCGATATCAAGGCCACGGTCGCGCCATTTTTGATTTTTTCGATCAGCGAAGGCGCCTGCTTTTCTTCATTATGCTGATGCAGTGAAATCACTTGCGTTGAAATACCATAATGTTGCAGTAACAAGCGTGCATGCCGTGTATCTTCTGCGGCAATCAAATCCGCCTGCTGTAATATTTCTACTGCACGAAAACTGAAATCAGCTAAATTGCCAATGGGGGTTGCAACGACATATAACTGACCTGCCTCGGATGCATTATCTATCTGCATAGTCTGCCTTTAAAATTTTGCTGAAAAAAGGGAATTTTTTACGATTTACAGTACACTTAGGCACAATGTCCTCAGCATTCTGCTTAATTCACTTTAACAAAATTACGCTTTCTATGACCAGCCGACAGCCTTTCTCCTTACTTTTTATCGCCATTATTTTGCTACCGGCTTGCAAATCGGTACCTGCTAACCAGCCTTTCCTTGAGCAATCGCAACAAGCCGAAAGCATGATGGATAACAGCCAATATGAGCAAGCCGCACGTGTCTATCAAAACCTGTCACAAAACGCGCCGCAACAGCCTGAATACCGCCTGAGGGCCGCTGAAGCCTTACTGAAAGCCGGTGAGTCAGAGCATGCTCACACTTTGCTGTCATCCATTCCTCGTCAACAACTCGATCCTCCGCAAACGGCCTTGTTGACATTGCTGGGCGCCCAAATCGACCTTGATCAGGGAAATGCCGAGGGCGCATTGACAAAGCTCAGTCAAATTTCGGTCGAACAGCTCGATCTCTCACATCAGCGCGATTATTTTAGCGCACTTGCCTTTGCTCAAGCCTTATCTGGCGATGTTCTCGGCAGCGTTCAATCGCGCATCCAACTGGGCCAGCGATTGCTCGATCCTGAAGCCATCCGAAAAAACAATATCGCCATCATCGAATCCTTAAACCGGTTACCCCGACAAACCTTGATTCTGCAACAACCTGCCGCTCCCGATACCTTAGCCGGCTGGATGGTGCTGGCCGATTTACTTAAACAACGCTCAACCGACCCTGATTTATTTCAACGTCAGTTCGCCCAATGGCAAGCGCAATACCCGAATCACCCGGCGAACGGGGATTTTCTGGATCAGTTGTTACAACATGCCCCCACTCAATTCAACACCCAGCCCACAACAATTGCCGTATTCCTGCCGTTTTCGGGGCGTTTTGCCAAAGCCTCCGAAATTATAAAGTCGGGCATTCAGGCCGCTTACAGTGCAGACTCAAACTCAGCCTCTGCGAATCTTATTTTTTATGACAGCAATGCCGACAACCCTGTCGACCTGTATCATCGCGCAGTTAACGCCGGTGCCGAACTGATTATCGGTCCATTACAAAAAGCAACGGTTACAGCATTATCCGCAATCGACACGCTGCCTGTTCCCGTTCTGGCGCTCAATCAGGCCGATCATGTCTTCAAGGAAAACCTTATCCAGTTTGGCTTGAGTCCTCGTGATGACAGCCGGGAGGTTGTTACTTCGGCCTGGCTGGACGGTCATCGCAAAGCCCTGTTTTTGCTCCCCGACACCCGTAAAGGCCACAGACTGATGGATTACCTGGGCGAATTCTGGCAACAACAAGGCGGCCGTATGCTTGAAAGCCGTTTTTATTCCTCGAACAGTTTTGATTTTTCAACCGCCATCAAAACCCTGATGAACCTGGATGAAAGCGAACGACGTTATCACCGACTGGTCCGCCGCCTCAACCGCAGCATTCAATTTGAACCCCGCACGCGCACCGATGCCGACACTATTTTTCTCATGGCAACGCCGAACACAGGGCGTTCGTTGAATCCACAGCTT
This sequence comes from uncultured Methylococcaceae bacterium, assembly GCA_913056195.1. Taxonomy (GTDB): domain Bacteria; phylum Pseudomonadota; class Gammaproteobacteria; order Methylococcales; family Methylomonadaceae; genus Methylomarinum. The sequence goes on along the minus strand of CAJXMF010000040.1, from coordinate 2,963 downwards.
AAATTTTACGGTGCGCGTCATGTACCCGTTTATGCCACCTCTGATATCTATAGTGGCATACCGACGCCACGTCAGGACAAGGACCTGAATGGCATCCGCTTTTGTGATATTCCCTGGTTTTTTCCAGATCTTTATGTCGGCGAACCTTCTTTTAACAGCCTGTTTGCCGAGCTGCAAAACACCCCACTCATCTATCGCCGTTTGCTGGCATTAGGCATTGATGCCTACAACATGATTCCATTCTTGAATGAAATGCGTGACCGTGAATATCCGGGTGCCAGCGGCCGCCTCTTACTCACCCAGGACAACCATATTATCCGCCATCTGGTTTGTGCTGATTTTGCCAATGGCATCCCGGCCAATCCACACTATATAAGCGATATCGAAACTGACGATGCCTATGATGACTAAACGCCAAACGCAACAACAAAAAACAGGTGCAGATGCGGAACAGAAGGCGCTTGAGTTTTTACGGAAGCACAAGCTCAAACTGCTTGCGCGTAATTATCGCTGCCGCAGAGGAGAACTGGACCTGATCATGCAGCATCATGACACCCTGGTGGTCGTCGAAGTTCGCTATCGCCAGTCTGATCGCTTTGGCAGCGCGCTGGAAAGTATTACACCACACAAGCAATCCCGTATAATAGCGGCAACCCAGCATTATGTGCTGCAACACAATATTAACCCGATTATCCGTTTTGACGTTATCGCCATCAGCGGTGATAACCACATTGACTGGATACAAAACGCTTTTCAATCCCGCTTATGAGTCTTAAGGAACGCATCACCGAGAACTTTTCACAAGCCATACAGCTGCAACAGGAGTGTATGGTCGATTTGCCCGAGTTAATTGAATTCGCCTCACAATTGATGGTGGCGGCGCTGGTCAATGACAAAAAAATCATCAGCTGCGGCAATGGCGGCTCATCCGGTAATGCGCTGCACTTTTCCGCCCTGATGCTGAACCGCTTTCAACGCGAACGCCCATCTTTGCCCGCCATCACGCTGAATGCCGATGCATTGACCTTGACCTCTATCGCCAATGATTATCATTTTGACGATGTTTTTGCCAAACAGCTCAGGGCGCTCGGACAGGAAGGCGATGTTTTATTGTGTTATACCACCAGTGGGAATTCGGCCAATATTTTGAAAACCGTCACCGTCGCACAGGAAAAAAATATCCCTGTTATCGCGCTGACGGGACAAAGTGGTGGCTCCCTGGCGAATATTTTGAATGAAACTGATCTTGAGATTCGTGTACCGGCAACACAGGTACCCCGTATTCAGGAAACACACTTACTGATGACACATTGTTTATGTGATTTAATCGACCATCAGCTTTTTGGTGGCTAATTCGCTTTGCTTTAATTAAAGGGTAGTGCACCACTATGAAAAAACTCCTCGTTTTACTGCCGTTACTGTTTGGCACAAACGCCTGCACAACTGTCGAAACAGGTGCAGCCGAAGCATCCGGCCTGTCCTTGTTACACGACAGGCGAACGAGTGAAGCCTTGCTGCGGGATGAAAAAATAGAAATTGATGCCGGCATTGAACTGAATGCCGATGATGATATTCGGGCAAAAACCCATATCAATGTCACCGCCTATAACGGCATTGTTTTGGTGACGGGTGAAGCACCGACAGCGGCTTTACGCGACAAAATTATTGCCATAATCAGAACCATCCCCGGTGTCAAAATAGTCCACAACGATATTGCTCTGGCCGAGCCTAGTCCGTTAAGCAGTCGCGCCCATGACACTCTGCTGACGACCAAAGTTAAATCAGCCATCAGTAAAATCCGTTCAATTCCAGGCTTTGACGCCACCCGCATCAAAGTGGTTACCGAAAACGGTGTCGTCTATCTGATGGGGCTCGTGCACCGCAACGAAGGCTATGCTGCCGGAGAAATGGCACGACGTGTCAGCGGTGTTAAACAAGTCGTCAAAGTTTTTGAATATATCAATGACAGCATTCCAGATAAAAACACTCTCTGACATGCTCACATTCCTTTCCGAACAACCGGTAATCTCACAAAGTCCGGTTTTAAACCCTTATCATAACGCATGGAACTGATTCACATTGCAGCCGGCGCCCTGGTGGGGCTTATCATCGGTCTAACGGGCGTCGGCGGTGGCTCGCTGATGACACCAATCCTGGTACTCGGGTTTGGCATTACACCTGCCATAGCCGTCGGAACCGATTTAATGTATGCCGCCATCACCAAAAGCAGTGGTGTCTTTTTTCACCACAAAAACAAAACCGTCGACTGGAAAGTAGTTTTACTGCTCGGCAGCGGCAGCGTCCCTTGCACCCTGCTGACCATTTGCCTGCTGGAACAACTCAAGCAGCAGCACATCAATTACGATCATTTGATTATCGGCACGCTTGGCGTCATGCTGGTGCTGACTGCGGTAATCATCGCCCTGAAAAACCGCCTGCTCAATTTTATCCACGACAAGCATGATGACAGCGTCGTCATTCGCATGATTCGCGATTATCGCCCGCATATCACCGTATTGTCCGGCTGTTTGCTGGGTATCGTTGTCACCTTGTCATCGGTCGGTGCCGGCGCGATCGGCTCGGCACTGTTATTTATTCTCTATCCTCACAAACGTCCCATTAATGTTGTGGGCACTGATCTGGCTCACGCCGTCCCTTTGACGGCCATTGCCGGATTTGGCCATCTCCATTTCGGATCAATTGATTTCAGTCTGCTAACGGGACTCTTGTTAGGCGGATTACCGGCTATTTACCTCGGCAGTATGATCGGCAAAAAATTACCAGACACTATTTTACGGCCAGTTATCATATTTATTCTTTTAACCCTGGGAATAAAACTGCTGTTATCGCAATTTGATGTCGGTCATCTTAGGCAGCTCGCACTAAATAACCCACCAGACTTGCTTGTCTTTTTATCCTTCTTCGGCGTTACCTAGATGGATGTAGGTAAGGGGCGTGAGCAG
>CAJXMF010000039.1 GCA_913056195.1 uncultured Methylococcaceae bacterium | reverse complement strand
ACGGGTATCGACATGAAAAATTTAATGGGTTATGCACTTATTACTTGAATTCAGGATATTTCTAAATTCAAGGATGCCGAAAAAAAACTCTGGCAACTTGCACATTACGATTCATTGACTGGCTTGGCCAATCGAAATTTACTGGAAATACAACTACGACGACAAATTCTGAAATCGTCGCAAAACAATCGCCATAGCGCCGTTCTTTTTCTGGATCTGGATGACTTTAAACGCATCAACGATTCATTAGGCCATAAAACTGGTGACCAGTTTTTGATACAGGTTGCCAAGCGCTTAAAACAAATTTTTCGTGACGAGGATACCATTGTCAGAATTGGCGGTGATGAATTTGTAATTTTGCTGTCCAATCTAGCCAGCGATAAAGACGATGCCACCGAGCAAGTAACGGTTGTAATTCACAAATTATTAGCCTCGTTGAGAGAACCTTTTAGAATTTCCCAACATGAGTTACATATTTTTTGCAGTATAGGCATTTCTTTATTCTCCGATATTCATAAAGATCCAGAGCAAATCGTGAAAGAAGCCGATGCGGCCATGTATGAAGCCAAGCGAAAAGGCAAAAACGATTTCAGCTTCTTTTATTCCGAATTACAGGCGGAAGCCAATAAACGCCTGCAACTGGAAAAGGAAATGTATCTGGCCTTGGCAGAAAATCAATTTAAAGTATTTTATCAATTGCAATTCAATCAACAACATAAAATCCTCGGTTGTGAAGCGCTGATTCGTTGGCAACACCCTGAAAAAGGTCTGGTTTCACCTGCTGACTTCATTCCGATTGCCGAACAAACCGGGCTGATTATCGATATTGGCGAACAAGTAATACGCAACGTCTGTTTACAGCTGGCCCAGTGGCAACGCACTACAGACCGAGATATTCCGCATATCGCCATCAATATCAGCACTAAACAATTTTCTGATGATGCTTTTATCGAAAAAGTCACCTCGATTATCAAAGATACTGGCGTCGATCCTAACCGGATTATTCTGGAAATCACCGAATCATTAATTTTCAATAATGTTGAACAAAGCATTGACAAGATGCATCAGCTACGCCAGTTAGGATTACGTTTTTCGATAGATGATTTTGGTACCGGGTATTCTTCTTTATCCTATTTGAGCCGCTTACCCATTGATCAATTAAAAGTTGACCGCTCCTTTGTGTCTAATCTGGACAACAGCCCATCCGACCTGGCTATTATCGATACGATTATCGCCATGGCTATACATTTAGGCCTGGATGTAATTGCCGAAGGCGTGGAAACCGAAAGCCAGTTGCGGGCTTTAATTAGTTGCGGCTGCCATTGTTTTCAGGGTTTTTATTTCTGCAAACCCTTACCACACGATCAGCTTTTTTGTTAGACCGAGAATTCCCAATATTTTCCCGTGTCAGAGACATTGAATTAGAAGATAAACCAGCGGCACGCGGCTGGCTAAAAAGCTAAAAACATGAAGACTTGATTGAGTGTCGCATAAGAAACAAAACAATTGTAATCAAATGACAGCATATGTGATGAAAACAACTTTGTTTGTAAATATTTAGTAAACAATTAATTTCTCTATAACCGCTTATACGGTCAACTATAGCCTGCTAGAATAATAATCCATATAAGCGTTTTGGAGTTATGCATGAACATCGAACTTAAGCCATTAAAAGACATTGATACCCCTATCAAGGTTTTGTTTACGGGATATCTCACCACCGTGGCTGTTGGCTATTTTTTCGCACTGATTCAAATACTCTTCACCCACGGCATGGCAGATGGTAAATTTGGTTTATCAGTTGATGATATTGTTTATAGCTACTACGGCAACCGTTCTGGCACGTTACTGGAAACCAAGCTTAATGGCTCAATGAAAGATAAGGCACCTGAAAATGAGCGCTTTGCCATTATGCAATGGATACGTGATGGCGCTGCACAGTCTTCTTATGTGTCTTCGGGCGTTAGCAAGATTATCGAAGATAGATGTGTCATGTGCCATAACGAAGCAGCCAGCGGCATTCCTGATTTTACAAAATTTGAAAATATAGCGTCGGTCACAGAACAGGATCAGGGGGCCACCTTCTCCTCATTGACACGTGTTTCACATATCCATCTGTTTGGGATCAGCTTTATTTTCATGTTTGTCGGAATGATTTTCAGCTTTACCGAAACACCCAGGACAGGTTATAAATGTGTTGCTATCGGGATGCCCTATGTCTTTTTATTGGTTGATATTCTATCCTGGTGGCTAACCAAGCTGCATCCAATGTTTGCCTGGCTCGTGATTGTGGCCGGCATGGGAATGGCGATTTCCTTTGCCTTCATGTTGGTAACGTCATTATTGGAAATGTGGCTGTTCGATAAGGTCTTTGTGGATAACCAGGGACATCGCTACCCGGCCTGGAGCAATTATGTCGAAAATGGGCTTGCCCGTATTGGTCTGGAAAATCCTGCCGATCTGTTTAAAAAAACAGCCTGTTTGCTTCAACATTCTTTTCTGTATGTCTGGAAGCAATGGATAGTTTACGGCTGGCCTGGGGTTAAAAATGGAATCAATGCCATTAAAAGGAAATTGTCAAAGTAGAGTATTAGCCGTTCAGGGCGCTGAACTAATCTCGACGTGCAGTAAAAACGGCTCTTACCGGCGCGGGCAAACCCTCCAGTGTCAGGTGAGGATTGTCCGGGTCGAGAAAGTTTTTTAATGAATGCGATGGCATCCATTCGGTGCTGCGTTGTTCCTCAAAACTGGTTTTATGGACATCACACAGTTTGATGTCATCAAAACCGCTGCGTTTAAGCCAGACTTCCAGCGCGGCGCAACTGGGAATGAACCAAACGTTGCGCATGTTGGCATAGCGTCCGGGCGGCACGAGTACGGTGTTTTCATCACCTTCGATGACCAGGGTTTCCAAAACCAGTTCACCGCCCGGACGTAAGCAGGCTTTCAGATCCAATAAATGATCGATCGGCGAGCGCCTGTGATACAAAACGCCCATTGAAAACACGGTATCGAACAATTCCAGCCCCGTTGGCAACTGCTCAAGTCCCATCGGCAAGACATAGAGCGGTGCACGGCCATACAGTTTGGCAATGGCCTGAAACTGCATGACATTGAGCAAATAAGGATCGACACCGATCACAAAACGCGCGCCCTCGCCCAGCATGCGCCAGCAATGATAGCCATTACCGCAGCCTACATCCAGCACGCGCCGGTTTTTTAAACCCGCGATATGCGGCAAGACACGCTGCCATTTCCAGTCTGATCGCCATTCGGTATCGACATGCAGACCATAAAGAAAATAAGGCCCTTTGCGCCACGGGCCAATATTCTGCAATTGTGTTTTTAGCTGCAACCGTTGCGACTCTGATATATCTTCCAACCGCCCAATCGTCACGCTATCGGCAATGTTCATATAGGATGTCGGATAATGCGGCAAATGCTTGACTGTGTGTTTCCACTGTGCCAAATTGCCATGTCGGGCATTATCCAAGGCGTCATCTAATTGATCGGGAAGTTGTTTTAACCAGTTTTCAGCGCCTTCCTGACGTAAAAACTGATATAGCGTTTGATAATCCATTTATTTCAATGCCAGCATGGAAGCGAAATTAAAATATTGAAACCAGACTTCGACACTACGGCCTGGTCAAATTAAACGCCTCTATTTTTCCCAGAGGTACAGCATAAAGCCAATCTTTACTGTCAGACATGCGCTGTGAACTTACGCTGACTTTTCTGCATTCGCGCTTTTTTCAAAAGCCTCTTTATTCCGTCTGGCCAGATTTTCAATGACTTTTTTCAACGAGCCCATTTGTTTATATTCATTTTTGAATGTCGTGCGATAATTGGTGACCAGACTGACACCGCCAATAATGATGTCATAGACTTTCCAGTCACCGCCCTCTTCTTTATACATCCGGTAATCGACCGGAAGAGGCTGTTGCCCAGGCTGTAAAATCTGGGTTCTGATCACCACCTTCTGGATCATTTTACCGGTTCTGCGACTGGTAAATGTTTTAACGTCTTTTTCCATATCCAACGGTAAAAATTCAATGCTCCAGTCATTAAATTCCACAAACGCACGGGAATAGGTTCTGACCAGCAAGGTTTTAAACTCCTCGGTAAAAGCCGTTTTTTCTTCAGGCGTGGCCTTGTGCCACAGCCTGCCTAAAACACCTCGAGAAATTTTTTCAAAGTCCATATGGGGATAAATGACACTATCCACAAATTTAGTAATCTTTTTAAAATCCTGGGTAAAGGTTTTATCCTGAATACGCTGTTTTAATTTATTAGACGCATCTTTGATAATTTTCTGCGGCTCTGCCAACGTCGCTTGTGCCTGACTTGAGTTGATTGCCAGAAAAAGCATGCTTAAAACAAAAAATAAAAAATGCGTGTACGACTTGATTTTCATAACCACTCCTGAAACGGTTCTGTGAATTCTTTAAACTTTACAAAATACCCTGTTAAAATGACTGATACCTTAAATCACTTTAATTATTATATACTTATTCTCTAATATAAACACCATGGAAAATTTCGACAATAATAACACGCTTTTTCCTCGCCTTCGCATGCGCCGTATGCGTTACCAGTCTTTTTCACGCCGCTTGATGCAAGAGAATAAGCTCACAACGGATGACTTGATTTATCCGATGTTCGTTCTTGAAGGCGAAAACCAAAAACAAAGCGTTGCCTCAATGCCCGATATCTATCGAATGTCGATAGATTTGATTCTGGAAGAGGCGCAACAATTGATTGCTTTAGGTATTCCGGCCATTGCCTTGTTTCCGGTGGTTAATGATAGTCGAAAATCAGAAACTGCGGAAGAAGCCTGGAATCCGCAAGGATTAGCCCAACGTTGCGTGCGTGCATTAAAACAAAACTTTCCGCAATTAGGTGTCATCACAGATGTCGCTTTAGATCCATTTACCTTACACGGTCAGGATGGTTTATTAAATGAATCAGGTTATGTTATCAATGATGAAACCGTTGAAGCCTTATGTAAACAGGCTTTATCACATGCCGAAGCCGGAGCCGATATTGTTGCGCCTTCCGATATGATGGATGGCCGGGTGGGTGCAATCCGGCGTGTGCTGGAGCAAAATGGCCATATCAATACGCGCATTTTAGCCTATTCGGCCAAATATGCCTCTTCATTTTATGGCCCCTTCAGAGATGCGGTCGGTTCAGCGGCTAACCTTGCCGGTGCCGACAAATATAGCTATCAGATGGATCCGGCTAATTCTGACGAAGCCTTGCGTGAAATCGAACTGGATCTGCAAGAAGGCGCCGACATGATCATGATAAAACCTGGCATGCCTTGTCTGGACATTATTCGACGCGCAAAAGACCGATTTGGCGTCCCCACATTTGCTTATCAGGTCAGTGGAGAATATGCGATGCTAAAGGCGGCCAGCCAAAATGGCTGGTTGGATGAAAAAAACGTTGTGTTAGAATCTTTAGTCGGGTTTAAACGCGCCGGTTGCGATGCAATTTTGACGTATTACGCTAAAAAAGCCGCTGAATGGCTATCAAGATAAGAAGGAGCAATCCATGGGACTTTTCAAACTAAGTGATGAACGAGAATTTCAGATTGAAGACGGCATTTTATTCTTTCTGCTGCTGTTGTCGCTCGGTGGCATTATTGTTACCGATTTTTCACCATTAGATGGTTACGCTTACTGGATGGTGATGGTCGTTGTGTTTGCACTGCTTGCTATCCTGATTGCGTGGCTGCAAGACAAGGAACAAGTCGATGACGAATTCAGCTCGATTGTCAAAGAACAGGCTTTGCACTGGCTGTCTTCCATGGCGACGATTGGCGGTGTTTTCCTGCTTGAACAGGCCGACGTTTTAACTGAAACATCCAGTTCCCCCGTTATGCTGTTAATCCTTGCGCTGGCTACTATTCTCGATGGCATACGCATAGGCTGGCGTTTTAGTCTGGTCGGTGTCTATTTAGGGATCGCGGCGATTATTATTGCCTATAGCGATCATTTTTTATTAATTAACAGTTTGTTAGCGATTCTTATCGTGGCGCTCACTATTGGTCTTGAAATATGGCTGGCCAAAAGAGCAGTTTAACCATGTCCGTCGATCGCTACGCCGTTTTTGGCCACCCTATCCGTCATAGCCAGTCCCCCTTTATTCATCGCTGCTTTGCTGAGCAAACCGGGCAAACACTCACCTATGAGGCTATCGACGTGCCGGCGGAAAATTTTGGCCGCGCTTTGGCAGATTTCCTGGCGCATAGCGGTCGTGGTTTAAATTGTACCGTCCCACTTAAAGAACTGGCTTTCCAGAAAGTGGAGCAATTAACAGAACGTGCCCGCTTCAGCAAAGCGGTCAATACAATTATTGTGCAACAGGATGGCACATTGTCAGGCGACAATACTGACGGCGTCGGTCTTGTTACAGACCTGGTCAGCAATCATCAGGTCAACCTACACAATGCGCGGGTTCTTATTCTCGGCGCAGGCGGTGCCGCACGTGGCATCATAGGGCCTGTCATGGCACAATCACCTGTTTCGCTTTACATCGCCAACCGAACGGTAAGCAAGGCTAAGAAACTGGCCCTGGAGTTCATGCAAACCGGTTCAATAACAGGGTGTGGCTTTGATGATTTAGCCGGTTTGCAGTTTGATATTATTTTAAATGCTACCTCGGCCAGCTTATCCGGCCAGCTCCCGCCTCTGCCGGATAATCTGCTGCATTCAGCAAGCTGTTGTTATGATCTGGCCTATGCCAACACGGACACCGCCTTTGTCAAATGGGCTAAAGCGCAAGGTGCGGCACACTGTCTGGATGGCTTGGGCATGCTGGTTGAACAAGCCGCAGAAGCCTTTTATCAATGGCGTCAAATTCGACCGGATACCCAGAGCGTTATTGCTAAATTAGAAGCCAAACGCAAAACCGGATGACGACATTAAAATTACGTCTATACTGTGTGCAATACATCTGAACGATTTTACAGATCAAAATCTTACGGTTTTTAGCACCTTTATCTTAATTTATGCAAAACAATCGATATGGAAATTCTAAAATCTTTTTTTAAAGATCCTAAAAAAGTGGCGTCTTCGCAACAACCCGCCCAAAAGATTTCGCTTGAAAAATTAAAAAAGCTTATTCCTGTCCGAAACTTGAACGAAGATATTCTTCAGGCCTTTGCCGATGAAAACCACAGTGAGCTGATTAAAGCCAACGAAACCCTGTTCACCTATAACCAACCGACCGATAGTGCGATTTATTTATTAGAGGGGATTGTCACCATTTCTGACAAAAATGGTTTCAGTCATGATATCGACAGTGAAAGCACACAGGCCCATTTCCCGCTTTGCAGTGGAAAAACCTATACCACCACAGCAGTTGCCAAAACGGATGTTCGTATTTTGCGGGTTTCACATAAAATTATGTCGTTTGATCCCCAGGCAAAACACAATGAACTCATCATTCCTGAACAATTAAAAAACAACCAGATTCTACAATTATTTTCTCAACACGTCAGTGAAGAAAAACTCGAGCTTCCAATTTTGCCACACGTTGCTATCCGCTTACGTGAAGCCATGCAAGACGATATTTCCATCGCCGATGCGGTTAAAATAATCCAGATTGACCCGGTGATTACCGTTAAACTGATTGAAGTTGCCAACTGCCCGTTGTATCTCACACTCAACCCGGCAAAAACCTGTCTGGATGCCGTCAATAGAATCGGTTTGAACGCCACCCGGAATCTGGTTATCAGCTTCAGCCTTAAACAGGTCTTTGCCTGCCGATGCAAACATATTATCAAATATATGGATCATATCTGGAAAGAGAGTTTGCTGTTATCATGCTTGAGTTTTATTTTGGCCGAAGACAGCAAGCAATTTAATCCTGAACAAGCGTTACTCGGTGGCTTGGTTGCCGATATCGGCAGCATTCCCTTTCTGAATTTTGTCGCCAAACTGCCTAAAGAATTTCATAACACCGATGAAGTGCGTCAGGCGATTCCAGCCATTCGTGGCGTAACAGGCGCAATGGTATTAAAAAACTGGAATTTTGATGACGAATTTATTGATACAGCCCGGCACTCTCACAACTGGTTTTACAATCATGAAGGCGATTTAAACTTGACCGATATTGTTATTCTGTCGCGGCTGCATTATAGATTAGGACAAAAAAAACAGTTGGCACAACTCCCCCCTATTACCTCGATTCCCGCCGCCGGCAAACTGAAAAATATCGCCTTATCACCTGAAAATACCTTGCATACCTTGCATAATGCAAAAAGCAGAGTAAAGGAAATCTTCCAGACGTTCAATCATTAACCCAGCGCTCGTCGCCTCCACAGGCTTGAAAGCAGTGCATAAAACACCTTTTTACTATCATCGTTTAATCATGAGCAATCCACTTTTAGAAAATTACACACGCCCCCTTTTTTCACGCATCAAACCTGAACATGTTAAACCCGCCATTGACCATTTACTGGCCGAGGCACGTAAAACAGTGAACCATTGCCTGAGCAATAACACGGCTTACACTTGGGGAAATCTGGTCGAGCCGATTGAAGATGCCGAGGATCGTTTGCACAAGGCCTGGTCACCGGTCAGTCATATGAATTCAGTGGTTAACAGCACAGACTTACGCGATGCCTATAATGCCTGTTTACCCGCATTATCAGAATATTCAACCGAAATGGGACAAAACCAGTCGCTGTATCAGGCCTATCGCAGTCTGGCTGAAAATGAAGATGCACATAAACTGGAAACCGCGCAGAAAAAAATCATCGACAATACCTTACGGGACTTCCATTTGTCCGGAATTGACCTGCCTGAGGACAAACAGCAACGTTATAAGGAAATCAGTCAGAAACTGTCGAAACTGGCAAGCCAATATGAAGAAAATGTTTTGGATGCGACCAATGCCTGGAGCAAACTGATTACCGATTCTTCAGAGCTGGAAGGCTTGCCGGAATCCGCCATGGCACAAGCCAAACAAAGCGCCGAACAAAACGGCCAGCAAGGCTGGCTTATCACCTTACAGTTTCCATCCTATCTTGCAGTTATGACGTATGCCGATAACCGCGAACTGCGGCGCGAACATTATCAGGCTTTCGCAACCCGCGCCTCCGACCAGGGGCCGCATGCCGGACGTTGGGACAATACCCGGGTGATGGAGCAAATTCTGGCCCTGCGTCATGAAAAAGCACAATTATTAGGCTTTGCCAATTACGCCGAATTATCACTTGCCACTAAAATGGCTGAATCGACCGACCAGGTCATTGATTTCCTGGAAGAACTCGCCGATAAATCCTGGCGTCAGGGGCGTAAAGACCTGGCCGAACTGCGTGAGTTTGCCCGTAATGAGTATGGCATTAAAAACCTCCAGGCCTGGGACATCAGCTATTTTTCAGAAAAAATGCGTCAGCATCTTTATCAATTATCGCAAGAAGAAGTCAAAGCCTATTTTCCTGATCAGCGTGTCATTGAAGGGCTGTTTGCCGTCGTTGAAAAATTGTACGGTATCCATATCACCGAACAACATGATGTTGACAACTGGCATCCTGATGTACGTTTTTTTGAAATCACAGACGCAAACGGTCAAATACGCGGTCAGTTTTATCTCGACTTATATGCACGCCCGCACAAACGCGGTGGTGCCTGGATGGATGATTGTGTCGGCCGTCGTAAAACCAAAGACGGCCTGCAAATACCGGTCGCCTTTATTACCTGTAATTTCACCCCCCCAACCGGTGATCAGCCGTCTTTGCTGACCCATGATGAAGTACAGACCCTGTTCCACGAATTTGGACATGGCTTGCACCACATGCTGACCCAGATTGATTATCTGGGTGTTTCCGGTATCAACGGCGTCGAGTGGGATGCGGTTGAACTGCCCAGTCAGTTTATGGAAAACTGGTGCTGGCATAAAGAAGCGCTGGATTTAATCTCGGGACACTATCAAACCGGCGAGAAACTACCGGATGAATTATTTAATAAAATGCTGGCCGCCAAAAACTTTCAGGCAGGCATGTTAATGCTCAGACAACTGGAATTCAGCCTGTTTGATTTCAAAATTCATCAACACTATGATCCGAGCAAAGGCGGCCGGATTTACACTATTCTGGAGCAGGTGCGGGAACAAGTCGCCGTCATCCAGCCACCGGAATTTAACCGTTTCGCCCACAGTTTTTCACATATTTTTGCCGGCGGTTATGCAGCCGGCTATTACAGCTACAAATGGGCCGAAGTGTTATCGAGCGACGCTTTTTCCTTATTCGAAGAAAATGGCATTTTCGATCGCAAAACCGGCGAAGCCTTTTTGCAGAATATCCTTGAAAAAGGTGGCAGTGAGTCCGCAATGCAACTCTTTATAAAATTCCGTGGCCGTGAACCTGAAATCGACGCCCTGCTTAGACATTCAGGAATCGCTGCATGAAATATAAAGATCTTCGTGACTTTATCAAACAACTGGAAAAACAGGGCGAACTAAAACGCATCAGTATTGAAGTCGATCCTTGTCTGGAAATGACCGAGATTTCCCGCCGGGTGTTAAAACAGCAAGGCCCCGCCTTGTTATTTGAAAACCCGAAAGGAGGAAATATTCCGGTGTTAACCAATTTGTTCGGCACCCCAAAACGGGTTGCCATGGGCATGGGCGCACAATCGGTGACTGAATTACGCGGGATTGGTGAATTACTGGCCTATCTTAAAGAGCCCGAACCCCCTAAAGGCATGAAAGATGCCATGGCGAAAATCCCGGTCTTCAAAAAAGTCTTGAACATGGCGCCAAAAGTCATCAACAACCCGCCCTGCCAGGACATTATCCGCCGCGGTGATGAAATCGATTTGGCCGATTATCCGATTCAAACCTGCTGGCCCGATGATGCCGCGCCCCTGATTACCTGGCCTTTGGTCATTACCAAAGGGCCGAATAAGGAACGACAGAACCTGGGTATTTATCGCCAACAAGTCATCGCTAAAAATAAAGTGATTATGCGTTGGCTGGCACATCGCGGCGGCGCACTGGATTTCAAGGAATTTCAGCAAAAATTTCCGGATAAACCCTATCCGGTTGCCGTCGCACTCGGCGCTGATCCGGCGACTATTCTGGGGGCAGTGACACCGGTTCCCGATGCCTTATCTGAATACGCCTTTGCGGGACTGTTGCGAGGCAGCAAAACCGAAGTCGCCCAGTGCCTCAGCCATGATTTACAGGTTCCGGCAAGTGCCGAAATTGTACTGGAAGGCTTTATTTATCCCGGCGAAACCGCACCCGAAGGCCCCTATGGCGACCACACCGGCTATTATAACGAAGTCGATGAATTTCCAGTGTTTACCATTGAATGCATTACCCAGCGCCAGGCGCCGATTTATCACAGCACCTATACCGGCAGGCCGCCCGATGAGCCGGCTATCCTGGGGGTGGCCCTGAATGAAGTCTTTGTGCCGATTCTACAAAAGCAATTTCCCGAAATTGTCGATTTTTATCTTCCCCCTGAAGGATGTTCTTACCGGATGGCCGTCATCAGTATGAAAAAACAATATGCCGGTCATGCAAAACGTGTCATGTTAGGCACCTGGTCATATCTGCGTCAATTTATGTACACCAAATTTGTCATCGTCGTCGATGATGATGTCGATGTCAGAAACTGGCAAGATGTCATCTGGGCGATGACAACCCGGATGGATCCGGCGCGTGATTGTACGATTCTGGAAAATACACCCATAGACTATCTGGATTTCGCCTCGCCGGTTTCAGGCTTGGGTTCAAAAATAGGCTTTGATGCCACCAATAAGTGGCCGGGAGAAACCACGCGAGAATGGGGCAGAATCATCACCATGTCTGACGATATTATTAAAAAAGTCGATGCTATGTGGGCGAGTCTCGGCTTATAAAAAAATGATGGAGGGGCTTCGCTATCAATCGCGATAACGGAGTCCTGACTGTCATACCAACAACCTGACAAAAAATCATATTTTTCCACGCAAATAAATAATCCTTCACTATACTTATCTCTGCCTTCTCCCAAGGGAAGAGGACGATACTTTGAGTGAATAACACTTAGTTTTTTGCAAAGCACGATTAGTTTTAACGGTTAAATCAGTTATTAGATTTAACCTATACAAAAGGAAAACATACATGACAATTCGCAATAAACTCATTGCCGGTTTCTCCAGCCAGATTCTCATTTTATTAACCTTTGGTTTCCTGGTCTGGCTGGCAATCAACGGGCTACATAAAAACATCAATACTATCGTCGACTGGAAAATACCCGCTGTTAAATTAGCCGTCAATGTCCATGCTGGCGCTTATGATGCCACGGTAGAACAATTAAATTATTTGTTAACTCAAAAACCTGAAACCTATCAACGGGCTAAACAGGTTTTAGCTGAAATGGATCATGACCTTGATGCCGTTGATCAACTGGCTCAAAAATTCAATGATCAACCGCTGTTGGCACAATTCGCTTCGGTTCGAAAAAATGTCGCTGATTTCCGTACCTTATATGATCAGGGCGTCGCCAGCCTGAAAAATAACCGACGTGCCGCTCAAGTGATGGCCGATAGCGGCAAACAAGTGCTTGCCGAAACCGATGTATTTGCCACAGATCAAGAACGACAATATGCGGCGCTACTGAGAAATAATGTTTCATCCGAGACCTTAAATAACAATGTCCAGAGATACATTCTGGCTAACCGAATAAAATCATTAGCCTATACCATCATTCAACATGAAAAACAGGAACGTTTGCATAAAAACCGACAGTTTTATAAACAAATGCAAACGGAACTGCCGACGTTAATGACGTTATACGGCAAACTTGAACGCATTACCCGAAAACAATCCAATCTAAAACAAATAGCGATTGCGCGCGAAGCGACGAAAAAATACGCCGAAGCGGCGGCACAATGGATACGCAACGACGACCAGCTCAAAAGCATTATCAGCCGAATGGATTCGATCGCCGCACAAGCGCGAAAATCTGCCGCAGCTGCCGAGCACGATGGCTGGACAAAAGCGAGTGAGGTCGGGCAGCAAACCCTTGCGCTCGTCAACAAAGCCAATATCACTATTTTAATCGCCCTGCTATTTGGCACGCTTATCGGTGTTGCCCTGGCGATCACCTTACCTAAAAATATTGTTGCTTCCATTAATGCGCTATCCGATTTTTCAAAACGTCTGGGTGCGGGCGATTTAACGGCTCGTACTCACTTTAAACCTACGGATGAAATTGGCATCATGGCGCAGAATTTTGATCAAGCCTCATCAAGCCTGCAAAAGCTGTTACAGCACGTCAATAGTAATGCAGATAGCCTGGCGCAGTATTCAACAACATTAGATGATGCTGTCAACAAAACAACGGCAAACATTCAGCAACAAAAAGAAAATACAGAACAAGTGGCCACCGCCATGACTGAAATGACAGCGACGGTTGTGGAAGTTTCAAACAATGCCACGCAGGCGGCTGAATCGGCAACAGAAGCCGATCAACAAGCCCAGGAAGGTGGCCGTGTGGTTTCTGAAGCCGTGAAATCCATCCATTTTCTGGATGACAAGATCACCCAGGCCTCACAAGTCATTGCCCAACTGGAAAATGATGTCGGCGATATCAGCAGTATTCTGGAGGTGATTCGTAATGTCTCCGAACAAACCAATCTGCTCGCGCTCAATGCGGCCATTGAAGCGGCCAGAGCCGGTGAACACGGGCGCGGATTTGCCGTCGTTGCCGATGAGGTTAGAACACTGGCCAGCAGAACCCAAACATCGACCGATGAAATCCAGAATATGATTGAGAAACTGCAAAGTGGTGCCAAACAAGCGGTTACAGCGATGAAAAGCAGCCAGGAAACGGCCGCTATAAGTGTCGATCAGGCCGCTCAATCGGGTGACACACTCACCGCGATCACGACAGCCATTTCAACTATCAATGAGATGAATATTCAGATTGCAACGGCCTCAAAAGAACAATCAGCGGTTGCCGAAGAAATCAATCAGCGCATCATCGCCATCAATCAAATTTCCGAGGAAGGCGTTAGCGATGCCGACCAGACAGCTTCGGCAACCCATCAGCTCAATCAAATGGCTAAAGAATTGAAACAAGCGATGGCACGTTTTAGAGTCTGAGCCATTGAAACGTCATTTTATTCAAGACGGTTTGTAACTACTCAGCGTAAATTCTTCTGTGGGCATAGGCTGTTGATTTATCAGGCTTCTGCAACAGGACGTTGCAGCAGAGTTTACAGGGACGTATTTACGCGTCCTTATAAATCAATAGCCCATGCCTTCAGCCCCAAACATGCTGAGTAGTTACCTTCATTCTTGAATAACTCAGGAACCTGACCATAGAAATGCTCAACAAACTGTGCCGCAGACATGGGCTTGCCATCGGGTCCCCAGAATGTTGTCACCATAATATCCTTTATGTTTCTGGCCTTACCGTCGCTTAATTTTACGATTACTTTAGGGCGCTGCTCACATTCGCAGGGATACTCGCCGCACTTGGGGCATGGATCTGGCCCTGTTTCCTCACAGGTACACGGCAGATTGCCACAAACCTTGCACGCCTGCGGCGGGTTGGTCAGACATTCACAGGGTAGCTTGCCGCAACGACTGCATGGCTCCGGATCGAGCGGTTCTCCATCCCATTCCGGGTCATTGAAATGTTTGTAGGCTTCGACAAAGTCGTAAATGGTACAATAGTCTTTACCCTCAAACAGCCGCGTACCCCGTTTTTTTGGCTATGGTCGGGTCAGTTCAATTCGTCCATCGTTATGCCCTGTGTCTTGTTGCCAAGCTCTTGCTTGGCAACACATAAGGCAACAGCTCCGCTGTGACTGTCGGCAAGCGGAGCTGACTGGCATGCATTCCCAAGCAGGAGCTTGTGAACGAGAGAACCGCGTAACCGCAGTAACTTAATAATAAATCCTAAAACGGAATATCATCATCAAACCCACCGTCATCATAAGTTGCGGCGGGTGGCGTGTTGGGTGCCTGGGATTGGGATTGTTGCGGTGCCGGGGACGATTGAGGGGCGTTGGCAGATTGCGAACCATTGTCAAAACTGGCTGTTCCGCCGCTGCGGCTGCCTAACATTTGCATTTCTTCGGCAATAATCTCGGTGCTATATCGATCCTGACCGGATTGATCTTGCCATTTACGCGTTTGGATGCGCCCTTCCACATAAACCTGGCTGCCTTTACGTAAATATTCACCGGCTATTTCGGCCAGACGATTAAAAAAGACGACGCGATGCCATTCAGTTTGGTCTTTACGCTCACCTGTCTGTTTATCTTTCCAGCGTCGCGTGGTGGCCAGTCTGATGGTTGTGACGGCACCGCCGCTGGGCATATAGCGTACTTCCGGATCAGCGCCTAAATTGCCGATAAGCATGACTTTGTTTAACATTTTTACTCCGTATCAGATAATGGCGTCGCCGCGTGGCTTGCCGGGTTGTTTTGTTCCTGCGCCCATTCAGTCAGGAACTGATTGATGGATTCAGGATTAAATTTTGCATGATCAATTTTTAAATAGGCTGTATTTTCTTCAAAATGCAGCCTGACTTCTTTTATACCGGGTATTTTTAGTAATCTCCCGGAAAATTCATGCGCCTGATCGCGCGCTATTCCTTGTAATGGCAATAACATATTGGCTAAATAACGGGGTGGCCGCATAAATAAGGCAACCAACACCCAGGTCGCCGCCATTGCAGCGGCAAACCAGAATACGGCAAGCATGCCGTATTCGCCAAACAACCAGCCGCCAACCAGACCACCGGTAAACGCGCCTAAAAACTGGCTGCTGGAATAAGCGCCCATCGCCGTGCCTTTCAGATCGCCCGGTACGGTTTTTGAGATTAACGAGGGCAGTGTTGCTTCCAGCAAATTAAAGCCGGCAAAAAACAACCATAAACCAGCCAGCAACGCCGGTTTGATCTGTGCATAGAGTCCCAGCACAACATTTGCCAGCATGATGACGATAATCGCGCCGACAAAGACTTTTTTCATTTGTCGTTTTTTCTCGGCCAGAATAATGAACGGAACAATTGCCAATAACGAGGTGATCATAATCGGCAAATACACCATCCAGTGTTGGGCCGGAAAAATCCCCACATCTCTGAGCAATAAAGGCACAATGACAAAACTGGCAGTCAATATTAAGTGCAGGACAAAAATACCATAATCCAGCCGCAGCAATTCAGGATTGCTCAACACCTTGGAGAACTGGGATAAATTGGCCTCAGCATCACGATGAACAATGATTTTTTCTGGACTGGGAACGATAAAAATAATCACTAAAATGGCTAACAAAGCCAGGGCGGCCGTCAACCAGAAAATACCGCTTATCCCAAAATGGGCGGCCACAATGGGACCTATTGTAATGGCCGCGCCAAATGCGATACCGATGCTGGCACCGATGGTTGCCATTGCTTTGGTACGGTGGACTTCCTGGGTCAGGTCGGCCAACAGGGCCATAACGGCGGCGGCAATAGCGCCACTCCCCTGCAAGGCCCGACCGGCAATGATGCCATAAATATTCGTCGATAGTGCCGCGAGTACACTGCCGGCCGAGAATAATAACAGGCCGGTGACGATGACTTTTTTGCGGCCAATTTTATCAGATAGCAAGCCAAAAGGGATTTGCAACAAGGCCTGACTCAGGCCGTAAATACTGATGGCAAGCCCGATTAACAACGGAGTGGAATGCGGCAGACTTTCGGTAAATAACGACAAAACCGGCAAAATCATAAACAAACCCAGCATTCTGAAGGCATAAATGCTGGCCAACGAAAAGGTTGCCCGCTTTTCCATGGCGGTCATTGGGCTGGTTATATCCTGTAACTGGCTCAATTCTAACCCCTCCCTTTAAATTAAATCCCATATTATAACATCAGCCCCTGAAATTCTTCCTGCTTTGTGCGACTGGACTAAACAGGCTGAACAATCGTATATTATCCGGTTCTTTAAATGATTATCTTCGGTCAATGGACAGCATCAGTATTCGGGGCGCCCGCACCCACAATCTTAAAAATATCGATCTGGATTTACCGCGTGACAGGTTGATTGTGATCACCGGCCTGTCGGGTTCCGGCAAGTCATCTTTGGCGTTTGACACCATCTATGCGGAGGGACAGCGTCGCTATGTGGAATCCTTATCGGCTTATGCCCGCCAGTTTTTGTCGATGATGGAAAAACCTGATGTTGATCATATTGAAGGCTTGTCACCGGCGATTTCGATTGAGCAAAAATCCACGTCCCACAATCCACGCTCGACGGTCGGCACAATCACCGAAATTTATGATTATCTGCGCCTGCTCTATGCGCGTGCCGGCATTCCGCGTTGTCCAAAACACGATATTTCATTGGAGGCACAGACGGTCAGCCAGATGGTGGATCAGGTGCTGGCACAAACGCCGGGCGAACGCTGGATGTTATTGGCACCAGTGGTCAATGCGCGCAAGGGTGAGCATATTCAATTATTGGAAGATTTACGCGCCCAGGGCTTTATCCGAGCGCGTATTGATGGCGAGGTGGTTGATCTGGATGAAGCGCCAGCGCTGGATTTGCGTAAGAAACATACCATCGAGGTCATCGTCGACCGCTTCAAAATCCGCCCTGATATTGCCTTGCGCCTGTCAGAATCGTTTGAAACCGCGCTAAGAATTGCCGATGGCATCGCCATTGCGGCCAGCATGGATGATGACCGTGAAATTGTTTTTTCAGAACGCTATGCCTGTTCTCAATGCGGCTACAGCATCACTGAACTGGAACCGCGAATTTTTTCCTTCAATAATCCTAAAGGCGCCTGCCCGGCCTGTGATGGTTTGGGAGTACGGCAGCATTTTGATCCGGAGCTGGTTATTCACAATCCCGATATCAGCCTGGCCGGCGGTGCGATTCGGGGCTGGGACCGGCGTAATGCCTATTATTATCAGCTTATCTGCGCCCTCGCCGCGCATTACGGCTTTGACCCGGAAATGCCGTTTTCCGAAATCCCCAAAGACATTCAAGCGGTTATTTTATATGGCAGTGGCAAGGAGAAAATCCGTTTTCGGTATACCGACAGCACGGGTAAACAGACCGAGCGTCAACACCCGTTTGAAGGCATTATCGTCAATATGGAACGCCGCTATCATGAAACGGACTCGCAAATGGTGCGCGAGGAACTGGCTAAATATCTGACTCAGCAACCCTGTTCTGAGTGCCAGGGGGCACGCATCAACATGTCGGCCCGGCATGTGTTTATCGCCAACAAACCGATTCATCAGCTCACCGCGCTGGCAATCAAGGATTCGCTGCGTTTCTTTCAAGAGCTTGATCTGCCGGGGCACCGCGGCGAGGTCGCGGCTAAAATCAACAAGGAAATCCGCGAACGGCTTGAGTTTCTGGTCAATGTCGGACTTGATTACCTGACGCTGGATCGCAGCGCCGATACCTTGTCCGGCGGCGAAGCTCAGCGTATTCGACTGGCCAGCCAGATCGGTGCTGGTCTGGTCGGTGTGATGTATGTTTTGGACGAGCCGTCCATCGGGCTGCATCAACGCGACAACCAACGCTTATTAAATACCTTGTTCCGTTTGCGTGACATCGGCAACACCGTGATCGTGGTCGAACATGACGAAGATGCCATTCGCGCCGCTGATTATGTGGTGGATATTGGCCCGGGTGCTGGTGTTCATGGTGGCGAAATTATCGCGCAAGGCACGCCGGAAGAAATCATGCGTCACCCCGATTCACTGACAGGACGCTATTTGTCTGGTGACCATGAAATCAGCGTGCCGGAAATGGTTACGCCGAACAACCCGGACAAACAATTAACGCTGATCAATGCTCATGGCAATAACCTAAAAAATATGACGGTATCCTTTCCGGTCGGTTTATTGACCTGCGTCACCGGTGTGTCCGGTTCGGGAAAATCGACCCTGGTCAACGATACCTTATACCGGCTGGCCGCCCGCCGTATCAACAAGGCCTCGCATATTCCGGCGCCTTGTGAAGATATCAAAGGCCTGGAGCTTTTCGATAAAGTGGTAGACATCAATCAAAGTCCGATTGGTAGAACCCCCCGCTCCAACCCGGCAACCTATACCGGCATTTTTACCCCGGTCCGGGAATTGTTTGCCGCAACGCCTGAAGCCCGTTCGCGTGGCTATACACCCGGCCGTTTTAGTTTTAATGTTAAAGGCGGCCGCTGCGAGGCCTGCAAAGGCGATGGCGTCATCAAGGTCGAAATGCATTTTTTGCCCGATGTGTTTGTGCCTTGCGATGTCTGCCACGGCAAACGTTATAACCGTGAAACACTGGAAATTCGCTATAAGGGCAAAACCATTCATGATGTCCTGGAGATGACGGTGGAAGATGCGGCCGAATTTTTCAGCGCCATCCCGGTATTGCATCGCAAACTGCAAACACTGGTCGATGTGGGCTTAAGTTACATCACACTGGGGCAAAATGCGATTACCTTGTCAGGCGGCGAAGCGCAGCGGGTTAAACTGGCCAAGGAACTCTCCAAGCGTGATACGGGAAAAACCCTCTATATTCTGGACGAACCCACAACAGGCCTGCATTTTCATGACATCAAGCAATTATTGCTCGTCTTACATACCTTGCGTGATCATGGCAACACGGTGATTATTATTGAGCATAATCTGGATGTAATTAAAACAGCTGACTGGCTGATCGATATCGGGCCAGAGGGCGGCAGCGGCGGCGGCACCGTGGTTGCCGAGGGCACGCCGCAAGACATTGCCAGTCACCCGCATTCTTATACTGGAAAATACCTAAAGCCAATCTTGTCATCATGACTCAACACGCCGGGAACTGAGTCAACGCTCTTTGACGAGCTAATGCGCGTGCGTATGACTATGCCCGTCCGCGTGCGAATGTCCGTGACCTGAATCTGTCTCTGTAGACCCCGTAGAATGATTATGCTGCTGAAACAAGGCTTCGTTCACGTCATGCGCGGCTTGAACAGAAACCCCATACTTATACACCATCAACCCGCCAAAATCAGCCGTAAAAATCAGTACGATATTCATGACGACGGCGAATAACAAATAAAATACATTGGCCGTACCTTCAATCAGGCCGCGGTTAAGCAAGCGCCATAACGCTAGAATAACCGAGAGACTGAGCACGGTTAAGGCCAAAGTTTCATGACGTTCCATAATATCATGCACATTGCCGCCATGGGCGACAGATTCTTCGGCGGCCAAACCTGCGGCAACGGTAAACCCCGCCATAATCACGCCGAAATATAAAAACCAACTGGCCGCCTTACGCCATTCCGGCTTTTTAAGCGCACTGCCCAAAATGTCGATGGCGGTAAATCCTGTCAATAATGCGATGGGGAAATGCACAAACAACGGGTGAATATTTTCCATCGCGGCGATACCTGGCATCAATAGTGCGAATATCTCTGCCGCTGATTTCCCAGACAAGGTATCCAAAAAAATCAAGAACTGATTAACGCTACTGGCGACACCGCCACTGTGGCCGCCGCCCCCATGCACTTCAGGCATCCAGAAATTGATTATTTCAAACATATTTTTTCCAAGCGTGTTGAATAAAGCGCTCATCATACCACCTGCGACTAGTTTCTTAAAAAATTAGCCCAATCCACTGTTTTTAATGTCTTCAACGGCGTCAATAATCGGTTTCCATTGTTTGACAGCCTTAAAATATTTCCCGTGTGCAGCCATTTTTTCCAAATCGTCCAGCAACAAAACCAGTTTATGCAGCTTATATTTCACGGCAATCTCTTTAAATTGCTGTGAAGCACGCTCTATTTCCGTCATATCCTGGTCTGCAAGTGCTTTTTCAATCTGATTTATCAATGTTTCGATTTGTATAAGCGGAGCGCTGTTGTCATTCGTCGAAACCGGTTCTACTGACGATACTGGGCGTGGTGGCAAGTGCGCGCGGGTATTCTGCGTTTGATTATCGCTTATCGGCGTTAATAGCCATTGCTCAACCTTTTTCAGCAGTTGTACTTTTGAAAAGGGTTTACTTAAAAAATCATTCATGCCCACTTCCATGCACGCTTTTTTATTTCTGGTAAAGACATCAGCGGTTAATGCAATAATGGGAAGCCGTTTGTTCTTATCATCTTCCCGGATACGTTGTGTTGCACTCAATCCATCCATTACCGGCATATGACAATCCATTAAAACCAGCGAATAGTCGTTGTTTTTACATAATGCAACAGCCTGCTGTCCATTCGTCGCAATTTCCACGGACAATCCAACCTGCATTAGAATATTTTTCGTCATCTGTCTGTTAATGTCATTGTCTTCGACTAATAACACCGGCTTCACGTCGGTATAATGCGCGAAGGAAATTTCACCCAAGTCTGTCGTCACCAGGTCATCAATATCTTCTACCAGACTTAAACGATCTTTTTTTAAATGCAAACAGGCCAAGTCTGGACTGTCATGGCTGATTTCAATCCATTCGGGCGTCATCGTCCAACACGCACAAGTAACTTTTTGTGGAGCAGTTTCGTTATACTGCAACCAAAAATCCACTTCATCTCTATCTTGAACAGAAAACAGCAGTAACGCATAGCGCAATGCTTTTTCCGGCTGTTTTTGTAATAATTGTCGCTGTTTTTTATTCAACACCACAACCGAATAGCCCGCGTCATGTAAACGTGTTTCCATCATCTCTGCATCATGGCTGTCGCTCAGTCCGATTATTGGAATCTGTAACGTCGACAAGTGTTCATTTTGGGTTGGCAAAATCAATGGTATCTGGCAAGTGAATGTCGTCCCCTGCCCGGGATGACTCTTTACCGCAATGTCGCCCCCTAACAAATCAATCATCCGCTGACTGATAGCTAAACCTAACCCTGTTCCGCCAAACTCACGGGTCGTTGAAGAATCTGCTTGCGTGAAAGGCTCAAACAAATGCGGTAATTTATCGTTAGCAATCCCTATACCACTATCAGATATCGAACAAACAAGCTGACATAGTTCACCTTGTTTTTGTTTACATCTAATGTCTAGTTTCACAAACCCCTGATCGGTAAACTTAATGGCATTGCTTAACAGGTTAAACAAAATCTGTTTTATTTTTTGACAATCCCCATACACATAACGCGGTACATCATCACCCATTGTGACATCAAAAGACACACCCTTAAGGGTACAAACATGATAATGATTATGTTTAACGGCAATTAAAAGTGCATATAAATCAAACCAGCACGAATCCAGTTCCATTTTCCCAGCTTCAATTTTGGAAAAATCGAGAATATCATTGACTTGTAACAATAAAGCATTCGCCGACTGATTGATAATTTGAATAAATTCCCTTTGTTTGGGCGCCAGATCGGTCGTTTTCATCAAGCCGGAAAAGCCAATAATGGCATTAAGCGGAGTACGTATTTCGTGACTCATCATCGATAAAAAATCGGACTTGGCTAAATTTGCCTTCTGCGCATGCTCGGCCAATTCCATTGCCTTATTTTTAGCCTCAATCAAAGCCAGGGTACGTTTTTCTACCATTTCTTCCAGAATTTCTTTTTGATGTAAAAGTTGATCATGCCAATAGGCTGTTTTCTCCAGCATGCTGTTAAACGCTTTACCCAGGCGCCCAATCTCATCATCGGTCTGACTGTATTCAGCGCGTTTGTCAAAGCGTCCGGATGCGGCAACCTCTTCGCTAATGGCCAGTAATTCCAGAATGGGCTCAACTAATTTTCGGCTGAATCTATTCATCACCCAGAAAATAAATACCGAAGACAGAGACAAACCAATTAAAGCCAACAAAATCTGCCGGCCCAATTGCTGGTACACAGACTGTAAACTGACAACCAATATCAAATAGCCTTGGTTTTCATCATCGAGTACCAGCTGTTTGCACATATAAAGCTGTTGCAATGAAAATTCATAGTGTGGACATTGCCGAAGCTTCTCGTTGACGGCTGAGTCGATATTTTTTTTGTTGATAACCGCGATAGGCTTTTGACTACCTTGTTTGAAGGCAGCAGCATAGACAACATCTTTCTGTATTTGCAATGCATCAAGCGTTTTTCTGGCGACGCGTTCATCATCAAAAATCAATGCGGGAATAATCGATTGCCCTGTGATTTCTGCCAATGCATTGACTTCATGTAAGAGCACAGTACGATTACTGAAAAAAGCATTAACCGCCAAAATACTACCCGCGACCAGTAACATGAATAAAATACCCAGACTGAATAAAAGTTTCAGTTTTCGGCGTATCGGAGCGGTTTTCAAATTAAACATAACAAACGCATGATTTCACAAGTATTAAACACGCGCTATTATTCAACAGTTTTCGCATTCGGAAAAGGCGGGGTTACGATTTGCGCTAATTTTAAGATGCGGGCATTGATGCTCAGGTCGGCTTGCTTTAAGGCAGAAAGGTTAATCATTAGCCTGGTTTTTTTGTTATGCACTTCAAACCCCACCATGCCTCCGTTTTGAACAAACGCCCGACCTTCTCCAACGGTCAAAATGGGTTGCTTTTTTATCTGATTTAGAACCTGCCGTAAAATATCCGGCTTCAAACCACTGATATAAAGCACATGGCACTGTTTTATTTTTCTTAACCGGGATAAATATCTTACCTGAATCTTTCTTTTTCGCTTGGATTCTCTCTCTAACGCATAAAATGCGTCTCTGACAATATTGTCACCGACCACGCAGATTTGAATATTTGTTGAAATACCCGGTGACGCAAGCGCTGGCCAGCGAGTGAAACGCGCAATATTAAACGTCAGCAAGGCAAACACGGCCGGCTTATCCAAAACTTGAGCCGATAGCCATCCAATATGGCTAAAAAATAGCAATACGATGAGACCATAGTTAAGTTTTTTGGATAATTTAAGCATACATATGCAATGCCTTAAAATCGCCAGGTGAATTTACCATACACGCCCCTGTCGATTTCGACCGGTTTAATAAAAGCGGGATTAACATATTCCTGATGGTGGCTTTGTAATAAGTTCTGTCCAACAACAGAAAGTTCAAGATCTTTATGTATTCGCCAAGCCGTTCGAATATCAAGACTCATGTAATCCTTGATCGTCACCGGACGCCACACCCCAATCGCTATATTCCGATCAACATACCGATAGATGATATCCAGATCGACATCTTCGCGTGGCGATAAAGCACTACGAACAAAAAAACGATGCTGTGGACTTTGGCCTATTTCTTCCATCGCTTCCCGGCTACTATATTCCATTTTCAGCCAGCTGTAATGCGCATCCCACCGCCACCATGAAAAAGGCTGCCAGACTGTCGCCAATTCAAGCCCATAACTGTGTACTCTGTGTTCATTTACAAAAACCAAAGGCTGGACAATATAATTTGGCGCGTTAGATAAATCCGGGGCCAGAGGGCGAGCCGACCGCAAGCGAGTATAATCGTTATAAAAAGCCGTCAAATCAAGTGAAAAATGCTTGATTGCCGTGGTTCGATAGCCTATTTCATAACTTAAAACATGTTCAGCTCCAAAACCTCTGTTGCCTTCAATACGAACTACTAGAGGCAACCCACCTGCATTAGTGATGCCCGCCGTTAAGCTAAGATCATGCTCTGCCCGACTAGGCGTTCTGACGGCGCGAGAAATCGCCGCCCAGAGTCTGTGTTTAGGATGAAACGCCCATAATGCGCGAACACTCGGCTGAAATTCAAAGCCACTGTAATCATTATGCTCAAACTTACTGCCCAAGGTCAGCCATAATTTATTCTCGATCAGGGTAATCTCATCCTGAACAAAACCACTCACTAATTGATCATTGCGCCGGTCAGGACGAATATGAGCAAAAGCCGGATAAAAGTTGAATTGATCATGCCGATAGCGGTAATGTGCACCCCAA
Organism: uncultured Methylococcaceae bacterium; assembly: GCA_913056195.1. GTDB lineage: Bacteria > Pseudomonadota > Gammaproteobacteria > Methylococcales > Methylomonadaceae > Methylomarinum. Next base: position 1,128 of record CAJXMF010000039.1, on the reverse strand, counting down.
ACAATATCGTGCCGATCTAAAACGGAAAAACGATGCTGAAAATCAAGATCAATAGCATGGCGGTTTTCCTGTCGTTGAATATCTTGAATCTGGTAAAAATCATAATAGGCCTGAAATTGGTAACTCGACGTCGGTGAAAAAATATGTTTTTGCCTGAACAGCACATTACCGCCAAAACTATCCGATTTATCCAGCAGGCTTAAAGTTTGCGGACGCGTGTTTTTGATAATTGGAAGCATCGTGTTATCCCGCATCCAATTATAAAACGCATCCCCTTGAACAGTAACTGAATCCCGGCTTGTATAATCCGAATCCAAGCGAAAACCTGTCTGCATTTTTTGCCAGCTGTCACCTGCATCCTGGTCATTTTTAAAACTGTTTTCATCACGCACATCGCCTTTAATATAGGCACGAGCCGCAGTGGATTGATTGATTTTGCCACCATAGCGCAGGGCACCAAAGCCTGTTTGTTCTGTACCACCACCCGCGGCAAGTAAACCACCTTGTGTTTTGTCTGCTTGTTTCGTGATGATATTAATAACACCATTGACGGCATTCGCCCCCCAAAGGGTTGCGCCTGGCCCGCGGATAACCTCAATCCGGTTGATATCCTCCATCATCACATCCGCCTGCTCCCAATACGTTCCGGAAAAGGCTCGCGTATAGAGATTGCGGCCATCAATCAGAACCAGGAGTTTATTGGACATGCGATTATTAAATCCCCGGATTGAAACCGCCCATTGATGTGAGTTGATACGGGCGACATCAACCCCTGGCGCCAGCCTTAACGCTTCGGGGATTGACCGTGCACCAATACGTCGAATATCATCCTGGGTAATCACAAAAACCGCGGCGGCAGCATCATTTAAAGACTGGGCTTTTTTCGATACCGTTGTCACTTCAACATTCAATAATTCTTCAACTGATAACTCACTGGCCGGTTTTTCGTTGGCATAAACTGCACTCAAAAAAACAGGAAGCACAAGCGCTACAGAGAAATCGAAGTTTATTTTTTTTATTTTCATTACAGACTAATGAATAATTGTTGTATCTATTGACCGTTTATACATACTCCGTTCCGCAATACCTACGCAAACCTAGCTATTACTAGCTAAATTTGTTGCTTGC
>CAJXMF010000038.1 GCA_913056195.1 uncultured Methylococcaceae bacterium | reverse complement strand
CTTATAAATCAATAGCCTATGCCTTCAGCCCCAAACACGCTGAGTAGTTACAAATGAATTAGTATAAACCCTATCAGAAAATAGCTGAACATCGTCTTTATGAGCGAAAAAAATAAAATAATTGTTACCGCTAAGCCTCGTTATATTGAAGCGCAATCATCAGCGGATGATGACCGCTATGTCTTTTCTTATACCATTGTCATCGAAAACCAGGGCCAGCTTACCGCCACGTTATTAAGCCGTCACTGGTTGATTACCGATGCCAACGGTAGAATACAGGAAGTCACCGGCGAGGGCGTGATTGGTAAGCAACCGCGCATTCGGCCGGGCGAATCATTCAGCTATAGCAGCGGCGCTGTCGTTGAAACCCCGGTTGCCGTGATGCAAGGACAATATTTATTGGAAAACAGCGACGGCGAGCAGTTTAATACGCCTATTCCAAAATTCACCTTGTCTATTCCGCGAGTATTGCACTGATGGCAATTTACGCTATCGGGGATATTCAAGGCTGTTATGATTGTTTGCGTCGCCTGCTGGATAAAATTGCCTTCGACCCCGAACATGACCAACTCTGGTTTGCCGGCGATCTGGTTAACCGCGGCCCAAAATCGCTGGAAACCTTGCGCTTTATTAAATCATTGGACGATGCAGCCATCAGTGTACTCGGCAATCACGATCTACATTTAATTGCCACCGCCGTCAATCAGCGCAAGCTGAAAGCGAAAGACTCACTCGGCCCGGTTCTGGCCGCACCCGATTGTGATGAATTGATTCATTGGCTCCGCCACAGGCCTTTGCTGCACCGAGATAAAGGATTTAATTTATTACATGCAGGACTCGCCCCGCAATGGAGCATCAAACAAGCGGAAAAACTGGCGCGCCTGGTTGAACGTATATTGCAAGGCAAGCATTATGTCGATTTCTTTAAACACATGTACGGCGATAAACCCGATATCTGGTCTGACAATCTGTCATCATTCAATCGGACGCGCTTTGTGGTGAATTGCTTTACCCGCATGCGATACTGTGATGCTTCGGGGCGGCTGGACTTTCATTATAACGGCCCACCCGGCAGTCAACCCGATCATTTAATGCCATGGTTTAGGGTACCCGGTCGTAAAACGCAAACAGACACCATAATTTTTGGCCATTGGTCAACGCTCGGTTTTTATCATGGCTATAATTGTTATGCTATCGATACCGGCTGTTTATGGGGCGGTGAATTGACCGCAATCAAGCTGGGCAAAACCATCAAAAAATATTCTATTCGTTGCAAAAAATCATGACGATCAATACCTTAATTGCGCCTGAAAATCAGCTGGCCATCCTGTCACGCGCTGAAATTCATAATTTGCTCGACAGCAGCCAGGGCGGCTTGTACCGCTTGCTGCGTAACTGTGCGCTGGCCGTTTTAAACAGCGGCAGCGGCCTGGATGACGGTAAGGCATTATTAGAGCGTTATCCCGACTTTGATATTCGAGTATTTTCTGAAGAACGCGGTATTCAGATCGAATTGCAAAACGCACCGGCCGAAGCATTTGTCGATGGCAACATTATCGCCGGTATTCGCGAACACTTGTTTGCCGTATTACGCGATATTGTCTATGTTGAAAATGAAATTACCGGCAATCCGGCCTTCAATCTTGAAACCTCGGATGCGATTACCGATGCCGTCTTTCATATTCTGCGCAACGCCGATATTATTCGTCAGCATATCGATCCTAAGCTTGTCGTGTGCTGGGGTGGTCATTCCATTTCTGGCGTTGAATACCGTTACAGCAAAGAGGTCGGCTATCATTTAGGTCTGCGTGATATGGATATTTGCACCGGCTGCGGGCCGGGCGCGATGAAAGGGCCGATGAAGGGCGCAACCATTGCACATGCCAAGCAACGCATGAAATATGGCCGCTATATCGGCATTACCGAGCCGGGCATTATCGCCGCAGAATCGCCAAATGCCATCGTCAACGAACTGGTCATCATGCCGGATATTGAAAAACGACTGGAAGCCTTTGTCCGTTGTGGACACGGTATTATTGTGTTTCCTGGCGGTGCGGGGACCGCTGAAGAAATTCTGTATTTACTCGGGGTGTTATTACACCCTGACAATCTTGAAATTCCGTTTCCTCTCATTTTCACCGGACCCGCCGGCTCTGCTGATTATTTCAAACAAATCAATCATTTTATTGGCGACACGTTAGGCTTTGAAGCCCAGCAGCGTTATAAAATCATTATCAATGATCCGGCCCGGGTCGGTCGGGAAATGCTGGCGGGTGTACACCAGGTCAGAGAATATCGAAAAGGACAAAAAGACGCCTATTACTTTAATTGGTCATTAAATATCGACCCCGTTTTTCAGCAACCGTTTGATCCGACCCATCAGGCGATGGCAGAATTAAATTTGAGTAAACAGCAAGCCCCGCATCAATTAGCGGCCAATTTGCGACGGGCCTTTTCCGGTATCGTCGCCGGTAATGTCAAAGAAGAAGGTATTCGCCGCATCGAAGAATTCGGTCATTTCGAAATCAGTGGTGACAGCGACATTATGGCCGCTGTCGATAATCTGTTAGCCTCATTTGTTGGCGAGCAACGGATGAAACTGCCCGGCAGCGTTTATCAACCGTGCTACAAAATCATCCACTGACGTGTACCCAATTACTCGCGCTCGTAGGCCAGCTCTTCAGCTTGTTGCTGTGCGGGTGAATGCACAGTGAAGAATTTCTTAAATTGCGGCATGAAGCTGGCGGTAATCGGAATCGAATAAAAACAATAAATTGCCGCCGCTTCACCGGTGCTGACGCCGAAAAACCATTGTGGGACAAACAGGGTCAAAATCGCCATCACAAAATGATAGCTGGCAATTTTCCAACAGTCTTTCCATAAAAAACCACTTAACGCTAACGCAAATAATGAGCCATGAGTGACCAACAAACCAAAAGCACTGCCAATATGGTAGCCGATATGATATTTCCCCATAAACAGGCAGGACACCATGTCGCCGATAAAATTCGGTTGAATACCGAATAGCTGCCACTCATGCGGTAAAAAGCTGAAAATCAGAAATGAGCCACTCAGGGTAGCTCCCAACAATGTGGCTTTTTTCAGCGCATTTCTATCGGACGAATAGGTCGCCAGCGCGGGCATGATGGCAAAGGCTTGCAAACTGATATGGTAGGTCGAAAGCTCACTTAGGAATAAATTAGTCCCGAATCCGCATTGATCCGCCACAGGATAGGCGAAATACTGGATAAACTCCATCAAGGAAAAATGAAAAATGGCATAGGCACGTGCCAACCTCACCCAAAATGGTTCGCTCTTATCGCGATAAGTCACTGTTGCCGCAACCAGACCGACAACACCTAAGCCCAAAGACATATTGGCACTAAAACACATAACTTCCCCTCGTAAAATCGCTTATGAAATCATATTACCACTAAAGTAGTAACAATTTTGCTACCATACTAAGGCAATTCGCCATAAATCACACAACGATTACGCCCCGCTTCTTTGGCTTGGTACAATGCCTTATCGGCGCGTTCAAACAAATCATCGGAATGCCGATCAGTTTTTTGGTAGTCGGTAAGTCCACCGGATATTGTCACTTGTAACACTTGGTTATTATACGAAAAGCGTTTATCGGCAATAACTTTGCGAATCTTTTCAGCGACGACCCAGGCTTGTTTGGCATGGATATTCGGTAAAATCATAACAAATTCCTCACCACCAAAACGGGCCACAAAATCGGTTTCTCGACAATTGTTTTTGAGGAGCTGTGCGACAATACATAAGACCTTATCGCCCGCCTTATGGCCGTAGTTATCGTTGACTGATTTGAAATAATCAATATCCCACACCATTAAACTCATAGGCGTTTGGTAGCGTTTACTGGTTTTGAATGCAGCCTCGATTTTTTCGTTATAGGCCAAACGATTTGGTAATTCTGTCAAGGGATCGAGAAAGGCCTTGTGATGCGCCTGTTTCAGCGTTTCTTGCAATATTTTCGATTCAGCTTCCAGGTCCTTTATTTTTTTCGACATATCCGCCAATTGCCGCTGCGTATCCAGCAGATTTGAATCCGCATGATTCTGATGTTTTTGTAAATTTGTGGTCAAATCCTGCAGGTGGATGCTAATGTTTTGCTGCAAGGCATTTAAATCATCGGCGCGGATGGTGCTGGTTTTAATGTTCTCAATTTGCGTTGAGATGAGTGTATTCAGTTGGACGCGGCTGTCATAACTTGCCTGGCTCGAAGCGCTCGCTTTTTGCGTCATGCTGTCGAGCAATCCTAATTGACTGGAAATATTATCCAGAAATTTTTCGGTATCTTTTTGCTCCGATAAAAAATACTGATTGATTTCCAGAATCAAGCTCACTGCGGATTGCACCAGGTTATTATCCAGCTCATCATTTTGGTTCTGTACCAGTTGATTCCTGATGGTTAAGCTTTGTGTCGCGAATTTATCTGGAATTTCAATCGTATCCAATAAAACACAAAGCTGTTGTGTAAATAAGGTCGAGGTTGCACGATGTTCCTGCATCGAATTCTGCTGCATCTGCAAGCTATGCTCAAGGGCTTTAGACAACGCCAGCAGTTCCTGCTGCAAGTCCTCAATGCCAATACCTTGCTTTAATTTTTTTGTGATGGGCAGGATATAGCCGTCTAATACCTCATTCTGGCCTGACACAAAACGCATGAATTGAATAATGAGGTTAATAAGGATCTTTTTACTGGAATTAGACATAGCTGTATTTAAGTCGTTTGTGCAGGCTCAATTACACATTGATTTCGGCCATTGTTTTTAGCCTTGTAAAGAGCGGCATCGGCACGTTTAAAAACCGCTTCCGCCGTATCATCCGGGCTAAATTGGCTGATTCCACAGGATACCGTAATCCTGATTTTATGCCCGCCTGAGTTAAACCCGGTCTTTTCGATGGTCTTACGCAATTTTTCAGCAATAATCAACGCCGCATCACTATGGGTATCGGGTAACAACATGACAAATTCCTCGCCGCCAAAACGGGCAATAAAATCCATTTCCCGGCAATGTTGCTGCAACAAGCGACCGATAATCTGTAAGGTCTTGTCGCCCGCCTTATGCCCAAAACTATCATTGATCTTCTTAAAAAAATCAATATCCCAGATCGCCATCGACAATGGCGTGCCGTTTCTGCGAAAGCGTGCCAGCTCAGCCTCCAACCGTTCATCATACGCCAAGCGGTTGGGTAATTGTGTCAACGGATCATTAAAGGCCAGATGTCGCGCCTGTTGCAATTGCGTTTCCAGCATGGATGATTCATCTTCAAGCTGCTTGATTTTAGAATTGAGCTGATCAATCTTTTGTTGCGTTTGCTGTTGTGTCGTTTTTTCCTGCTGTTGATGCTGCCCTAACTGCTGTGTAATGTTCTCCAGACTGCTGCTGACCAGCTGCTTCAAGCTATCAAGATCGGTCGCATTGGCTGAATTTTGCTGTAAATCCTGCATTTGTTGCGTAAACGATTGATCCAGCAGATTACGTTTTTTATTGCCTTGCACAAAGGCATCCGTTATACCCTGGGTTTGATTTCCCAATGCATGGAGCTGGCTGCTTATCTGACTGAGAAATCGCGCCATGTCTTGCCGTTCCTGCAGCAGATGTTTTTTAATATCTGCCAGCAACGACAAGGTTTCTTCCAATAAAATTGGTAACGGCTCACCATCCTGTAACTGTATTTTCAAGTGTTCAGCACGTTGACTGAATGGCTCAGGTATATCAGTATTTTCCAATAATTTCAACAGTTGTCGGCAAATCAGATCGACATCGAGCTGTTGCTTAGGGATGTCGGAGACCACAGCCTGCTCTTCATCGACCAGTTCATGCAAGGCCAATAACATATCATGCTGAGTGCGATAGTTACCCTGTTGCCACAATGTATAGACCCGTTCGAACTCTGTTTTACGTCTTGGAAACTGACGCTGAAGAAACTCGATTAAACACTTCGGGTCTTGCTTGACTGATGTGTCATCCAGTTTTAACAAGGTATCGGAAAACTGCTCGAGCTGCTGTTTCAGATTGTCATTGATCAGGCCTTTTTTGAGCTGTTTACGAATTTGTGTGAGGTAGGGGTCCAATTGCGGACTGACGCCGATGGAGACCAACGCCAGCCGGGTAATGATTTTGCACAGGAGTTGTTCTTTTTGCTGCTGGTCTTTTTCCAGCTTTTCTTGTTCATCAAGTAAGGAAAAATATTTCTTTTCCCACTTGTCTTCCGTTTTTTTTGAATTAAATAAGCTCATAGACGAAAAAGATTAAAATACCGTGCCTTTTGGGCCGCAGGTGTTAGTGCCGAAAGTCAATCAACAAATTACCCAGTTCAGGAATGCGTCCATGCACTTGGACAGAACTAATCCGCCGCAGATTTAGATTCGCGTTTGATTAGATCATTCATGACTTTGATCATATTTTCTTGCGAACCTGCCAAACGGGCGGTAATTTTATATTTACCATTCACAATGATGGTCGGCACGCCGCTTACCCCGTAACGCGGTGCCATCGCACGCGCCTGGCGCAGTTTGGCATCCACTAAAAAGGAGTCATACGCGGCCTCAAAATCGGCTTTGTCGACGCCATGCTGGGCAAAAAATTCAGCCAATTCATCCTTATCCACCAATTTTTGGCGTTTGTTTTGAATGGTATCAAAAAAGTCAGCATGCACCTTGTCCAGCACACCTAAGGCTTCAGCCGTGTAATAGGCTTTCGCATGCAGCGCCCATAATTTGCTGAAAACAGCCGGCTGACGAATGAAGTCGACATTTTCGGGTTTATTTTTCAACCATGCTTCCAACATAGGCTCAAAGTGGTAGCAATGCGGACAGCCATACCAGAAAAATTCGATCACTTCGACTTTGTCGGGATTCTGCGTCGGTTGCGGCGGGGACAGCTGCTCATAGGATGTGGATTCGGCCTGACTGAGTCCCATAACGCCAAATACCAGTAAAAATACAAATACCGCTTTTTTAAACATTACAAACTCCTTATTTCATCATGGAAATATAGTATGACACGGCCTTGATCTGTTCGTCGCTCATACCATCGGCAATCATACGCATTATATTCTCAGGGTTATTTTGCCGTTTACCCTGTTTAAAATCAGTCAGCGTTTTAATCAAATAATCGGCATGCTGAGCACGCAGCGCCGGAAATGCTGCTGGCTTGTTACCTTCACCATAAGGTCCGTGACAGGCGATACAGGCGGAAACCTCAGCCTCTAAATCACCATTACGATATAAGCCGCCGCCCATGGCCAGTAATTCATCGCGTTCGGCTTGTTTTTTTTCGGCTGCCGCTTTTTTCGCCGCCTCATCCATCCCATCTTCGTCATCATCGTCAATAGCCACAACAGGCGGACGATTCGGCTTGATTTTATTGCTTTCGTAAAAATCGGCGATATTTTGTATCTGCTCATCGCTCAAGCCCATCGCCAAAGGCGCCATCATTGGCGCATTCCGCCGACCTTGTTTAAAATCATTGAGTTGTTTGACCAGATACGAGGCATGTTGCTCAGCTAATTTTGGGAACATGCCCGACGGGCTGTTGCCATCGGCACCATGACAACCGGCGCAGGACTCAGCCTGGCTTTTCCCCAGGCTGGCATTGCCTTCGGCGGATGCCAATGTCGATGTTGCGGTCAGCAACAATGAAATTGAAACTGTCAGTATTCTTTTTATCATCAGTTTCCCCTTTATCAGGAATGTGGTGAGTAAAAGGCGCCTTTTCAGGTCGCCAAACGCTATAATGACCCGATTCTACTCTATTTGCTTTTAGGACGCGAGATAAGCATGAATCCACTGTATCATCAGGCTCAATTCAGTTGCAGCGCTTCTGCTTTGAGCAACGCGCCGGAAGATACCGGCCTGGAAATCGCCTTTGCCGGCCGTTCCAATGCCGGTAAATCCAGTGCTATCAATGCCTTGACCGGGCAAAATTCGTTGGCCCGAATCAGTAAAACCCCAGGCCGCACGCAATTGCTTAATTTTTTTCAACTCGATGAGCAACGTAAATTGGTCGATTTACCGGGCTATGGCTACGCTAAGGTACCGATTTCAGTTAAACAAAAATGGCAATTGATGATGACCACCTATCTGACTGAACGCAAGGCTCTGGTCGGCATCGTTCTGGTGATGGATGTCCGTCGCCCGTTGACCGAATTCGACTGGCAGATGATTCACTGGTGTGAACATGCACAACTCCCCTTGCATATTTTGCTGACCAAAGCCGATAAATTGAAATACGGTGCCGCCAAAAACAGCTTGCTGAAAGTGCAGCGTGATTTGGGCGAAGCCCCCATCGAAATTACGCTACAACTGTTTTCCGCCTTGAAAAAGACCGGCATCGATGACGTTCATTCGATTTTAGATCAATGGTTTGGCGTTTCTCATAATAAAGCGTAAATCAGCCTATACCTTATACCTCTGGTGTAGAAATGCGGGCTAACGTCAGGGGCGTTATTGATGTGACTTTTCTACCGGCTCATCCAGTATCGCCCGAATTTCGGCATCGCAGGAACCACAGCCCGTATTGGCGCCGGTTATATCTTCAATGCGCTCCAATGTCGTTACGCCCTGGGCGATAAGCTGTAAAATCTTGTGACGACGGACGCCGGCGCAATCACAAACAAGGCTATCGGCTGTTTTTTCGGTCATGTTCGTTAAATTTTTTATCTTAGGTCTTTTCTTTCAGTCTGAAATCTGTATAATGCCTGTTTTTTCTAAGTGGGTGCTTAGCTCAGCTGGGAGAGCATCGCCCTTACAAGGCGAGGGTCGGGGGTTCGATCCCCTCAGCACCCACCAGAAAAATCCGGCTAAATTCAGCTTTCTTCGTGGCTATGTTCTTTTTCCGCCATTTCGGAAATTTCCTTCAATCGTTGCACGGCTTTCTGGTTGATAGAATGGTCTGGATACTCTCCATTATCATCCAATTCACCTGCCTCCATGCCGGTCAACAATTCTAACGCCTGATTAACCGTCTCTACGGTATAAATCGCAAAGCGCTTTTCTGTGACGGCATCAATCACCGCTTGTTTTAACATCAGATTGCGTTTATTAGACGCCGGAATAATAACCGCTTGTTCGCCGGTTAAGCCGCGCGCCTGACAAAGATTGAAAAAACCTTCTATTTTTTCGTTAACGCCGCCGACAGCCTGTACTTCACCATATTGATTGATAGAACCGGTTACCGCAAAGCTCTGCTTAATCGGCGTGCGGGTCAATGCCGAAATCAAGCAACAGAGCTCTGCCAGCGACGCACTGTCGCCATCGATATGGCCATAGGATTGTTCGATGGCAATACTGGCCGAAATCGCCAACGGAAACAGTTGGGCATAGCTGTTGCCCAAATAGCCCGTTAAAATCATGACGCCTTTGGTATGAATCGACTGACCTAACTCGGCCTCCCGTTCAATATCGACGATACCACGAGAGCCAGGATAAACGGTTGCGGTAATTCTTGCCGGCGCGCCAAACCGGCTGCCGCCGATCTCCAGTACCGTCAAGCCATTTATTTTGCCGATTTTTTCGCCTTCGCTATCAATCAGAATGGTACCATCAAGAATTTCATTGAGAATTTCTTCCGATATCCGGCCATTGCGCACGTCTCGCCCTTTCAACGCCGCATCGATTTCTGCCTGGCTAATTTGCCGGGTTTGCTGTTGTCGGCTGATAAAGTCGGCTTCACTGATAATTTCCAGCGAATCATTGATGCGAGCGGATAAATAGTTCTGATTTTCAGCCAGTCGGCAGCTGTGCTGAATCAGGCGTAAAATCGCATCGCGGGTTAACGGTTTGGCACCAATGTCTTTGGCCTGCTGCATCATCAATTGGGCAAATTGGTGGATATTGTTGTCATTGCGTTCGATATGATCATCAAAATCCGACAGGATTCGGAACATCTCGTTAAACTCGCTATCCATCTCTTCGAGCAGATAATAAATATCGCGTGGCCCAACCAGAATCACTTTGACATCCAGTGGAATGACTTCAGGCTTTAAGGTGATCGTATTGACCCCTATCTCGGTGAAAGGCGACTCAATTTCGATACGTCCAGCCTTTAACGCTCGCTTCAAGCCTTCCCAGACAAAGGGATACGTCAGAATTTTTTCGGCATCCAGAATCAGGTAACCGCCATTGGCCCGGTGCAGGGAACCGGCACAAATACGCCGATAATTGGTGACCAACGTGCCTTGGTCGCTGATATATTCGATACGGCCAAACAGATTCGAATATGTCGGATGCGATTCGTAAATGATCGGTGCGCCGGCATCGGCTTTGTGATCGACCAGAATATTGGGCAAAAACTGTTCTGTCAGTAAGGCCCGTTTGGTTTTAAGCTCCAACGCATCCTGGGTTCTTCCCGGCATTAAAAAGTCACTGATGGAACTGGTCAGGTTTTTCTTCAATTCGGCCAGATAGACGATAACATCTTCCGTATCCTGATATTTTTTATTCAATTCATCAAACAATGGCGCAATAGCCTGTTCAATGGTCTGGCTGTCCAGCTGGCGTAATTCATCGACCAGATTCCGACGCCATTGCGGCAATTCCAACAGCACTTCACTTAAATATTCTTCCAATTCTTCGACATGCTTAACAAATGTTTCCCGCTCATCCTCCGACAACAGCATGAATTCATCTTCATCCAAGGCTTTATTATCCCGTATGGGCAGAAAGGTAATGGCCTCATTATCGCGGAACAATGCGATATTCATGCCACGGGCTTTTTTATCGACCAGCTCTATGGCTTTATTGTAGCGCTGGTTAAAACTTCGCTCGATCGCGGTCTTTTTCTGCTGATAGGTCGGACTTTCAAATGCCGCGGGGAAGGTTGCCAGCAAGTTGTCGATGAATTTTTCAATATCTTTATTGAAGGTATTGCCCTGTCCGGAAGCCAGTCGAATCGCAATAGGTTCACGCGGGTTTTCAAAATTATCCACATAAGCATAGGCTGCCGGAGCCTCTTGCTGGTGCGCATGCTGGCTGAGATGGTCGGTAATCATTGATAACCGACCGGTGCCCGGCTCGCCCATAACATAGATGTTATAACCGGGTGTTTGCATGGCGACGCCAAAAACCAGGGCTGATTTAGCCCGATCCTGTCCCAGAATCGTCGGGTTACGACCCGATGCCGCCTCGCTGTCCAGAGCAGTCAGTTCTATATTCAGCTTAAGCGCTGAAACCGGTAATTTTTCCATCAGTCCTGTCGATCCTGTTTTTTCATCGATAACATATGGTGCATTTTGTTAACTTTTGTTTTTAAATAATGCCGATTATCATTGTGAATACTGGGCTGAATCGGAATACGTTGCGTAACATCGACACCCAGCTGTTTTAATGCATCGATCTTGTGCGGATTATTGGTGATTAAGTTGACCGATTCAACCCCTAGCGCTTCCAGAATCAATGCCGCAATATCATATTGCCTCTCGTCGGCTTCGTGTCCTAAATGAATATTGGCATCGACGGTATCCATGCCTTGATCCTGCAAATTATAGGCTTTCAGTTTGTTGAGCAAGCCAATGCCTCGACCTTCCTGACGCATATAGACCAAAACCCCCGAGCCGGCTTTTTCAATCATTTCCAGCGCCATATCCAGCTGTTCACCACAATCACAACGTAATGACCCCAGCACATCGCCGGTAAAGCATTCGGAATGAATGCGAACAAGGACATTGGATTTTCCACGGACATCGCCTTTGACAAAGGCAATATGCTCCTTATCATCAAGCGTATTCGAGTAATAATGCAGAATAAATTCCCCATGTTGTGTGGGAATGCGAGTTTGTACCAAGTTTTGAATACGTGCTTTCACTATAATCTATGCAAACCTTAGGAAATATTGATTTCAAGCCGATTCGAGCAATCGTGCCTCACCAACAGCTTCCTGACTTTATAAAGTTAAAACCCGACAAAAACAGATTGATTGTCACGCTATATGCGCCTATTTTACTACTGTTACAGGTTTTTCGTTTTTTTAATTCCGGCTTATGTCAGACATCCCTAAAATTCCGCTAGACGCGCAAGAGCTGTTAATCAATCAACCATTACCCTGGTCTGTTTATGGCCCGGATGGCGAATTGCTGTTAAATCAAGGCGAAGAAATAAGCGGTGAACGCCAAAAATACATCCTGCTGACACGCGGCGTGTTTCGCGAAGCCACCTTGCAGGAAGCGCGTCGAATCAATGACGCCGAGCGCACGTCCTTAGCCTCACCGTTTCATGTACTCGACACCATTTGCCAAAATTCGCATCGCCTTTTATTATCGATGCTTGCCGGGGAAAAAGCCCCTGACTATCGTGTTCGTATTCTGAAAATATGCAAGGTCATCCAGAAATTATGCACAGAAAACCGGGACGCGGTTCTGGGTGCTATTATTCTGGACCAAAAAAGCCTTTATACCCAGATTCACCCGATTTTATGCGCCCTGTTGACCGAATTACTGCTACGCCAAAAAAATGTGCCGGAAAATAGCCGCCAGAAGGTGATTGCCGCCGCCTTGACGCAAAACTTAGGCATGATGGAATTGCAGGAATCCCTCACCCGGCAGACGACAGACTTGATCGAAGTGCAAAAACAACGCATCCGGGAACATCCCACCCTAAGCCGAGAAATTTTGCAGCAACATGGCATTGATGACAAAGACTGGCTGGAAAGTGTGCAAAACCACCATGAGAAGCCTGACGGTTCAGGTTATCCCAAAGGTTTGACACAGGCTGAAATCAGTCTTTATGCGCGGGTACTTTCATTGGCCGATATTTATAGCGCGATGGTATTGCCGCGCAAATATCGCGATGGTTTTTATGTTAAAAGGGCATTGCGAGAAATCTTTTTACAACGTGGCTCCAGCGTGGATAAAACCCTGGCTGAGCTGCTGATTCAGGAAATCGGCATGTATCCGCCTGGCGCTTTTGTGACGCTGAAAAATGGTGATACGGCTATCGTCATCCACCGCGGTCACAGCCAGGGCAATCAACCCATCGTTCTGCCCGTTGTTTCCGCGCATGGCGAACACTACAGCACAATACAACGCAAACAAGCCAAACCAGAAACCCCCTATGCCATCTGTCAGGTCATCCCCAGGCCGGATGATGTACGGTTGGATCTGCAGCGAATTTGGGGCTTGAAATAAGGCGGCACCCACGCTGTTTATTTAATCGCCCGAATCATTTTCACCATATCACGGCTAGCTGGATCTAACATGACCTTTTGAAACGGACACGATTGTACATTTTTGACCGTTTGCCGGTTAATATTGGCACCAAAAACCCTCCGAACCAAGGGGTTCATCGCATTCATCATCATCGCCATCAATTTATTGGAACTGAGTACATGCTCCAATAACAGCACTTGACCGCCTGGCTTGCACACACGATATAATTCCAGCAGACCTTTTTTAGGATGTGGCACCGAACAAAAAACGAAGGTAGCGATAACGGTATCAAAACTGTTATCGGCATACGGTAACGACTCGACATCCTGCAAAAACAAATCAACCTTGACCCCATCCCGCTGTTTTTTTTCCATGGCGCGTTGCAGCATTTTCTCGCTGAAATCAATGGCCGTAATCCGCGCGTCTGGCGGATAAAACGGGAAGTTTTTGCCCGTACCGACACCGACCTCCAGAATATCCGGCCCTGTGGCCTGCTGCCACAAGGTTTGTCGCCATTGTTTAAAAAACGCCCCTTCCAACAGGCCTTCAAGCCCATCGAAATAGGGCGCTAAACGATCATAGCGCTGCCGGGTTTTATCATCGCTGGCCATCGCAATCAGTCTTCCAGTTGCTGAATACCATCCAGATACCATTTAGACTGAATCGCCCGCTTAGGTTTTATAAAATGCCACACTTCGCGGATCTGATTGGCCTGTTCATCCGGATTTTCGCGGATAATGGCATCAAACAGCACCACCGCTTCCAGTTCTTCATCCAATTCACGCACATCCAGCAATTCAGCATCCAAATGCAACACTTCAGTGTGATTCTGTTCAGTTGTTGCCTGTAACTGCGACTGAATTTCTGCAAATACTTT
Source organism: uncultured Methylococcaceae bacterium (assembly GCA_913056195.1). GTDB lineage: Bacteria > Pseudomonadota > Gammaproteobacteria > Methylococcales > Methylomonadaceae > Methylomarinum. The sequence continues at coordinate 12,929 of CAJXMF010000038.1, read as the reverse complement.
ATCGGTGGTCAAGGCGCGAATATCCGCCAGATCACGATTATCCCAAGCCTTTTGTAATTGATAAAACGCATTTTTCGCACCGGTCAGAAAATCCTGCTCATCGAAGCCCTCGGGTACCGCGCTGCGTTCAAAATCAGCATCATCAAACGCGGCACTCTTCGTCTGTTTATGACCAAACAACACATCGGTATTGAATGGCGAAGCAGTACGCCCGGCCTGTGGCGCATCATGATGAGAACTCGAGGAATTCGAGAAATCACTCATATTCTCATCCAGGGTATTTCGCTGATAAGCCGGTTTCGGTTTGCGAGCAACAAACAGACGGTACAACAAAAAGGCAATACCGGCGAATATCAACATGTCCATCATATTGACCCCCTGGAACGCGCCACCGAATAACATGGAACCTAACAGACCACCAATTGCCAACGCGCCTAACATACCCCACAAACCACCCCGTCTCGACATGTTTTGTCGGATCGCCTGATTTTTTTGAGCCGCCTGTTGCTGTCGCATGCTTCTTGATGGCATCGCCGAACGTCGAAACGGGGAGCTATAACTGTGCTTACTGCCAAATGAGCGGGCGCCACCAAAACGTTTCGCCTCGACATCGGGAATACCGGCCAGCGTCAAACTGACGGCAATCATCAAACTGAGTAAAAAAGTATGTTTTTTCATAATGCTCTATTCTTATTAAAAGGTTTAATAAATTTCAGTGTCATCCGGTCACTTTCACCGATTTTCTGATATTTTTCTTTGTCCTGATCCCCAAGCCGCAAGGAAGGAGGCAAGGTCCAGACACCTTTAGGATGTTGCGTGCTGTCTTTCGGGTTACGATTGATATCGGATTTATCCAACAAATCAAAACCCGCTTGTTTGGCCAATGCAATGACGGTTTTTTCATGTACATAACCGGATTTAGCCTGTGGATCAACCGGCGTTTCCGGATTGGCTCGATGTTCAACGACACCGAGCAAACCACCGGGACGTAACGCTTTAAACATGGCGGCAAAAACCTGTTCGGCGGTGCCTGCCTGCATCCAGTTGTGGACATTACGGAATGTTAACACCCGATCAACACTGCCCTCCGGCGCAATAGCAAGCTGTTCCGGCGGATTTAAAATCGTTACCTTCACCTTGCCGTATATTTTAGGGTCTGCGGCCAGTTTTTGTTTAAAATTGGCCAGGCTTTTTCTGAAATAAGGCACACTGGCATGTTCGGAAAAATGCGCGGCATATAACATGCCTTCATCTTTCAGATACGGTGCCAGAATTTCCGTATACCAACCCGCACCCGGCCATATTTCCACTACAGTCATATATGGCTTGACATCAAAAAATTCAAGCGTTTGCTTGGGGTGCCGGTATTTGTCACGCGCTTTATGTGCTGCGGAACGATGTGGCGACTGCAAAATCTGATCCAGCTTGTCGGTTTCCGCCGCTGAAACAGACAGCCAGGATGCCGTTAAAAATACCATTAAAACAAGTTTATTCATGATTCATGCCTTCTTCAGCAGCTTGATTCCAGAACTGTAACAGACTTAACGCCGCCAACAGCAAAAAAGCGACTAAGGTCCAGCCCGGAATGCTCAAGCCTAAAAATGTCCATAATACATCGGCACACTCACCCGTGCCGTTCAGCATCAGTTTCAATGTTTCCGTGAGCGGAAAGTTTTCAAATATATACGATAAACCAGGGCCACATTCCGGCACTTCATCGGGCGGCAAATGCTGTAACCAAATATGCCGGATGGAAATTCCGGCACCAATCAATGCCGTGATCGTGCCGGTAATCGCATAAATCTTGCGCCAGCATGCGGGAGGATTGTGAATGGCGGCAATCAGAAATACAAGCCCGGTGAATAAAATCATGATGCGCTGCGATATACACAATGGACAGGGTTCAAGATATTCAACAAACTGAAAATAAGCGCCTACACCCAGCATACTAAAACACGCCGCAGCCCCCAGGGCAAACCAGATTCTAGGGGACAATTTAATTTTTTCCAACATGGGTTACATCCTTTCTAAAGAGTCTGATTGCTCGCGATGGGCCAAGAATCACCAAAATATCGTCGGCGTCTAATCGATGATCCCGCTCGCCGACGGCAAAGTGCAGTTCGTCATTGATTTCTTTATCGACAACACCAATCAAAACCAGATTATAGCGTGTACTTAACTGCAATTCGCTGATCAACATGCCTTCCAATGGCGACTTTTCAGGAATTTCCACCTCGGCGATATGCAGATCCTGACGGCCAAAAACAGTATGGTCGACGATATTGGTAATATCCGGTTTTTTGATCCACTCATAAATTTTACGCCCGCAAATCTGATAAGGATTGATGACCTTATTAGCGCCTGCGGCCAGTAGCTTATTTTCAGCATCCGGGTCATCGACAATCGAAACAATATGAAGTTCCGGATCTATGGCGCGTGCAGACAGGGTTAAAAACACATTGTCGGAGTCGTCTGGAAAAAAGCAAAACAAGGTTTTAATGTCCTTACCGATACCAATGGATTTCAGATCTTCATCGCTGCGAAAATCAATCGGTGCCGTCGCCAGCCCGTTTTCTTCGGCCTGTTTCAAACACTCAGGCGCCTGATCCACAACAATCACACAGTTACAATCGAGTCGGTTAATGGCTTCCACGGACATCGGGTTAAAGCCGAAAACAGCATAACGAATCATGGCTTATCCCAGCAAATGACTTTGTTCAATTTGATCTCGAAAATGGCTGATACTGGTTGCGCGCCCTAACAGCACGAGAATATCATCGGCCTGGAGTTTAAAATCCATCGGTGGATTAAAATAAAAATGCTGTTGTTTAATCACATATCTATTTTTACGCTTCAGATGTTTGGCGTTCTGACTGATTACCCCCACCAGGCTTAATCTCTGCTTGTGAAAATCGACCTCGGAAATTGATTTTTTTTCCAGCAAGCTGCCCGCCTTGACCTTAACGGCTTCCAGCACAATATTTTTCTGACCATGCAGAATCCCGATAATGGCTTCAAAGGCCACCGGTTGGCCAATATATTCAGCCGCTAACAATCCCGAAACAATAAATGGCTCGATCACGGTGTCCGCACCCGCCTGGTATAATTTGGCCACATTTTCATGCCGATTGGCGCGGGAAATAATCTGCACATCCTTATTTAAATGGCGGCATGTGAGGGTGATATAGACATTAATAACATCATTGCCGGTCGCCCCGATGATCGTGGATACATTCTGCTTTATGCCCGCCTTTTCCAGCATATCATTTTGCGTCGCATTCGCCACAAGACTTAAATAGCCTTCTTGTTTCGCTTCTTCCACCCGTTGTTCTGAAATATCGAAGATAACAACTTTTTGCCGGTCGGCTACCAACAAGGCCGCCAATTGTTGCCCGACCCGTCCAAAACCACAGATGATAATGAGTCCGCTGTGGTTTTCCAATTCAGCAAACGTGCGCGATATTCTCAGGCCGTTTATCTGATCATTGAAGGCGGAGACGATAATGGAGGTGAAAAAGGCCAAAATACCCAAACTCGTCAGAATCAACACCATTGTCACCGCCCGCCCGCCCGTCGTCAGCGGCGTAATATCACCATAACCGACGGTTGAAATCGTCACTACTGACCAGTACAAGGCATCGTAAAGATCATCAACCGTTCCTCCCTCACTGCGGTTTTCAAATAAGTAAATGGCGATACTGGCAATAAACACCAAAAAACCGAGAAATATCAGCAGGGTCTGCAATTCAAAGCGTTTGCTCTTGATAATATCGGCAAACATTTTCAGGCTCTGCGAATAGCGCAGTATTTTGAACAACCTGAAAATGAGGAATACTCGGAGAATTCTGAGTGGACGGTAACTGGGCAAAATCGCCAATAAATCGATAATGGCAAACGGCGTAACCATATAGGCCAGTTTTTTAGCGATGACCTTTTTCAGCGCCGTCATAATACGGAAACGAATCGATAAATATTCGCAGTGTTCGTAATAATCGATAATCAACTGATGGCTGTCTGAATAGATCCACATCCGCAACAAATATTCGGCAATGAATACGCTAACGACGACATTCTCGAGATAAAGACTCCATACCCCCTCGTCATGCTCCACTTCATACACCAAAGAGGAAACACTGGCGATAACCAGCACCATCATGAATATATCGAAACGGGATTTTAATTTGCTCTTCGGGTTTTCCAGCAAATCATAGAAGAACCGCTTACACCGCTGGTAACGTGCAGCGTTTTTTAAAAGATAAGCAATATAAATGAGAAATCTGGCAAGCATTAATGCTGAAAAGTTCGGGAATAAATGAACAGTGTAGCCGGAAAAACAAGTGGGTTCTATTTTTTAAACCGAATCACCTTATTCACAGGATTCAGATTCAATTCATCAATGGCGACATGACCGGGCGCCGCCAGGACATAAGCGACCGCATCAGCAACATCATCGGCCGTCAGCGCCTGTTTTTCTGCCTCGCCCGGACAAAAATCCAGGTTATCAAAAAACGGCGTCCGCACCATCCCCGGATTGATCAGAGAAACACGTACCGGACTTTTTCCACACTCATCGGCAAGACTCTGGCAAAATCCGCGCAAGGCGAATTTACTGGCACAATAAATCGTGCCTTTGCGCGCACCGCGCAGCGCCGCCTCCGAACCGATATAAACCAGATTGGCATGGGCTTTTTGTTTCAATTTGGATAACAAGGCTTTGGTCAAAAAAACCTGAGCGGTAAAATTCACCATCATCAATTGCTCAATCTGACGTTCGGAAAATTCCTCCAAGGCCGCAAACCGACCAAAGCCTGCGGCAAATACCACCGCATCAAGCTGCGGATGTTGCCTCTGAATCTGACGCCCTATGCCTGAAATGGTCTCTAACCGGCTTAAATCCAGCTCAAGCGGGAAAAACGCCGGCAGCGAACGGCTGAATTTACCCACATCACGGCTGCAACCTATCACCTGGTGGCCCTGCTGCAACAATTTTCGGCTGACGGCCCGACCAATGCCTGAACTTGCGCCTGTCACCAATACCGTCCGCGTCATACCGTGCAAGGGAAGAATATCTCTTCTGGAATATAGTCCAGTAACATCCGGCTACAGTGTTCAGTCATTTCCTGCTCCAGATCATTCCGGTAACTGACCATACCGTTCGCATGCTGTAATGGACTGGCAAACAACTTTTCTTCAGGATACAGCTTGTAGATTTTTTTATAATATTTTTCGGGCAACCGAAACACACCCAAGCTGACCGAATGTAATGCGGCAACATCAATGCGGCTGAAAACCTGCTCAAACAACTGCCGATAATCATCTTTATAATGCGCTTGATAAATTAACGGATCGAAGCGCAAGCCCAGTCGCCAGCCCTGTCGCTGTAATTTAACCATCGCCTCCAGGCGTTTTTGCAAAGGCGGCGCCTTATGCTCCAATTTATCGGCCACATCATCCGGCGACAGGCTAAACGCCACGATGCAACGCGGCCAGGGTGAATGCTGTAATAAACGGCGAATCTGCGTACTTTTACTGCGCAACTCCAGCCAGGCATTGTCCAGTTTTTCAAATTGCGGTAGAAAATAATCGACAAATCCAGTCACAGGCTCCAGCGCCAGACTGTCGCAATCATAGCCGGAGAAAAAATGCACCGGCTGTGCCGCATGTTGCGCGCTGATGGCCTTAATGTCATCCATATAGTCTTCATAATTGACAAACAAAACATAATTGGCCGATTGATACATGCCTTGCAGAAAACAATAACGACAATCATACAGACAATTGAGCATGTGCGAGAAATAATAATTCTGCTGCGCGCCAATACCATAGCCGGCTGGCGCAGGCAACGCATAGCCTTTATGCTTACGCGCCAGAATCAGGGCCGGTTGTTGCTTTTGAATACGAAAATTCTGCGCCTTCGGATTAAACACCTCCCCATAACGTTCACACTCAATCTGCCTGGCCTCTGGAAAACGCCGACAAATCTGTTGCACCCGCGGATGCTGTGTAATTGCCTGCTCAATATAAATTCGGGAGATCATGTTTTAAGTTGAATAGCCTGACAATGATTTATCATTCCTCTTATCCAATGAAATACACATAATGTGTTTGTCAGGCAAAGTCTTAATGTTCATGCCAAGCGCCTAGAAACCAGGGAAAAATGAAAGAATATTGCCACTCAAACAAGCCATCCAATCGCTTTCGATATGCGCCTTCAACTTTGAGGCAAACCGACATTGGATTACCGAAATCCAAGTGTAAAAAGAGGATGGGATGGGTTACTTTGCTATGACACCACCCATCCCACTTTACAGGTTATTTTTTATTTGCTTTTATTTTCTTTTTGCGGGACTTTTCTTTGGCTTTAATCAGAATATCGCCTTTATTTTTCTGCAATGTTTTCAGCCCAATACCTTTCACCTTGACAAGATCTTTGATCGTTTTGAATTTGCCATGAGTTTTGCGATATTTTACTATGGCTTCGGCTTTTTTCTGGCCGATACCTTGTAGTGACGCCGCAATGGTCTTTGCATTTGCCGTATTGATATTGACCGGTTTAGCTATCGCATTAAACGCCAATAGCATCAAAATAATTCCAAGCTTTTTCATGTGTTCAATTCCTCATATAAATTCTGGACACTTCCTTTTATCAATTCAAACATCCTTGGTTTCAGACTAGCTATAATCTTAAATTTTACAAGCAATTGAGGATTTTTTATCTCCCCATAAAAATGGCTTTGTTGCACAAATCAAACCGGCAACGCTAACCAGCATGGCGAATGTCTATTTCATTTGTTATTTAATTTGCTGATGAATATCAAAAATTGCCTGGCTGAGTTTTTCCAGTTGCTTTTCTATTTGTTCAAATCGTTTTTCCGTTTGGTCAAACCCCTTCAACATCAATTCCCGTTGATGTTTTAATTCTTCTTCAACCCGGACAGTACGCGCCCACAATTCCAGTTCGTACCGCACATTGGCATTGCCAACCGCAGGTGTTTTTTGTAATCGCCCGCTGGATCATTGATTGAATTTGTTCAATATCTTCTTTTGCTAATGCCATAATAGATTCCGCAGATTCAACTCCGAAGTGCCTTTGATTATATCAGGGTTAGGGCTCGTCACCCTTTTCTTCTGTCTATCTTTTACCACGCTGGACCAGACATGATTATTACGGTTTTTCCCAAAGCCGGCCGATAACTAAGCAATCACATATAAATTCCATGATAAATCAGCACTTACTTGGCCTTAAGTTAATGATAGAATGAAAGGTTTTATAATTTCTTAAATTATATGCGTTTAATCCGGGGACTGGCTCATCTTGAAACCCTGCCGGCGGGTTGTGTTTTAACGATTGGTAATTTTGATGGTTTGCATATCGGCCATCGTGCGGTAATTGAAAAACTGACTCAGAAGGGGCGGGAATTGGATCTGCCTGTGGTTGTGATGCTGTTTGAGCCGCAACCTTTGGAATATTTTTTAAACGATAATGCGCCGTCACGTTTGATGCGGTTGCGGGAAAAGGTGATCGGCCTAAGTCATTTGCCGGTCGACCAGCTGCTGGTGATGAAGTTTAACCGCCATCTGGCCAATTATGAGGCCGAAGATTTTGTACAGAATATTTTGATCGACAAATTGCAGGTGAAACATTTAGTGGTGGGGGATGATTTTCATTTTGGCAAAGCCCGGCGCGGTAATTTTGCCATGCTGCAACAATTTGGCCAGCGGGCCGGCTTTGCGGTAGAAGACACGCCATCGCTGATCATTGACGGCCATCGTGTCAGCAGCACGTTGATCCGCGATGCCCTTGGTGAAGGCGATCTGGCAATTGCCCGACGTATGCTGGGTTGTGATTATTCGGTCTGTGGCCGGGTCGCGCACGGTGATAAACGCGGCAGGACATTGGGCTTTCCAACCGCCAATATCGAAATGTTCCGCAAAAATACGCCGATTGAAGGTGTCTATGCGGTGACCATGAGTGGCATTGATGACAACATCTACTCGGGCGTTGCCAATGTTGGATCCCGCCCGACTATAGAAGGCGGCACCCGGGTTATTCTGGAGACGCATTTATTTGATTTTGACCAGGAAATATATGGCCGCTATGTGGAAGTCCATTTTAAACAGAAAATCCGCGATGAAATCCGCTTTTCATCCTTGCAACAGCTTAAACAGCAGATAAAGTATGATGTAATACAAGCCAAACAGATTTTAACAGCCTTCTAAAAACAGATAACTCACGCTCAAATCATCAGTTATGGATTATAAAAAAACACTCAATCTCCCAAAAACCGATTTTCCGATGAAAGGCAATCTGGCGCAACGCGAACCAGAGCGACTGAAAAAATGGCTGGATATGGATTTGTACCAGAAAATTCGGCAACACCGCGCAGGACAAGAAAAATTTGTGTTGCACGATGGCCCGCCATATGCCAATGGTGATATTCATATTGGTCATGCCGTCAACAAGATTCTGAAAGACTTTGTCATCAAATCAAAATCGTTAAGCGGTTATGATGCGCCGTATGTGCCGGGCTGGGATTGTCACGGCCTGCCGATTGAGCTGATGGTAGAAAAAAAGGTGGGTAAAGCCGGCGCCAAAGTGTCTCCTGCCGTGTTCCGCAAGGAATGCCGTCAATACGCGGGCAAACAGGTCAACATGCAGAAGCAGGCGTTTATTCGGTTAGGCGTGCTGGGGGACTGGAACAACCCTTATCTGACCATGGATTATAAATTCGAAGCCGATATTATCCGCTCCCTCGGGACTATCGCTGAAAAAGGGCATTTAAGCCAGGGCGCCAAACCTGTGCATTGGTGTACGGATTGCGGCTCGGCCCTGGCAGAAGCGGAAGTGGAATACGAGGACAAAACCTCACCGGCCATCGACGTCCGTTTTCAAGTGATTGATGAACAGGCGCTCATAGCCGCCTGCCATCACGTTCCCGAACATGAAGGCGAAGGCCCGTTATCGATCGTTATCTGGACGACAACACCGTGGACACTGCCTGCAAACCAGGGCGTCGCGCTGAATCCCGAACTGGAATACGCCATCGTACAATGTGAAAACGATGGCCAAAAAGAGCGCTTGCTGATTGCCGAAGTGCTGCTGAAAGACGCCATGCTGCGTTATGGCATCGACGAATACCATGTCATTGCCTATTGCAAGGGCGAAGCACTGGAAAACCAGCTTTTGCAACACCCCTTCTATGACCGTCAAGTCCCCATCATCCTCGGCGACCACGTTACCGTCGATGCCGGCACCGGGGCTGTCCATACCGCACCGGGCCATGGTCAGGAAGACTATGAGGTCGGCATCAAATACAATCTGTCCGTGGATAACCCGGTTGACTCAAATGGTGTCTTTTTGCCTGAGACCGAATTATTTGCCGGCGAGCATGTCTTCAGCGCCAATGACCATGTGCTGGAGGTCCTCAAAGAACACGGCAAACTATTGCACCACGAGGCCTTGCTGCACAGTTATCCGCATTGCTGGCGCCATAAAACACCGATTATCTTCCGCGCCACCGCCCAATGGTTTATCTCAATGGACAAAAACCATTTACGTGACACGGCTCTGGCTGAAGTGAAAAAAGTCCAGTGGATTCCCGATTGGGGGCAGGCGCGCATCGAAAGCATGATCAACAACCGGCCGGACTGGTGTATTTCAAGACAACGCACCTGGGGCGTCCCGATTACCCTGTTTATTCATAAACAAAGCGGCGAGCTGCACCCGCGCACAGCCGAATTGATTGAACAGGTCGCCTTAAAAGTCGAGCAACACGGCATTGATGCCTGGTTTGAACTCGATGCAGCAGACCTGCTGGGTGATGAGGCCGAACAGTATGACAAAATCCAGGATACGCTGGATGTCTGGTTTGATTCCGGTGTCACTCATGCCTGCGTACTGAAACGACGTGAACAGCTGACATTCCCCGCCGACCTTTACCTTGAAGGCTCTGACCAGCATCGCGGCTGGTTTCAGTCGTCGCTGTTGACATCAGCGGCGATGAATGACACCGCGCCCTACAAGGCGGTGTTGACCCATGGCTTTACTGTCGATGCCGAAGGCAAGAAGATGTCAAAATCCAAAGGTAATGTCGTCGCCCCGCAAACGGTGATGAAATCACTGGGTGCCGATGTCTTGCGCTTGTGGGTGGCGAGTACCGATTATCGCGGGGAAATGCATGTTTCTGATGAAATTTTAAAACGCACCGCCGATGGTTATCGCCGACTGCGCAATACCGCGCGTTTCCTGCTGTCGAATCTGCATGGCTTCGACCCGGCCTGCGATCAGGTTGATAACGGCGACCTGCTGGCGCTCGACCGCTGGATTGTCGATCGCGCCTATCGACTGCAAAATGAGATCATTGACGCCTATAACACCTATCAATTTCAGCCTATTTATCAAAAAATCCTGCATTTTTGTACGCTGGATCTGGGCGGTTTTTATCTCGATATTGTCAAAGATCGTCAATACACCGCCAAAGCCGATGGCTTGCCGCGCCGTTCAGCACAAACGGCCATGTATTATGTCATCGAAGCTTTGGTACGCTGGCTGGCCCCCCTTATCAGTTACACCGCCGATGAAATCTGGCATTACATTCCTGGCCAGCGCAGCGAATCGGTTTTTCTGGAAAACTGGTATACCGATTTATTCCCGCTGGACGAAGATAGCGCCATCGACCGCGAAAGCTGGGAAAAAATCATGCAGGTGCGTTCGGCTGTCGCCAAGGAGCTGGAAAGCCTGCGCTCGGCCGGTACCATCGGTGCTTCCCTGAATGCCGAAGTGACCCTGTATGCCGATGCGGATTATCTAACGGCACTCACTAAACTGGGTGATGAATTACGCTTTGTTTTCATTACTTCAGAAGCCAGCGCACAAGCGATGAGCGATGCCGATGCCGACGCAACGGCGACCGACATCGATGGTCTTAAGCTGAAAGTTGTAGCGTCTGAACATACAAAATGTGTCCGCTGCTGGCATCAGCGTAAAGATGTCGGCCAGCATCCACAGCATCCTGAATTATGCGGGCGCTGTGTCGAAAATATCGAAGGCGAAGGGGAAACACGTCGTTATGCCTGATCGCCCGAATTCCATGCTGAAATGGCTAAAGCTGTCCTTGCTGGTGCTGATTCTCGATCAGGCCAGCAAATGGCTGGTCGATCAGACGATGCAGCTGTATCAGTCTATCCCGCTGATTCCCGGTTTTAATCTGACCTATGTTCACAACACCGGCGCGGCCTTCAGCTTATTAAGCGAAGCGGGGGGCTGGCAGCGCTGGTTTTTCGCTTTAATCGCTTTAGCTATCAGTGTCATACTGACGCTGTGGTTAATGCGCCTGAAGAAAAATGAAACCTTGATGGCGGCGGCCTTGTCGCTCATTTTAGGCGGCGCCATCGGCAATCTGCTCGACCGCCTGCTTTATGGATATGTCATCGACTTTTTAGACCTGTATTATAAAAACTGGCACTGGCCGGCTTTTAATATCGCCGATTCCGCCATTTGCGTAGGCGTCGCCTTAATGCTGCTGGAAAGCACTGTTCATAAAAACGCATCGTGAGCGTAAATATCTAACCAAAAACTTTATCTCAGTCGTCATAAAATTCAACGCATCCATATAACGCACACAACCTGATTGCTGCCCGTATTTTGCTAAGATGAACCAATGCGTATTTTTCGCCATCATCGACTCAGATTTTATACCAGTATCTGCATCGTATTTGCCGGCCTGTTCCTGCAGGTTCAAACGCTGTACGCTTGCCATTTAAACGGCGGCCAGGCAAAACCTGTCTGTTGCTGTGGTGAACACAAGCTGCATAACTGTTCGAGGGCTGCACACTGCGACATGGCGCAGCCTGAAAAACCCATGCAATGCTGCGAAATCAGTTATGACCTGGTCAATGAAAACGGCCTGACGGAAAATACCGGCTCTATTTGTTCTGGTCTAATACCACCGGACACTTTAATAAGAGATAATGATCTCACAAAGTTAAGGTATTGAAATGACTAAAAAACGTACACATAGGGTCTATAGCCCCGAATTTAAAAAAGAGGCTGTCGCATTGGTGGTTAATGAGGGGTATTCAGTGACGAAAGCCGCCGAATCACTGGGTATTCGAGCAAATTTACTCTATCGCTGGAAAGATAACGAGGAAGCCAAAGTATCAGGCAGTGCCCCAAGTCGTGAGGAAAGAGCAGAATTGGTTCGACTACGCAAGGAAGTGAAAGAGCTTCGTATGGAGAAAGAAATTTTAAAAAAGGCGAGCGCCTTCTTCGCGAAAGGAATGAAGTAAAATTTGGCTTTATTGAAGAGAAGTCAAAGACCTTTCCTGTGCGGTTGCTGTGTCGTGTTATGAAGGTCGGTAAGTCAGCATTCTATTGCTGGCGAAAACGGCCTAAGCAGACAATAACAGCGGAAGATTTACATTTAAATGCACGCATGAAAAAGTTGTTTGCCAACAGCTGGGAAAGCTTGGGCAGTCGAGAGATGGCCAAGAAGTTAAACGAAGAAGGCATTAGAATTGGCCGGGGTAAAACGCGGCGTCGCATGAAGTCTTTAGGGCTCATCGTCCAGCAACGCAGGGCTTACAAGGTTACGACTAGGCGTGATGAGCGCGCAGGTGTTGCCGATAATTTGCTGAACCAAAATTTCAACCCAGTGGGAATTAATCAAGTTTGGGCGGGTGATATTACGTATTTAAAAACGACTCAGGGTTGGATGTACTTGGCGGTCGTAATGGATTTATATTCACGACGAATAGTGGGTTGGGCTATAGACAAGCGTATGACCACATCACTGATTTGCGAAGCAATTGATCGTGCAGTAGCCATTAGACAGCCATCAAAGGGATTGGTTTTTCATAGTGATCGTGGCTCTCACCCCCTATGTCACCATACCTGTCGCCTGTAAAATTCAACTTTAGGAGACAGAAAT
>CAJXMF010000037.1 GCA_913056195.1 uncultured Methylococcaceae bacterium | reverse complement strand
CGTCAATTCCTTTGAGTTTTAATCTTGCGACCGTACTCCCCAGGCGGTCAACTTAGCGCGTTAGCTTCGCTACTAATCCTTTTAATAGGACCAACAGCTAGTTGACATCGTTTACGGCGTGGACTACCGGGGTATCTAATCCCGTTCGCTCCCCACGCTTTCGCACCTCAGCGTCAGTTTTAGTCCAGGAAGCCGCCTTCGCCACTGGTGTTCCTCCAGATATCTACGCATTTCACTGCTACACCTGGAATTCCACTTCCCTCTACTAAACTCTAGAATGCCAGTATCAGATGCAGTTCCCAGGTTGAGCCCGGGGATTTCACAACTGACTTAACATTCCGCCTACGCGCGCTTTACGCCCAGTAATTCCGAATAACGCTTGCACCCTCTGTATTACCGCGGCTGCTGGCACAGAGTTAGCCGGTGCTTCTTCTGTGGGTAACGTCAAAACGCTTGGGTATTAGCCAAGCGTCCTTCCTCCCCACTGAAAGTGCTTTACAACCCTCGGGCCTTCTTCACACACGCGGCATGGCTGCATCAGGCTTGCGCCCATTGTGCAATATTCCCCACTGCTGCCTCCCGTAGGAGTCTGGGCCGTGTCTCAGTCCCAGTGTGGCTGATCGTCCTCTCAGACCAGCTATAGATCGTCGCCTTGGTAGGCCTTTACCCCACCAACCAGCTAATCTAACGCAGGCTCATCCAATGGCGCGAGGTCTAAAAGATCCCCCGCTTTCCCCCGTAGGGCGTATGCGGTATTAGCTTGGGTTTCCCCAAGTTGTCCCCCACCACTGGGCAGATTCCTACGCGTTACTCACCCGTCCGCCACTCGTCAGCAAAGAAGCAAGCTTCTTTCTGTTACCGTTCGACTTGCATGTGTTAAGCATACCGCCAGCGTTCAATCTGAGCCATGATCAAACTCTTCAGTTTAATATGGTTTGAAACTAAGTAAGATTAGTTTCCAATCTTGGCTCGACTCAGAATCAACGTAAATTCTGCTTTAGAATTGACATGAATATCTGTGTCGAATATCTTAGTACAGTCTAAAATATCCACCACAAGTACCCACACAAATTATTTCGATTGTTTTGTTAAAGAGCGTGACTGGAAAACCAGTCCGGAGCAACTCAGCCCCGTTGAGTCCGACTATTATACAGACCCTAATCCGTCTGTCAAATCCTTTTTTTAAGCCCCGGAAAATAAAACATTCATTTCCCAGCTCGCCATCCCGGCTCTCCGCAGTTCCTTCGCGAAAGAGCTGGCCATTATACCTGCTTTCTTGGGACTGTCAAAAGGTTTTTACGCCTTTTTAAAAAAACCTGAATCCTTTTGAAGCGACCAATATAGACCCTTAGCCTGCAATAATCCCTGATGCGTTCCTTTTTCGGCGATTTTTCCGCTCTTAATCACAAAAATGACATCAGCTTTAACTATCGTTGCAAGGCGATGTGCAATAACAATCGTTGTCCTACCTTTCATAACTTTATCTAAAGCCGCCTGAATATACTTTTCTGATTGAACATCCAATGCCGATGTCGCCTCATCCAGAATCAACACCGATGCATTTTTTAAAATCGCTCTGGCCAATGCCAGCCTTTGTCTTTGTCCACCTGACAAACTTATCCCTTGCTCTCCGATATTGGTATCAAAGCCTTCCGGTAATTTTTCGATAAATTCCAGGGCGTGGGCATCTTTAGCCGCTTGAATGATTGCTTCGCGGGTCGCGCCATTCAGTTCTCCATACGCAATATTATTGGCGACCGTATCATTGAATAAAGTAACGTTTTGACTAACTAAAGCAATTTGTTTTCTTAATGAGGCTAAAGTGTAATCTGCTATTTCAACGCCATCCAGTAATATTTGTCCTTTTTCATAGTCATAAAATCGAGGCAACAAATTGATTATAGAGCTTTTTCCACCACCTGATTGGCCAACTAAGGCAACTGTTTGCCCTGGCTTTATCTTAAAACTCAAGTTATCCAAGATGTTTTTATCTTTATCATAGAAAAAAAAGACATTCTTATATTCGATTTCGCCATCTACCCTGTCAACCTCATAATCTCCTGTATCTTTTTCTATTTCTTCATCGAGAACTTCAAAAATACTTTCCGCCGCAACAATCCCTTTCTGGATCAAGCTATTCGCGTCACTGAGCTGTCGAATGGGTTTGGGCAGCATAAAAGCGGCGGTCAAATACCCGACAAAACTTCCCGCACTATTATCTTCCATAATAAATAAAGCCAGATACATCAAGCCGGCCAACGCTAAAGATATAAAAAATTGCATCAATGGATTGTGAATCGCCATTGTTGCAGACAGCTTTAATGATTGACTTCGATTACGCCAACTGCTTTGATGGAAGCGTTTTTTCTCATACGCCTGACCACCATAACTGCGCACTATCCGGTTGCCATGGATAAACTCGGAGGCAACATGCGTCATATCTCCCACTGAATCTTGTATATTTTTACCTAAGCGTCGGAGACGTTTACTGACATATCCAACCATGATTGCAATAACCGGGGTAATGGTTAGAAAAATCAATGTCAGCCGCCATTCGCTATAAAACAAGTAGGCAAGCAATCCCATAACGGTCAAGCCTTCTCGAACAAATGTTCGCACGGCATCGGTTACGGCTGTCGTCACTTCGCCCACATTATGGGTAATTCTGGAAATTAAATAACCATGATTGTTTTTATCAAAATATTCAGTTGGCAATAATGTGTATTGATCAAATACGGCACAGCGTAAATCATGAACAACATTGTTAGAGACTTTGGCTAAAAAATAATTACCTAAATAAGTGCCGACGCCTCGGATAAAAAACAAACCGACAAAAAACAAGGGTAAATAGAGCATATCCTCGCGATGATCACTTTGCAAAGTATCAATGATATGTTTAATGACTGCGGCAAAAAGCGGCTGTGTCGCCGAATACAGCAAAAAACCAATGACACTTATAAAAAAAGCCCATAAATAGGGCTTTACATAACCGAGTAATCGTCGATATATGCGAATACTGGACACCTTTTTTTTTGTTTTTTTTGTCATCTATTTCGTTGTATTTTTAATTCCTGACAAGCGGACAAATTTCAGCCAACCTAATCGCTTCAGATTATAGCGTTCAATTTTTTGTAGGAGGAAAGCTGATCCGGCCAATGCCACGGCATCAACCAGACAATACCAGGCGGCAACACCACTCGGTGGATTCCCTTGCGCTAAAGTCGACGCCGGATCTATCGCCGCCCAATTCCAGGTTCCCAAGGCAGTCCCCACCAGCTCAACCCAGGTTGTAATAAAAAATGCCCCCAAATAGACCATTGAAGAGCGGCCTTTAAATAGAAAACCAAGATAAATAGTGAATAGAATCGCACCAATTTCATCTTTTCTGCCGGAAATTCCGAACAACGCCAATGCCGCCCATATACCGCCAAAAAAAACGACAAATTGCAATATTTTTCGCGCGTGGCGCTGAAAAAAACCAGATCGACCCAACACGACTGCGGTCAAATAAACAATACCATGACCTGGAGGCACAAAGGCAGGAACATTCTCCATTCGATAGGTATAGCCTGCCATATAGATCGAAGCAAAATGCTCGCCGAGCGTAGCAAAAGCGACGGCAACAAGCACTTGCGCTCGCACGTGAGCCGATTCACCCGCCAGAAAAACAAACAAAGTCACCCACCCAGCAACGCCCAAGGCGAGCTGTAAATCAGGTCCTGCCACGGAGTCGATTACAAAACACAACGCCACCCCCACAAACGCCGCCAAGGCGACATAATAATCTCTGGGATTGTGCTCCGCCTCAACATCATTAATTGGAAAATGTGGCCGTGTGATTGTTTTTAGCCCCATCATACGTTTTTAGTGTTTCATTACTCCGACAGATATGTCGTTAGCTTTCAGCCAGGCTACGATAAGCCGAATCAAAATAGAGCAGTGGCGTACCCTGATTTTGAGTCACATTTTCGACCTGCCCAATCACTATCCAGTGCGTTCCAGCCTTCACTTGCTGTACCAAGGTACACTCAAGGCTCGCCAAAGCACCTTTCAACACAGGCGAGCCACTTTTGCCTTCTTCCCAATCCACATTGGCAAAGCGCTCTTCCTGGCTATTCGCGCCAGCAAATTGATTTGAAGCATCTTGCTGCTCGCTGTGTAAAATATTGACCGCAAATTTCTTCTGTTCCAGAATTACCTTGCCGGTATCCGCTTTTTCATGAATACAAACCAGAATTTGCGGCGGCTCCAGCGAAACACTGCTAAAGGATGTTGCCGTCATGCCTTTGACGCCATCTTGCTCGGATTTTGACGTGACGACCGTCACACCGCTCGCCCATAATCTCAGCGTGTCTTTAAAATCTTGCTCTGAAACTGCCATTATTTACCTCTGGTCTACTGTTTTGGTTTAAGATGTGGAAATAACAAAACATCTCGAATACTCGGTGCATCGGTAAACAACATCACCAACCGGTCAATACCAATGCCTTCGCCCGCTGTCGGAGGCATACCATGCTCCAGGGCTGTGATGTAATCGGCATCATAATGCATAGCCTCATTGTCACCCGCATCTTTCTCTTCCACTTGTTTACGGAAGCGTTCAGCCTGGTCTTCGGCGTCATTTAACTCTGTAAATCCATTGGCGATTTCGCGTCCACCGACAAAAAATTCAAAACGATCTGTCACCTCTGGATTTTCATCATTCCGCCGGGCCAATGGTGATACCTCAACGGGATACGCCGTGATAAATGTTGGGTTCATCAGTCGGTGCTCAACGGTTTTCTCAAAGATTTCAATCTGGACCTTGCCTAAACCATAGCTTTCTTTAACCGGAATATTCAGTTTTTCGGCAACCTTGACGGCTGACTCCCGATTATCAATATCAGACAGCGTTAAATCTGGATTAAAATGCAATATGGATTCAACCACCGTCATCCGTCCAAACGGTTTGCCGAAATCATATTTTTCGCCTTGATATTCGATCATAGACTCGCCGACGATTTCTTCGGCAATGCCTCGCAACATCGCTTCGGTCAAGTCCATCAAGTCTTCATATTCGGCATAGGCCTGATAAAACTCCAGCATGGTGAATTCAGGGTTATGCCGCGTTGACAGCCCTTCATTGCGAAAATTACGATTGATTTCAAACACGCGTTCAAAACCGCCGACCACCAATCGTTTCAAATAAAGTTCAGGCGCAATACGCAAATACATTTCCATGTCCAGCGCATTGTGATAGGTTTGAAAGGGTCGGGCCGTTGCACCGCCGGGAATGACCTGCATCATCGGCGTCTCAACCTCAAGAAAATCACGCGCCATTAGAAATTGACGAATATATGAAACGATTTGAGAACGAATCCGAAAGGTATTTCGGGACGCTTCATTCATAATCAGATCGAGATAACGCTGCCGATATTTAATTTCCTGATCGGCAATGCCATGAAATTTTTCAGGCAAAGGGCGTAACGCTTTCGTCAACAAACGAATAGCATCGACCCGGATACTCAGCTCCCCCACCTTGGTTTTAAACAGCACCCCTTCGGCACCGATAATGTCACCAACATCCCATTTTTTAAACTGTTCGTTATAAAAACCTTCCGGCAGCGCATCACGTGTGACATACAACTGAATCTTTCCGGACATATCCTGGATATGGCAAAAACTTGCTTTTCCCATAATGCGGCGCGTCATCATACGGCCGGCCACTTTGACCCGAACTGGATTCGCTTCTAATTCCTCTTTGCTTTTTTCACCATATTCGGCCAATAGCTCCCCGGCAACCACATTACGGCGAAAATCGGTAGGAAAGGCGGTTCCTTCGGCTCTCAACGCCTGCAACTTCTGCCGGCGTTGCTGGATTTGTTCCTGTTCGTCTTGTACGATTTCTGTCATTTTATACTTTCGTTATAGTTTCGGTTACAGACCAGCTTTCAAACTGGCTTCGATAAATTGGTCCAGGTCGCCATC
The DNA here is from genome assembly GCA_913056195.1 of uncultured Methylococcaceae bacterium. Taxonomy (GTDB): domain Bacteria; phylum Pseudomonadota; class Gammaproteobacteria; order Methylococcales; family Methylomonadaceae; genus Methylomarinum. The sequence continues at coordinate 22,413 of CAJXMF010000037.1, read as the reverse complement.
CAATACCGCCTGCGTGTTGCCTGTTTCAACGCCGGTACGCAAATCCTTAATCCGGGACTGATCTAATACATAAGAGCGGATCTGGCTGCCCCAGCCAATATCGGATTTAGTGTCTTCCAGCGCCTGCTGTGCTTCACTGCGCTTCATCATTTCAAGCTCATACAACTTGGCTTTCAATTGTTTCATCGCGGTATCTTTATTCTTGTGTTGCGATCGGTCATTTTGACATTGCACCACGATACCCGTTGGATTATGCGTAATACGGACAGCCGACTCGGTTCGGTTGACATGCTGACCACCGGCACCACTGGCACGATACACATCGATCCGCAAATCGGCCGGATTAATGTCAATATCAATATCATCATTGATTTCAGGCGATACAAAAACCGATGCAAATGAAGTGTGGCGACGATTACCGGAATCAAACGGCGATTTTCTGACCAGGCGATGAACGCCGGTTTCAGTCCGTAACCAGCCAAAGGCATAATCACCTTCAAACAAAATCGTCGCACTTTTAATGCCGGCCACCTCACCTGGGGACTCTTCGATTACCGAAGTCGCGAAGCCTTTTTGTTCACCCCAGCGCAGATACATTCTGAGCAGCATGGATGCCCAATCCTGCGCTTCAGTACCGCCGGAACCGGCTTGTATATCGAGGAAGGCATTATTAGCATCCATTTCGCCAGAGAACATACGTCGAAATTCCAGGCTGTTAACCTTACGTGCATATTGATCTAAATCTTCGGCAACCGTATCAACGGTTTCTGCATCGCCCTCTTCAACGGCCATATCCAGCAATTCGGCCAAATCACTCAAACCCTGTTCCAGCTCATCAATCGTTTCGACGATAACCTCCAGCTGTCCCCGCTCTTTTCCTAACGCCTGCGCCTGATCGGGATTATTCCATACATCAGGATTTTCAAGCTCTCTTAGCACTTCAACCAACCGCTCGCTTTTTTCTTCATAATTGAGATACTGCTTGAGCGCCTGCGTCCTTTCGCTAAGGTCGGCAATTGTATTTTTAATCGGGTTTATTTCTTGCATAAATCATTATAACTGTTGAAACAGCGTGTTATGTCCTGAAAAAACAGTCAATTATACCTCATTATGACGATTTCCGCCGATAACGTTTCAGCGCCCAGACAACAATGCCCACGCCAATCAGGAAAAACGGAATACTGAGCATTTGCCCGGTCGTCAGCCAAAAGTCATGATTGTAGGATGCCTGCCGCGTCTTGAAAAATTCCAACACAAAACGCGCGCTGAACGCCAGAATACAAAACAGGCCGAACAATAAACCATTGATTTGTTTTTCTGCCGTTTTCCGATACACCCAGATCAGAATGAGAAAAATAACGGCATAAGCAATCGATTCATACAGCTGCACCGGATGACGCGGCAGCCGATCCACGCGAGGAAAAATAACGGCCCAAGGTACCTGTGTCGGAATGCCGACAATTTCAGAATTAAAAAAATTACCGATGCGAATAAAGGATGCCGCAAGCATTGATGTCATGGCGACCCTGTCCAGTAACCACAGAAAATTATCCCCTGTTTTACGCACATACAGATACAAACTGAAAATAATGCCGATACCGGCGCCATGACTGGCCAACCCACCTTCCCAGATGGCAAAAATCTTAAGCGGATGCGTCAGATAAAATACAGGATCATAAAACAAACAATGACCCAGACGGGCGCCGACGATCGTACCAATTGCCATATACCACAACAAATCATCCAATTGCTCGACATTTTTGCCTTCGCGCCTGTAAATCCACTGCATCACATAAAAACTCGTCATAAAAGCCGATGCAAACATCAAGCCATACCAGCGAATCTTTACGACACCAACATGCAGTAATATCGGATCGATATTCCAAACAAGATATTCATTCATAAGCGATGACGGCTCTCTTTATTCTGATGGCTAAAATAGTCCGTAAATGGATACACGACTAATCCCATCGTGTATCTTTAATCTGTATACGCCCATTGACGACCCGAACCGGAAAAACAGCAACATCCTCATAGGCCGGCGGGCATTTTACTTGACCCGTGCGAATACAAAATCGGGCACCATGTCGTGGACAAATAATTTCATCGCCATCCAGTTCACCACTCGCGATTTCGGCGCCATCATGCGTACAGACATCCTCAATCGCATAAAACTCGCCCTTCAGATTAAATATCGCCACATCGCTGCCATCGACATCGACAACGACATGTTCTCCTTCGGCAATCGCATTGGCCGCGGCCACATCAATCCAGTCACTCATACGCTTTTTAAGATTTTAAAAGAAACACATTGTACCCGAAAGCAAGCGCCGGCTTTAACGCAAAAAAACATCATATCGCAACAATTTGCTATGGAAAGATTGATCGGGCTTCGCTAAAGGTTCGGCATAATCCGGACTTTTTATGACAACCCGCTTGCCGGCAGCCGACATAGCCACCTCGAACAACTGCATCCTATCCAGGTCATCACCCAGAATAGGTCGTAAAACAGCCATGGACTTTTTGGTCAGCGCCGATTTTTTGCGTTTAGGCGGGAACATGGGGTCTAGATAAATACAATCGACCTGTGGCAAATCGCCCAGTAATGTGATGGCATCGCCGTAAATCAACTCAGGCATCGCCAATGCCCGTCTTTGCACCCAGTCTTTTGCGGATAAACGCTTGAAGCCATCGGTAATCAAGGCATGTAAGATGGGAGAACGCTCAATGCAGCGCAACTGATAGCCCATACGGAATAAAGCCAGCGAATCCTGCGCCCACCCCGTGGTGGCATCTGTCACCGTCCGTGTTTTTTTGCCGATGGCTTGTGCAAGCACGTTTTTTCTCGGCGCAGGCCAGGAATGCTGCTCACCCGGACGCGGTTCAATTTCGACCTGCAGCCCTCCTTTTTTTAAGGACTGTCTGTCCAGCAACTTTAAAGCACCGCCCCGATAGCACATAAAAAATTCAAATCCTGAATCAGCGATAGCTTGTTCGGGCTGCAATAATGGCAACGCCAGTTGCTCCGCCAAAAACTGACAATCCGACGGTCGTTCCGGATTCAGCAATACGGCAAGCATCGAACCCGACATCGGCGGTTTATTCTGTCGAAATGCTGGTTTCCTGATTTTTCAAGGCGGCATCCAGCGTATGCCAGGCCAGTGTTGCGCATTTGACCCGCGCCGGATATTCGCGGACACCGGCTAAAACTGCCAGTTTTCCCATGGCTTCCAGCTGAACATCTTCATCCTTACCGGTTGTCATCTCATGGAATTTCTCAAACAATTCCTCAGCCTCATCAATCGTTTTCCCTTTGATGATTTCAGTCATCAGTGACACCGATGCGGTTGAAATGGCACAGCCAGACCCCTGAAAACTGGCATCGACAATCTTGTCGCCATCAAGCTTGATATACAGGGTCAGACGATCACCACATAAAGGATTAAATCCTTCCACGGTACGATCAGCATCTTCTATTACCCGGAAATTTCGGGGATTTCGATTGTGATCGAAAATAACTTCCTGGTAAAGATCGCGTAAATCATCAAACATTAGCCAAACACCTCAATCAGGGATTTAATCCCATCCATTAATATATCAATTTCGTCGACCGTATTATACATGGCGAACGAAGCCCGCGCGGTCGCCGGAACCTGGAAAAAATCCATCACCGGCATGGCGCAATGGTGCCCGGCTCGCACCGCAATGCCAAGACTGTCCAGCATGGTGCCAATATCATGCGGATGAACATTATCCAATACAAACGACAAAATCGCGCCTTTATTCTCCGCTTCCCCGATAATTCGCAAGCCTTTTATTTTATGCGCTTGTTCGGTAGCATAGGCCAGCAATTCAGCCTCATACGCGGCAACCGAATCCATGCCAACGTCTACCAGATAGTCAATCGCGGTTCCCAGGACAATCGCTTCTGCAATAGCCGGCGTTCCGGCTTCAAATTTATACGGCAAATCATTATATTCGGTTTCTTCGAAGGTTACCTTCCGAATCATATCACCGCCACCCTGGTATGGCGGCATCGACTCCAGCAATTCCTGCTTGCCGTACAACACACCAATGCCTGTCGGTGCATACAATTTATGCCCCGAAAAGGCATAAAAATCACAATCCAAATCTTGCACATCAACGCGCATATGCGGAATCGCCTGCGCGCCATCGAGCAATACCGGAATATTACGTGCATGCGCCTTGTCGATCAGCTGTTTCACCGGATTGATGGTGCCTAAGGCGTTAGACATATGCACAACAGAAACCAATCGGGTTTTATCACTCAACAGGTTTTCAAATTGTTCGACCTGCAATTCACCTTTTTGGTTAATGGGGGCAACTTTCAACACCGCACCGATTTGCTGACATAATATTTGCCAGGGCACAATATTGGAATGATGCTCCATCGCGGTAATCAGAATCTCATCGCCCGCTTTTATTTGGGCACGACCAAAGCTTTGTGCGACCAGATTAATCGCATCAGTCGTGCCTTTAACAAAAACAATCTCTTTATGACTTCTGGCATTGATAAACTGGCGCACTTTCTCCCGTGCCCCTTCATACAAATCTGTTGAGCGCACACTCAGGGTATGAACACCGCGATGTACATTGGCATAATCATGCCGGTATAGATGCGACATGGCCTCGATAACCGCCGCAGGTTTCTGGCACGTGGCGGCATTATCCAGATAAACCAATGGCTTGTTACGAATTTTTTCTTGCAGTATGGGAAAGTCTTCCCGTATTTTTTGAATTGGAAATTGAGTCATTTGGAAATTGAGTCATTTTGAGTGATTGTTCAGTTATAACCAACTACTGTCAACGCCTTGTTGTGGAAAGCGTTGTAATAAGAGTGACAAAACCTGATCATGCAGCGCTTTTCGTTCAATCTTTTTAACCATCTGATTGGCAAACGCAAAGGTGAGCATATTTCGAGCAGACTCTTCATCAAGCCCACGCGACTGGCAATAAAACACAGAATTTTCATCCAATTGCCCCACCGTCACACCATGCGCACATTTCACATCATCCGCATAAATTTCAAGCTGTGGTTTGGTGTCGATTTCAGCATGCTCCGACAATAAAAGATTCTGATTGTTCATCTGCGAGTCTGTACGCTGAGCATCCTGAGCCACAATGACCCGCCCTTGAAACACACCACGCGCACGCTGATTCAGCACACCTTTATATTGCTCGCGGCTGATTGCATCCGGTTTCTGATGCACGATACGGGTATGGCTGTCCTGATGCTGGCGCTTCAAACCTAAAAACAAGCCATTAAGCTCACATTCGGCCGCTGTCTCCAGATCGCAATGAATATCCGTGCGGGTCAACAAGCCCCCAAATGCAAAATGATGATGCGTAAACTGTGCCTGAGTGCTCTGTTTGACATACCAGCCACCGAAATGCCAGGCTTGCTCTGCCTCCTGCTGAACCTTGCTCGCGCCCAGTTGCGCCTTGTCGGCCAGAAACACCTCATTGACCGACGTGGTCAGGTAGGCACACTCTTGACCGGCATAGGTTTCTATAATTTCGGCAATCGCCGCTTCTTGCAACGCAATAATCTGCCGCGTACACGACAACGTTTCAGCCTGCGTCGTCACGTGAACAATCTGGATGGGTTGCTCAAGACAGACACCTGCCTCAACGCGAATAAAGACGCCATCGCGAAACCAGGCACTGTTAAACGCAATAAAGTTATGTTCTTTATCACTGACGGCCTGACCCAAATAATCCTTCAATGCATCCGGGTTTGACTGCAAGGTTTCGGCGACAGAAGCCACCACAACGCCATCCGGCAATCCCGACAGTCGAGAATAATCAGACGAAAACACGCCATCAATCAAGACGACAGTCCAGCAATCATCCAGAAACAATGATTGCAACCATGCCGTATCGATCGGTTTTTCAGCCGTTGCCCAATGAAAACGCTTTTTTTCAATCGCCGACACATTGGTATAACGCCACTCTTCTTCTCGCGGCGAGGGAAAGCCCGAGGCTGAAAACTGACTAAAGGCCTGGTCACGAAACGTCCGACACCAGTCCACCCCGTATCCCGGCAAATTGGCTTTAGCCTGCGGATAATCCTCAATCAATGCCAATGAAGCTGTCTCACTCATCATGCAACCTGCTGTTCCAGAAAACTATAGCCACTTTCTTCCAGCTCTTTTGCCAATTCGGGGCCGCCGGTTTTAACGATTTTGCCATCGGCCAGGACATGTACAAAATCCGGCTTCACATAATCCAGCAAGCGCTGATAATGCGTAATCATCAAAAATGAACGCTCCGCTGATCGCATCGCATTGATGCCTTCGGCGACAATCTTCAGCGCATCAATATCCAAACCGGAATCCGTTTCATCCAGGATGCACAACTTCGGTTCCAGAATCATAGCCTGTAAAATTTCGTTCCGTTTCTTTTCGCCCCCCGAAAAGCCCTCATTGATCGCCCGGTAAAGAAACTTTTCATCCATTTTCAGTAATTTGACCTTGTCTTTCACCAAGGTCAAAAAATCCATCGCATCCACTTCGTCCAGTCCGCGATGTTTACGCATGGCATTCAACGCTGCTTTCAGAAAATAGATATTGCTGACGCCCGGGATTTCTACCGGATATTGAAATGCCAGAAAGATGCCTTCCCGCGCACGAATTTCCGGCGCCATATCCAGCAGGTCTTTACCACAAAACGTCACCTTGCCTTCTGTCACGGTGTAGCCGTCCTTGCCGGACAACACATGCGACAAGGTGCTTTTCCCGGCCCCGTTCGGCCCCATAATGGCGTGCACTTCGCCGGGATTAATCTGTAGATTCAAACCTTTCAAAATCGGCTTTTCGCCGGCATTGGCATGAAGATTTTCGATGCTGAGCATTTTTTTTCCTGTTCTTTGATGTAATTCAATTTACGGATAGTTTCAATTAACCAACCGAGCCTTCCAGACTGATGCCGAGCAAGGCTTGCGCTTCTACCGCAAATTCCATCGGCAACTCTTTAAAGACTTCTTTACAAAAACCATTCACAATCATTGACACGGCATCTTCGGCCGACAATCCACGTTGTTGGCAAAAGAATAATTGGTCTTCACTGATTTTTGAGGTCGTCGCCTCATGTTCCACGCTGGCTGTAGGTTGTTTGACTTCAACATACGGGAAGGTATGCGCACCGCAGCGATCCCCGACCAGTAACGAATCACACTGCGTATAGTTACGCGCCTGTTTTGCGCTTTTCGCCACCTTAACCAGACCGCGATAGGTATTTTGTGCCTTCCCTGCGGAAATACCTTTGGAAATGATTGTGCTGCGCGTATTGGCACCGATATGAATCATTTTGGTGCCGGTATCTGCCTGTTGCCGGTTATTGGTTAACGCGACTGAATAAAATTCGCCGACGGAATTTTCTCCCAGCAACACACAGCTGGGATATTTCCAGGTAATGGCCGAACCGGTTTCAACCTGAGTCCAGGACACTTTGGCATTTTTACCACGGCATTCAGCCCGCTTGGTCACAAAATTATAAATACCGCCCTTGCCGTCTTTATCCCCCGGATACCAGTTCTGCACGGTGGAATATTTAATCTCTGCATTATCCAGCGCAACCAGCTCCACCACCGCAGCATGCAATTGATTTTCATCCCGCATCGGCGCGGTACAGCCTTCCAGATAACTGACATAGCTACCTTCATCGGCAATAATCAGTGTGCGTTCAAATTGTCCGGTATTCGCCGCGTTGATACGAAAATAAGTGGATAATTCCATCGGACAACGCACGCCCTTGGGAATATAAACAAATGAACCATCGGTAAACACCGCCGCATTCAGCGCGGCAAAAAAATTGTCACCGGCTGGCACAACTGTCCCCAAATACTGTTTTACCAGTTCTGGATAGTCTCGCAGGGCTTCTGAAATGGGACAGAAAATAACCCCCGCTTCTTTCAGCTTGCCTTTAAAGGTCGTCGCCACCGAAACACTGTCAAACACCGCATCAACGGCAATACCGGCCAGCCTTTCCTGCTCATCCAGCGGAATACCGAGTTTTTTATAGGTTTCCAGTAATTCCGGGTCGACCTCATCCAGGCTTTTCGGACCATCCTCTTTTTTCTTAGGGGCAGAATAATAACTGATGGCCTGGTAATCAATCGGATCAATCTTGAGTTGCGCCCAATCTGGCTCGGTCATTGCCGACCAATGCCGATAAGCTTCCAGCCGGTATTCCAACATAAAATCCGGTTCGTTTTTGACTTTGGACAGACGCCGGATCACATCTTCATCCAGACCGGGCGGAAACGTTTCCACCTCAATATCGGTTACGAAACCGGCTTCATAGTCCTGTTGCCCAATCAGGTCTTCAATTTCTTGCGCATTTGATGTCATGATTAATCTTGCCTGCTAGCGATATAAACTGTTAATGGAGATGATATGTTCTTCGGGTTGAGCCGCTGGCAGAATCATATCTGCCAAGGTAACCGATTCAAGCGCATTGGAAATACGTTGGTTAATCAGATTCCATCGCCCCTGGATATTGCAGCCACTGGCCTGATCACAGGTTTTATGTGAGCTGCTGCATTCGGTCAGCGCTATAGGTCCCTCCAACGCACTTATGACGGCCGCGACGGTAATCTTTTCCGGTGCTCGTGCCAAACGATAGCCCCCTTTTGCGCCGCGCAACGAAACCAATACATGTGCTTTAACCAGCCTTTTTAGAATTTTACTGACAGTAGGCAAGGCAATTCCTGTCGTTTCACTGATGTCCTGCGCTGTATAAACCCGCTGAGTATTTTCAGCCATATAGCTTAAAATCACCGTGGCGTAATCGGTTAACTTGCTCACCCGCAACATAATCCCTCCTTAATGGGGACTATTTTAGTCCTGTTTTAATCCCGAGTAAAGCACTAGGAATTATTTTCTTAGGTAGCGCGCAGTAAATAAACTGCCCATATTGCGCAGGATTTTTGTTCGTATTCTAGGCGCAGAAACAGGCGCATAGTGAACTATGTAACTGTTTCTGCAAAGCTACCGCTCCTGCTCACGCGCCTTGCCCACATCCATGTAGGCAACGCGGAAGACGGACAAAAAGACAAGTTGGATGGGTGGGGTATTTATTGCGAGTTACCTTATTCCACATCTGTCTTTTCCTGCTCCGTCGTATTATTCAAATCATCGGGACAGCCATAACGCCTGGCGGCAAAAGATAACACTACAATTGCGCCACTTAACATCAAAATGGCAAACACGCTACTCAATAGCAAATAAAGATGAAATTCATCCTTTACAATTTGCACATCAATGACCAGATGCCTGGAAAGAGCCGTGATAGCAATATAAATCAAAAACTGAACAGGCAATCGATGGGTTCTAAAATACACGCCAACCATCGCCCCCAATTCCAGATAAATAAACAGCAACAAAATATCTTCCAGCGAAGCATGGCCTGATTTGACCATAAACGAATATTCGTAAACTGCCGACCAGACTATGGTGGAACCGATACAAAACAGCGCTAAATAATGAAAAAGTGAAATCAGTCGATAGCCAACAGCCTGTACCTTTTTATCAAAATCCGTCATCTTCAGTTACCGTGGCAGAATAGTAAAAACCCCAATGGATGCACCGATATCAACTCCTCGGCCTAAACCCGTCAAGGCCAGTGACACCTCACCTTTGGTCAGCACGACACCTTCCACCGATTTAGTCAACCCGGCATGCGTATTCAGATAAACATAATCACCATAGACTTCGCTGATATCCTTTACCTCGGAGATAACGCCGGTTCCCTCATCGATTTCTGACTTGCCAATCGTCAATCCGCCTCCCCGGGAAATGATCCTGACCTCGGCTGACTGTCCATTTTCACACGCCACAACGCCCTCGCCACGATAATCGCTATACAAAAAAGACCACCCCTCCAATTGATAACGGATATGGCAGGTTGTAAACGCAGATGCCGAAAAAGACATTGATAATAAAACAGCCAAAATTGCTGTTTGTTGTAGATACCGCATAAAATTCTCCTTTAAGAATCCATATAAAACCAGTCGTACATGGCTCAAGATATACCTAATACAATATTATTTTGGTATTGATGTGAATGCTGCCTTAATGCCGCCGACCACTGCGCCAGATCGAGAAAAGCAACCATATCCCGCCCAAGGCGGCAAAAATATAGCCAAAAAAACCAAAGGCAGGTAGCCCCATGATTTCCGGCCCACCTTTCACCGTCATCATAATCGACGTACCGATAATCAACGCAGCGGTCACGATTCCCATCGTCAACCGACTGACCGCGCGATCGATCTTGTCAACATGCGAATCCAGACGTTTTACACTGATTTCAACCGGAATCAGACCTTTACGCGTCGCCCTGAGTAGATGATGCATTTCCTTTGGAAACGCGGCCAACATATCGGCCATACTCAGAATATTGCGCCAGCCTCGTTTTGCAACAGCATCAGGACGATAACGTTCAACCATTAAGCGTTGAATATAAGGCGTGGCAAAAACCAGCACCTGAAAATCAGGATCGAGATGGCGACCAAAGCCATCCAGCGTAATATAGGCCTTGATCAACAACGCCAGATCCGGCGGCAATGACAAATTATGATCACGCAAAATCGACATCAAATCCGTCATCATTGTCGGCAAACTCACATCCTTCAAAGCCAGGGAACTGTACTGATCGACAAACGCCTCAATCTCCATCGACAACTGCTGCTCATCGGTGTGAATGACATCCGACCAGTCTTCCAAAATCTGCACAACACGTTCCGGCATCTGATTGACCATACCATAGAGAAAGCTGACAACCTGATCACGACGATCTTCGGTCAGCCGGCCGACCATACCAAAATCCAGAAACGCCAAACGGTTGCCCGGCAGATAAATGACATTACCGGGATGCGGATCGGCATGAAAAAAACCATCCTCCATGACCATTTTCAATATCGCCTCGGTACCGCGCTCAGCCAACAATTTTCGGCTTAGCCCTGCCTCATCCAATTGATCGATACAATTACCGGGTACGCCACGTATATATTGTTGGACATTCAACCGCTCACCGGTCCACGCCCAATAAACCTTGGGAATCACAATATAGGGATTATCTTTAAGGCTTTCAGCAACCCGTTCCGCATTCCGGCATTCTGCGGCAAAATCCAGTTCCCGCCGCAAGGACTGCGAAAATTGCCGTACAATTTCCCGCGGATGATAGCGTTGTAGTTCTGTTTCATCCGCCTCAATGATATCAACCAGGCGATTCAACAGCCTCAAATCCGCCTCAATCACACGCCTGACCCCCGGCCGACGAATTTTTAAAATCACCTCCGTACCCTCTTCCAAAACGGCACGATGAACCTGCGCTAATGATGCCGCTGCCAAGGGTGTTTTATCGACAGTGAGAAAAACCTCATCGACACTTGAACCGAGATCCTGCTCGAGCTGAGGTAAAAGCTCGGAAAAATCGACAGGCGGCGCATGATCCTGCAATTTACCAAACTCTTCAATATAGGCCGGGGGGAACAAATCAACCCGGGTCGCCATAATCTGGCCCATTTTGATAAACGTCGGCCCCAGCTCTTCCAAAACACGACGCAAACGCTGCGGCGTATCCAGTTTTGTCATCTTTTCAGCATGTTGCCAATGCAAGGTTTTGCCAACCCGTTCCAGCGCCTGACTCATCCCCAGCATTTGCACCACGCTGCCAAAACCATAGCGGATCAATATACCGGCAATTTCTTGTACACGTCCTAAATCACGCGCCGCATTGATCATTCCCCAAAACATACTCATACCGGTAAGCCTGTCACTTCCGTCGCGACTCTAATGATTCTGCAATTCCGGCCAAAATACCGCTCCCTATTTTTGCTAATTTTGCCGCGGTATCACTCGCCGCTTCCAATAAAACCTTGCCACTGTTATCCCTCACTTCCAACAAGGCATCAACCAGCTTCTGTACTCGGTCGCCAACGGCCGTTCCACTATTCCGCGCATGTTGAACAAAATTATTCACGATATTCTGCACCAACTCGCTGCTTTCTTTCCCCGCCTCGCTCAAGGTATCCAAAAACAAATCTTCCAATGCCTTCAAATCCTCAATTGTGCGCTTAACATCCTGCTCAGAAAACGTCTTCACGCTTGAAGCGGCCTCATCCACCGCCAGCTTCGTCGCTTCGGCCGCACTCACCAAGGCGTCATCCAATGCCTCGGCCGCTTCCTCAAAACTATGCTTAGCCACATCTTCTGTGGTATCCAGGCCCTGGGTCATGCCTTTGCTGATGGCCTCTACCACGGCTTTGATATTCGCCTCATCCAGATCATGCTCGGTCAGCGCTTTCAAGGTAATATCCCGAACTTTCTGATAAACATCTTCCCCCGAACTCACCGCTTCACGAACATCCTTTTCAATTTGTGCTACATTTTGCTGTGTCATCGTGTTTTCTCCTGTAAAAAACTGCGCCCAGTATAACGTGAGCGTACTCAAAAAACCTATTTAATCAACGCCTTCTAACGGATCCATCAAATCGTCTGATTCAGCCTTAATGCCGCACCAGAACCTACGATATTGATGCGTTTTTTCTAAAATCAAGCGATATTTGACAGCGTTTATCCAATAGAAGTCCTGATTAAAATCTTTACAAAATGAATGGCCGTTATGACTTGATTCCAGGTATGAAAAATTACCAATACCCTTGTCAGATATGCGATAATCAGCGGTTTTTCAATATTTTGCCTGGCTTTTTGAAATGCCTTGACTGGAGAATTTGCATGACGGCACTGATTGGCATCATTATGGGATCGAAATCTGATTGGGAGACCATGCAACATGCGGCGCAAACACTGGAACAATTGAATATTCCACACACAGTGGAAGTGGTTTCTGCACACCGCACACCGGATAAACTGTTTGCGTATGCAGAGAATGCCGAATCGCAGGGACTCGAGGTCATTATTGCCGGTGCCGGCGGCGCTGCACATTTACCCGGCATGACGGCGGCAAAAACGGTATTGCCGGTTTTAGGCGTGCCAGTGCAATCGAAAGCCTTAAATGGCATGGACTCGTTACTCTCCATTGTACAGATGCCCGCAGGTGTACCTGTCGGCACCTTGGCCATCGGCCGCTCGGGCGCCATCAATGCCGCACTGCTAGCCGCCGCTATCGTAGGTAACAAACATCCTGAATACCGCACGGCTTTGAAACAATTCCGGGAAAAGCAGACCGAAACGGTGCTGGCTGAACCTGACCCAAGCGGAGAACAAATATGACTGTAGGTATCTTGGGCGGTGGCCAGTTAGCGCGCATGATTGCACTGGCCGGCATTCCTCTAGGACAGGAATTTGTTGTCCTCGACCCCAGCGCTGAAGCAGGCGCGGTAAGACTTTCCCATTTACTGCAAGGCGCTTATGACGATCCGGCCCTGCTTAAAAAAATGGCACAGCAAGCCGCTGTTGTCACTTATGAATTTGAAAATGTACCGGCGACTGCGGCGAAATATTTAACCGAACACACAACGATTTACCCGCCTGCCAAAGCCTTGCAAATCGCTCAGGACAGACTGGTTGAAAAACAACACTTTCAATCCTTAGGCATTCAGACGGCGCCATTTGCCGCCGTGGATAATCTTGATGGCCTGAAGCAGGCAATGCCATCAATCGGCTATCCAGCCATCCTGAAAAGCCGATGCATGGGCTACGATGGTAAAGGTCAGGTGGCTATTAAATCCGCCGAGGAATTAACGGATGCCTGGCATAAAATGCAGGATGCCCCCTCTATCGTCGAAGGTTTTATCCCCTTTCAGCGTGAAGTGTCGATTATTGCAGTTCGCCGCGTCAATGGCGACACCGTCTTTTATCCCTTATCAGAAAACACCCATAAAGGCGGAATTTTACGGATTGCCCGTTGTATAAGCAACGACCCGCTGCAAACAGCCGCCGAAAACACTGTGTTAAAACTGATGGAATCCCTGGATTATGTCGGCACGATAGCGCTGGAATTATTTGATGTCGATGGACAACTGATTGCCAATGAATTTGCACCCAGAGTACATAACTCAGGCCACTGGAGCATCGAAGGCAGTGAAACCAGCCAGTTTGAAAATCATCTGCGTGCGATTCTCGATTTACCGCTGGGAACGACTCAGTCTGTCGGTTTCAGCGCCATGGTCAATTTTATTGGCAATGTACCACCTGAAGCGTCTGTTTTGGCAATACCGCATGTACATTTGCAACTGTATGACAAATCACCACGCAAAGGCCGCAAAGTTGCACACGCCACCGTTCGTTGCGATGATGAACAGCGATTCAATGACGCCTTAACGACATTACATGAACTGGCCACGCAGTTCGACGACTCTTAAAGCCCACGATGATATTTAAAGCCCTGCATATTATTTTTATGGTCACCTGGTTTGCCGGCTTGTTTTATTTGCCACGTCTGTTTGTGTACCATGCCATGTCGGACGACAGTACGAGCATTGAACGTTTTAAAATCATGGAACGTAAATTGTACTACGGCATCATGACGCCCGGCATGCTGCTGACGCTGTTGTTCGGCATCTGGATGCTGGTCGATTACGCCTGGGCCATGTACGGTAGCTCCGGCTGGCTGCATGTCAAATTAGCGCTGATTGTTTTGCTGGTGATTTATCACATATTTTGCGGTAAATGGCTGAATGATTTCAAACATGCCCGCAACCGGCATTCGCATGTTTATTTCCGCTGGATCAACGAAATTCCCGTGCTGTTTTTGTTTGCCATTGTCTTTTTAGCGACGTTAAAGCCGTTTTAATAGCCGATCATTTCGGCGGCTCAAGCCCGACATAATCCATCAAATGCGCCAACTCGCGTTCATCAAGTTCATAATAAGCGCGCGGCTTGATGCGTTCCGGCAACATCGCAGGTCCATAACGCACCCGTTTCAAGCGACTGACTTTCACGCCCTGTGATTCCCACAAACGCCGCACCAGCCGATTGCGACCTTCCATCACTACGACATAAAACCATTTATTGGCACCCTCAGCGCCGCTATGAAATTGAATATCATTAAAGCGTGCCATACCATCTTCCAGTTCGACACCGGTTTTCAGGCGTTCGATCATCGCTTCATCCACATCGCCCAGAATACGCACCGCATATTCCCGATCGATTTTGCTCGAGGGATGCATCAAACGATTGGCAAGTTCACCATTATTCGTCACCAGCAACAACCCTGAGGTATTGATATCCAGACGCCCGACAGCAATCCAGCGGCCCACAGTCAGCTTGGGCAACTGGGTAAACACCACCGGCCGTCCTTCAGGATCTCGCCGTGTGACGACTTCACCTTCCGGTTTATGATAAACCAGTACCCGAACCGGTTGCACCGCATACTTTTCCCATTTGACGACGCGCCCATTCACTTTGACCACATCGCCCGGCTGCAAGCGGTAGCCTGGCTGAATCACGCCACCGTTCACCACGATTTTGCCATCGTCTATCCAACGCTCGATTTCCCGCCGCGAAGCCATACCCCCGCGCGCCAGAACTTTCTGGATGCGTTCACCGCGGAGGCTATCAGTGGAGCGTCGGCTGTCCGTCTCCCGCGTACTCGGATTCTGCGTCTTCTGTGCGGTCATCTTTTGTTGCGGTTTCTTGTTTTTGCGCTGCGGTGTTTTCTTGTTGTTCACGTTGCTCTTGTTCCTCATGGTGACGATCAGGTTCTGCCATCAAATCCAGCTCACTGATTTGATCAAGTGTCGGTAGCTGTTCTAACGACGATAAATTGAAATAATCCAGAAATTGTTTGGTTGTACCATACAGAGCTGGCCGACCAGGTACTTCTTTATGTGAAATGACACGAATCCATTCGCGGTCCAATAGTGTCCGAATTATATTTGAACTGACGCTGACGCCACGGATCTCTTCAATATCGCCGCGCGTAACCGGCTGCCGATAGGCGATAATCGACAAGGTTTCCAATAAGGCCCTGGAATAACGCGGTGGTTTTTCTTCAAACAATCTGGAAATCCACGGCGACAATCCCGTCTTGACTTGAAAGCGATAGCCACTGGCCAATTTTTTCAGGGCAATCGGCCGGTTTTGATAATCGCCACTGATTTCAGCGATGGCGGCCTGAATGCGCTTCAATTCGGGTTGTTCCAGCTCTGGGAAAACCGCCTGAATCTGTTTAGGCGTCATGCAGCGGTTGGCCGCAAATAAAATGGCTTCGACGATATTTTTCAAGGATGTATCGACCGGCACAGGACTTTCTGTATCCTCCGGCTCCGTTTCCACGATGTTTTGTGCATCATTTTGCGCCTCAGCAGACTCGGCTTCGCACTTTGTTATCTCTGTTGTCGCGTCGTCCTTAGGCTTCATATCGTGCATGGTGTTCTGTATTCGTCGAATATCATCGGCTTCAAGTTCTGGATACTGCTGCTGGATCTGCTCAATCGTATGCGATAAATCTGCCGCATAAATCATGGCCTCCAATAATCTTTTTTTATCCAGCCGTGGTTTTTTAGCGCGTTTTTTTACTGACTCAGGTTTAATTTTTTCAGGCTGTTTTTCAACGCGCTCAGGTGTCGCGGGCTCGGATTTGGATATGGATGTCGCCTGCGGCCTCAGGCTGGATGATGTCGATGCAGCCTTCTTTACTGAGTTCGAGGATGGCAAGAAACGAGACAACCACCCCGCCTTTTCCTTCTTCTCGGATAAATAACGCTGTGAAAGGGAGCTTATTTGCTCGGTCAAGTTTTTCCAAAATGGTTGCCATTCGCTCACGGACTGATAGGGGTTCTTTGCTTATCTGATGGTGACTAAACTGTTCGGCGCGTTTGAGAACCTGCTGAAACGCCAGCAGTAACTCTTTGAGCTGAACATCCGGTAATGCCTGATTAACCTCGACGGTCGCCGTATTGATGGAGGCATCAAAAATATCCCGCTCATAACGCGGCAGTTCATCAAGCTGTTCTGCCGCCTTTTTGATGATTTCATATTCTTGTAATTTTAAAATTAAATAGGCACGCGGATCTTCTTCCTCGAGCTCTTCATCCGGCACCCGCGGCAATAACATACGCGACTTGATTTCGGCCAACACGGCCGCCATGACCAGATATTCCGCCGCCAGCTCCAATCGCAGGCTGTTCATCATATTGATATAACCAATATATTGTCGGGTAATCTCGGCAATGGGAATATTCAGAATATCGACATTTTGTTTACGAATCAAATATAACAACAAATCAAGCGGCCCTTCGAAGGTGTCGAGAAAAACCTCCAGCGCATCGGGCGGAATATATAAATCTTCCGGCAGCTCGGAATATGGCCGCCCCATCACCTTAGCCAGTGGCAAAGTTTCGGCGGTCTCGGTTTCAAGGACTGACAAATCGCCCGCGCTGCTCATTTAGCCCGCCAAACCCGCCAGCGAGAAAAACAATGCCTGCATCAGCATCATTGGATAGCCCAGAATCAATCCTAAGCCACCGGTCACCAATAACAGCAGCAGGATATAAAAGCCATAAGGCTCAATACGCTCATACTGCCAGGCCATGCGCTCCGGCAACAATCCGGCGACAATCCGGCTGCCATCCAAAGGTGGAATCGGTAAAAAATTAATCAGCGCCAACACCAGGTTAATAGAAATACCGGCCATGCCGCTGTAGACCAAAGGCAGAGCAACCTCTCGAATATCGGCTAACGACACACCAATTCTGGCGACTATGGCCCAGCCCAATGCCATAAGCAGGTTTGAAATCGGGCCGGCCATCGCCACATACATCATATCCTTACGCGGCGATTTAAAATTGCGTGGGTCGACCGGCACAGGCTTGGCCCAGCCAAAAATAAAGCCGGCACCGGATAACAATAAAATACCCGGCAACAATACCGTGCCAACCAAATCAATATGATTCAATGGGTTCAGCGTCAATCGCCCTTGCCGATCGGCCGTATTATCCCCAAACTTCTTGGCCACCCAGCCATGCGCAACTTCATGCACAGTAATGGCAAACACAACAGGCAGCAACCAAACGACAATTTTTTGCACCATCGTCAAATCATTCATCAACATATTTATACTCCAGATACTAACAAGGCAAGTAGCAATCAATCCAACATAGGCGCGTGACCTGCGCCTTGTCGAACAATCTCGATTTGATTATCGTGACAATCAATAATGGTCGTCGGTTGATAGTCGATTATGCCCGCATCAATAACCAGATCCAGCTCATGTTCCAGTTTTTCCCGAATATCATACGGATCACTCATAGCTTCGTCTTCACCCGGTAAAATCATGGTCGAGGTAAACAAAGGCTCGCCGAGTGCTTCGACCAGCATCAACGCAATCTTACAATCGGGTACTCGAATCCCTACAGTCTTTTTCCTGGCCTGCTGCAAACGTCGCGGCACTTCTCGGGTCGCATCCAGAATAAACGTAAATGGCCCGGGAATCAGGCTTTTAATCAGACGAAAGGCATCATTACCCATTCGGGTAAAATTCGACACCTGCGCCAGGTTTTCACAAACCAGCGTGAAGTTATGTTTATTGTCCAGTTGCCGAATACGGCAAATTTTATCTAACGCCGACTTGTCGCCAATATGACACGCCAATGCATAAGACGTATCAGTCGGATAAACAATCACGCCACCTTGCCGAATAATCTCGACAGCTTGATGAATCAATCGCTGCTGCGGATTGTCTGGATGAATTTCAAAATACTGTGCCATATCAAAAGTCTTGTTCTTTATCGCGTTTATACTATCGGTATTGTAACTGATTCATATCAACTACCTTTCCGATTCTTTTTTAGCCACTTTATTACGCAGATAAACCGGCAGGGCGCATTCCGGCGCAACCGCCCTGCCCTGCCGATAATCCTCGGCCGCCAACTGCACCACAGTCTGCGCATGCGGCCAGACATCGACATCAACCGTTTCGACCTGGGCGCCGAGCCGCGCCGATAATTGCGCATCGTAAACACCCCATCCCGACCCGATACCCCAGCCTTTGCCCTCAGGAAAAACAATCGCTTCAGCCGGTGTGACCGCCTCCTCTCCGACCAATTGCGCCAGCCCCTGACTGTTTTTTTGATAAACCGCCCAGAAAATCTCCCCCATCCGGGCATCCAGCGCGGTAAAGACCAAATCATGCTGATTCCGGTTGAAAGAGAATTGTGCCATTGATGCCAACGTGGAAACCGGCAGCACGGGCACATCCGCCCCTAAGGCAATGCCTTGCACCACGCCGGTGGCGATTCGGACACCGGTAAACGAACCTGGCCCACACCCGAATGCGATGGCGTCAAGCTGTGTTACCAATAAATCGGCCTCGTGCAATAAATCGTCAACCATCGGCAATATTAAACGGGTATGTTCGCGCGGCGCCATTTGAAAGCGTTCACTGATTTCGCCATCCACCCATAATGCCGCAGAACACGCTGGCGTTGCCGTTTCAATCGCTAATAATTTCACGACTTCACTTCATCCTCAAAAAATTGCTTAACATCCTCAATCTCCCGACTCCGTCGCATCGGCGGCACGCTGTCCAGAAACATCTGCCCATAAGCCCGTTTCAATAATCGCGGATCACACACCATCAGCACACCGCGATCATTCTCATCCCGAATCAACCGCCCGACTCCTTGCCGCAGGGCGATAATAGCCGCTGGCAATTGATGCTCAAAAAAGGGTTTGCGCCCCTGTTGCTCCATCGCATGTAATCGTGCCTTCAACACCGGATCACCGGGTGAGGCAAACGGCAGTTTGTCAATGATAACGCAGGATAGCGCGTCACCCCTGACATCCACGCCTTCCCAGAAACTGGCGGTCGCCAACAAGATCGCGTTGCCTTTTTGTTTGAATTGCGCCAGTAAAACCTGCTTGGATTTTGTCCCCTGCACCAACAAAGGATAATCAACCCGGTCAGCCAGCAATTCCGCTGCCCGTTGTAAGGCGCGATGACTAGTGAATAAAAAGAACGCCCGGCCTCGGCTGGCTTCCAGAACAGGTACGACAAATTCTATGATTTTATCGGTATAATCGGATTCAGTCGGCTTAGGCAATCCGCGCGGATGATAAAACAACGCCTGCTTTGCATAATCAAATGGACTATCCCAACGCTTACATTCGGCGTCATACAAGCCCAAATTACGGGAAAAATGCTCAAACCGACCCGCCACACTCAAGGTTGCCGAGGTAAAAATCCAGGTTGCCGGGTGCTGCTGCATGAAGCCCTTAAATTCCTTGGCAATATCCAGCGGTGTCCGGCTCAGGGTAAATGATTTACTGTGCACCTCAAACCATTTTATCCACTCACCTTGTTCATCATGCAAAATACTGTTGAGCTGGTTCTCATAATTCTCCGCCCGTTCAAAACACGATTCCAAACCTTTACTGCGTACCGACGCCATCTCCAGCTGATCGGTCAAGGTTTGCAATTGCTGATACACCGATTCCAACGCCCCCGAAATCTTGGGATTGTTGTCAATTTCCTGCCAATCGCCGCGGCGCAGCTCCAGGCCAAAGGCCAGACGCAAATCCTTGACTTCAATCCGTAATTCCTCAAATGCGCTACGAAGCTCGGGCATATCGCCGGCGTCTTTAAAATATTCGACTTCGGTATCGGCCGCCAGGTCATTCAATTGCCGAGCGCCGATGGACACGCCCAAAAAATTAGACGCAACATCGGCCAGCTGATGCGCTTCATCAATGATCACTACCTCAGCGCTTGGTAATAATTCGCCAAACCCAATTTGCCGGATCGACCAATCTGCACATAACAAATGATGATTCACCACCACCAAATCGGCTTCTTGCGCTTTTTTGCGTGCCTGCACCAAAAAACAATCCGCATAATCCGGACAATCTTGTCCCAGGCAGTTTTCTACCGTCGATGTCGCGTTGTACCAGACAGGATTGCCTTCCTGCACATCGCTGATTTCGGCAATATCGCCGGTTTTAGTGCGTTTGGCCCATTGCTTGATCTGCGCCAGCGCCGCCGCATCTTCTTTGCTATAGCCGATCGCATTATTCAGCGCATTATCCAAACGATAGGTACATAAATAATTGGCCCGCCCTTTCAATAAGGCCGGCACAAAGGGCTGCTTCAAGGCGCTGCGAATAACGGGAATATCCTTATTAAATAACTGATCCTGTAGATTTTTGGTGCCGGTGGACACAATCACCTTTTTCCCGGCCAAAATGGCAGGAATTAAATAGGCGAAGGTTTTACCTGTTCCGGTGCCGGCTTCAGCAATCAGATTCTGTTCAGACTCGATGGCGTGCCAGATGGCCTCGGCCATATCGACCTGCCCGTCTCTCGGCTGATAGTCGTCGATAACACGGGATAAATCGCCGTCCGCGGCAAAAAATTGCTTAACAACGTCAACCATCTACTGAATCTGGCGCGCTTTTATTTCAGCTTCCTGGGCACCTTGCAAATCATGTTGCAAGCGTCTGGCCTGGGCGATCAACAGCCAGCACTGCCGCTTTAAACGCGGATTACCGGCCGCCAATAACGCCGCTTTCTTGGCCAAATCTTCTGCCAAAACGGGTTTTTCCTGTTGCAGGCGTATTTTTGCCAGCTTATACGTGACTTCAGGGTTTCGGGGCGTAATGCGCAATGCACGTTCCAATCTCGCAACGGCCGCATCTAAATCACCCGCACGGCTATAACGCTCAGATTGAGAAATTAATGCGACGACAGCCGGGGTCAACGGTTTATTGACTGGCTCATAACGGGAATACCGTGGCGGCTCAACGCGCTCTACCTTACTGTCCTGATTACCAACCAACGGCGTCGTTTCCGTCACAGTCGGCTCATAAGGGCGTTCCAATGGTTTTGAAGATGGCGGATTCCGATACGGATCGACACCCGACCCGGAACCATAAACCGGCGCCGGTGGCTGATAACCGACGCAGGCCTCTAAGCCCAATAAACAGAAAAGACATAACAATCGACGATATTGCATAATGGCAAACGATCCATTCAAAAAGGATCATTATACCTGAAGTCCATCAGCACAAGAGACTTCCAAATTTTGCCTAAATCCTGGAAAAAGTAAGCGGCAGGTTAAAACAATTCGATTTTATTGACTTGTCTCGACAAATCAATCGTGTCATCTATCAATTTCCCGCCTTAAATGGCGTCAAATATGACACGTTCAGATTCCATAGCATAACGCTTGCGAATTTCCTGCTGAAAATTTTGCCATTCCTAAGGGTTATAAAGATTCTTGTGTAACGAATCCTTTTAAACAGGCAAAGTTTGGAATCACGTTCAATCAGCTCTTTTTCAATCATAACGCCTGCTTCACCTGCTGCCATAAGTGGCGTGGCTTTTGCCTCTTTTTGCAAAAGACATGACGCTTATGGCAGTCAGCGTGCAAGCAATTGTTGGACGGAGCCGCTACCGCGGAGAACTATTCGGCGCCATCGCATAAATTCA
>CAJXMF010000036.1 GCA_913056195.1 uncultured Methylococcaceae bacterium | reverse complement strand
CCTGATAAATCAACAGCCTATGCCCACAGAAGAATTTACGCTGAGTAGTTACATAAATACTTAAGAATTGGGTAAGGCGAACCCGCCTTACCCGATTCAAGCGAAGCCCTTCGCGACTAAAGTATTATTTACATCAAGAAAATAGTCGCCAGTCCCAAAAATGACATAAAGCCAATAACATCGGTTACGGTTGTCAACAAGACACCACCAGCAAGTGCCGGATCAATACCAATTTTATCCAGTATCACCGGAATAGCGGCACCGGCCAATGCGGCACAAATCAAGTTGATAATCATCGCAGCCCCTAACAAAAGACCCAGACTCATGCTCTGGAACCATAAACCACCAATTGTTGCGACCACAACGGCCCACAACACACCATTAATGGCACCGACAGCCAGTTCCTTAAAAAACAACCGCGTTGCATTGGCCGAGCTGATTTGACGTAAAGCCAACCCTCTGACCACCAGGGTGAGTGTCTGGGTTCCTGCGATGCCACCCATGCTGGCGACAATAGGCATTAAAACGGCAAGTGCGGCAATTTGCTCCAGGGTTGCCTCGAACAAGCCAATGACCCATGATGCCAGAAAGGCTGTGAACAAATTGATTCCCAACCAATGAGCTCGACGTTTGGCACTCACTGAAACCGGCGCAAACATATCCTGCTCTTCATCTAAACCGGCCATACTCATAATATTATGATCGGCTTCTTCACGGATAATATCGACCACATCATCAACGGTTATCCGCCCCAAAACACGTCTATCATCCGAAATAACAGGCGCTGAAACCATATCCCGTTGTTCAAACATAATCGCAACATCATGCGCTGGCATCGAATATGGAATCGCAACCGCATTGACATCCATGACATCAGCGACTTTCGTATGTCCATCGACAGTCAAAAGCTTGTCTAAATATAAAAGACCTTTAAAGTGATCTTTTCTGTCAACAACAATCAAACTATCCGTATTAGGCGGCATTTCCCCCCGTTGACGTAAATAACGCAGGACAACATCCAGGTTAACGTCGGAGCGGATGGTGATGACATCCATGGACATTAAGCCACCCGCCGAATGCTCATCAAAAGCTAAAGCCGATTCCAGGCGATTTCGTTCCTGTAAACCTATCGCATCCATAACTTGCGATAATAATGGCTCCGGCAATACCTGCAGCAAGTCCACCATATCATCGGATTCCATTTCTGCGGTTGCCTTAATCAAATCATTACGATCGGTAATTTTTAATAAGGACTGACCCACTTCGGTGTTCACCCTGACCAGGATTTCCCCCATAACATTGGGTGGAATAACCGTCCAGATTTTTTCCCGCTGCTCAGGCTCTAATGATTCAAGAATATTGGCTGTTTCAGCAGGAAATAATGAATGAACAAAATCCCTTATCTTATACTGAGACCCTGTTTCGAGTACTTCAGCAGCACGATCCAACAAGGATTCAGTTTGTTTTTTTTCTGTTTTTGGCATAAAAATCCTAAAAAGCCCTGTGGTGTTCAGATTATCAAATAATCTGTATTAATTTTGATAGATTTCGCTATCGCTCCGGACAGCAGTTCCTGCGTTGCTTGCCCGCTGACATCCTGCAACTGGAATTTAGATACGCGCTTCGTATATAAAATGTCAATATATCGGCGATTCATTTTTTGTCGCACACAGAGAGCAAATACGCTCATTATCGCTGCAACTCACGATGCCTGGCAATAACATTCTGATTATTCAGTTTAAAATGCTCTGTTAACTTTTCTACCAGATAAACCGAACGATGCCGTCCACCCGTACACCCCATTGCAACAGTCAAATAGCTACGGTTATCGGCTTCAAAACGGGGCACCCACCGTTCAACAAAACTGCGGACATCCATAAAATACTGTTGCACCATATCTTCCTTTTGCAGGAATTCAATAACAGGCTGATCTTTGCCACTGTATTCACGTAATTCAGTCACCCAAAAGGGATTCGGCAAACAACGCACGTCAAACACAAAATCAGCTTCAAGTGGAAGGCCATATTTAAAACCAAATGATAAAAACTGAATAATCATTTGCTTTTGATGCCCTTCCCCCAACTGAATTTTTAGAATTTCTCTGAACTGGTGATAATGTGTATGACTGGTATCAATAACGATATCAGCGCATTTAGCAATGGGGCGTAACATATCCTTTTCAGCCCGCAACGCCTCTACCAAGGGTTTACTC
Organism: uncultured Methylococcaceae bacterium; assembly: GCA_913056195.1. Lineage (GTDB taxonomy): Bacteria > Pseudomonadota > Gammaproteobacteria > Methylococcales > Methylomonadaceae > Methylomarinum. The sequence goes on along the minus strand of CAJXMF010000036.1, from coordinate 27,333 downwards.
CCATCAGTCAAAGGGTGCTTTCTACGGGTTTCACTGTAGCGTTTCAGTAATACATTTTCTTCTGATTGCAGATATAAAACTTCACAATCTATACCTTGAGAGCGAATAAAATCCAGATTTTCGGAAAACTTTAACAAGGCTTCAGATTTATTTCTGGCATCAATACCAATGGCGGTTTTTTCGTAGGTTTTTTTATCATCCAGCATGACATGCCGAATAAAATCTTCAAGCAAGGTAACGGGTAAATTGTCGATACAATAATATCCACAATCTTCCAAGGTATCCAAAGCGATACTTTTTCCGGAGCCAGAAAGGCCACTGACGATGAGCAACTTCATTTAATGAGTGATTTTTTAAAGGCTTGTGGCGCAATTGGAACCACCACAAGCATTATATAGATAGAAAAAACGCACCCTACCCTGTAGGCGTGTTAATGATGATTTTTGGTTTTTTCTTTATGTTTGATAATTTGTCTATCCAGTTTGTCTACCATATTATCAATTGCAGCGTACATATCATCTTGCGAATCTTCGGCATATAATTTTGCCCCACTGATATGCGCGGTGGCTTCCGCTTTCTGTACATGCTTTTCAACAGTCAAAATCACATGAACATCGACAACATTATCAAAATGTCGTTTTAATTTTTTGATCTTATCTTCGACATGATTTCTTAATGAATCGGTAATTTCGACATGATGACCTGTTACATTGATTTGCATGAATAACTCCTGTTGTTAATGAAAAATACGTCAAAGAACTTTTTTTCTTTGACTGGATGAGGGAATGGACATGGCTTCGCGATATTTGGCCACTGTTCTACGTGCCACATTGATCCCTTGTTCCTCTAATAAATTGGCTATCTTACTATCACTTAATGGTTTCGTTGGTTTTTCCGACGCGACAAACTCTTTTATCAAAGATTTAATAGCCGTTGCCGAGCATTCCCCCCCATTACTGGTTGAAACATGACTGGAAAAGAAATACTTGAACTCAATTATACCATTAGGCGTATGCATATACTTACGGGTTGTTACCCGGGAGATGGTTGATTCATGCAGTTCCAGCTCTTCGGCGACATCCCGCAACACCATTGGTTTCATGGCAATTGGGCCATGTTCGAAAAAATCCAATTGATGGCTGACGATACTTTGCGCCACGCGCAGCAATGTTTCATTTCGACTAAGCAAGCTTTTGATAAACCAGCGTGCCTCTTGCAAATGATCTTTCATAAAGACATTATCCTGGCTATTATCCGCCCGCTTGATCAAGCCCGAATACACTGGATTGATGCGCAATTTCGGTGCAATTTCAGGATTCAGGCTAACCTGCCATTCGCCATTTCGCTTCATGACATAAACATCGGGCGTAATATATTCCTGATCAAAATTTCTAAAATAAGCACCCGGTTTTGGATCAAGACGCTTAATCACTCCAATGGCCTGGATAAATTCCGTATCAGTCATCCCCAATCGTCGCGCCAACCGGTTGCGTTGATGAGCAACCAGTTCCTCCAGATAATCCGTCAACATTAAGGCCTGCTGGCGATAGGGCGTATCAGGCGGCAATTGTTTTAATTGCAGGGTCAAACACTCAGCCAAATCACGGCAACCGATACCAATGGGATCAAAATTTTGAATTTGATGTAAAACGGCTTGCACTTCATCATGTTCCAGATCATTCAATTGTTGACTTAAGCCCTGATGAATCTCTTCCACAGATTGCGTCAGATAGCCATCGTCATCAATCGCATCAATAATGGCAACGCCAATCGCATGATCCCGTTCACTGAAACGACTCATGTCCAGCTGCCATAATAAATGATCCTGCAGCGTTTCAACCTTACTGCGAAAATTCTCAAACTCTACGGCTTCGCCAGGTGCACTATCTGCCACCGCTGGGCTCGATGATTCAAAAACATCTTCCCAACTGCTATCAACCGGCAACTCATCTGGAATATCGGTTTGTGATCCTTCACTGGTCATTTGATCGCTGCTATCGATCTTTTTTTCAATCGGGTCGGTTTTTTCCTCTTCATCAATTTCAAGCATCATATTCGATTCCAGCGCCTGCTGAATTTCCTGCTGCAAATCCAGCGTTGATAATTGCAACAGCTTAATCGCCTGTTGCAATTGCGGCGTCATGGTCAGGCTTTGCCCGAGTCGAAGATGGAGTGATTGCTTCATTGATAGTTACAAACTGAAATTTTCACCGAGATAGACCTGTTTAACCAAGGCATTGCCGACAATCTCTGACGTCGTGCCGGTTGCAATGACTTTACCATCGTTAAGTATATAAGCCCTGTCACATATTTCCAGTGTCGCACGCACCTTATGTTCAGTAATTAAAATACCAATACCCCGCTGTTTAAGATGGAAGATAATTTTTTGCAGATCAATGACAGAAATGGGATCAACGCCAGCAAAAGGCTCATCCAATAAAATAAATTGCGGATCGGTCGCCAAAGCCCGGGCAATTTCAACACGTCGGCGCTCACCACCCGACAACCCCATCGCTTTCTGGTCTCGCAGATGCGCAATCCCGAACTCGTCTAATAATTCATCGATCAAAAGCTCGCCTTGCCCTTCAGTCAGATCTTCTCTGATCTGAATCACCGCCCGTAAATTATCGGCCACGCTCAATTTACGAAAAACCGACGCTTCCTGGGCCAGATAACCGATTCCCATTCGGGCCCGGCTGTGCATGGGATAATGCGTAATATCATGATCATCCAAAAGGATTTGCCCACTATCCGGCCTGATCAAACCCACAATCATATAAAAACTGGTCGTTTTTCCGGCACCATTCGGCCCGAGCAAGCCGACGACTTCCCCGGTATTGATTTCAAGACTGACATGATCAACCACATTACGTTTATTGTAGCGCTTGACCAGGTCGATAGTCGTCAAACAACTCATGGCTTATCTTCCTCAACGTTATGAGGCTTGAAAACGGAATGCACACGTTTTGAATCAGAGGATTTTTCGCCCGCCATAACCAGCGAATTACGACTGTCATAACGAATCAATTCACTGGCTGTCCTATGCTCGCCCTGCCAAACTTCAGCCTGTTTTTTTAGAACCAATAAATTTTTGGCGGGATAATATTCGCCAATCAACGCCCGCCCGGTGATTTTTTCTGCGCCTTCAGAGGGAACTTGTTCAAATCGAGCCGGCTTGCCTGTAGCGACCAGTTTTTTGATTTCACCATTATTCAAATAGACCACCAACTTATCAGACCATACTTTAAGCGAGCCTTGAACGGTCACGACATTGCCGGTATAAACACTGGTCTGTGCCTTGTCGTTATACGTTGCCGTATTTGAATCGATATAAATGGGTTGTTTTGAATCACTTTCCAGCGCCATCGCTGCAATGGAAAACAAAACCATCAATAAAAAACTAGCGAACTTCATAATGACCTTTAACATGTGATAATAAGGTTAATTTAATCGGTGATTTAAACGTCAGACGCATACCAATGCCGGTCGTTCTATTGACTGCACTGATAATTTCTGACCATTGCGTTGTTTTAGCGAATGAAGTTGGTAAATGCACCTGTAATTCCGACGTATTTATAATCAACTCATCATGCGCAGGGCGCGCCTCGCGCTTTATTTTCACCTTGCCCTGCAATAGTAAATTATCACCATCAGCCTGCAAAATACCCCGTTCCGATCGAATCACCCAGGGTGCGGCATTATCATTGTTATACAGCGTCATCACAGGATGCTGCAAATGGGTTGTCCTGTCACCGGCATAATGCGTCAGTTTTTCGGCCACCAACACGCTTTTCAGCTGACCGACCTCATCCATTTCTTTTTTTTGATAATCTATACTGAAATAATCGACCGGATTATTCCGCTTTACCGTGACCTGCTCTTGTTCTGAAGTATTCAAACGCACCAGAACATAGGATAAAACCGCCAGAATAACGAGTACGCCATAAAACCGGGCGCTTTGTTGCATCATGACAAAAACGACTTCAACACCTGGTCAAAACGACCCTGCGCCTGCATAATCATATCGCAGACCTCCCTGACAGCCCCCAAACCTCCCGGTGTTTCTGTACACCAATCGGCATATTGCTTGACGGCAAAATGTGCGTCTTGAACCGCAACCGACAGCCCCACCCGCTTCATGATGGGCAAATCCAGTAAATCATCGCCGACATGCACCGCCTGTTCAGGCTCAATCGAAAGTTTTTCCAGAATCTCATAAAATGCGGCTATTTTATCTTCATGCCCCTGATATACCAGATCAATACCGAGATTCTTCATCCGCAGAGCGACTGAATTGGATTTGCGACCAGAAATAACCGCAACGTCCACACCGGTTTGACGCAATAATTTAATCCCATGACCATCTCTGGCATGAAAACATTTGTATTCCACACCCTGGTCATCAAAAAACAAGCGCCCATCGGTCAATACGCCATCGACATCCAAAATCAGCAATTTCACTGATCGCGCTTTTTTCAAAATATTTTCGGAAACCATATTTAACATCCTTCATCCAGTCTTGCCATGACCCAGTGTGTCGCCAATAACGTCTACTGCCATTTGCAAAACCGGGCTAAACGATACCGGCACGAAGCAAATCGTGCATATTCAATGCCCCGACCAGGTGTTGATTTTCGTCGGTTACCAGCAATGCGTTAATTTTCTTTTGCTCCATAATCTGCATCGCTTCCGCCGCTAAAAGCATGGAATCGACAGTCGTACACGGCGACGTCATCACCTCGGCAACCGTGGTCTGATGCACATCATCACGCTTTTCCAACATCCGTCGTAAATCACCATCGGTAAAAATACCCAGAACCTGCTGATGGTCATCGACAACGGCCGTCATGCCCAGTTTTTTTTCCGTCATTTCCAGTAACGCCCGCGCCACGATGGTATCGGGTTTTACGCAGGGCAATTTTTCCCCCTTATGCATCAAATCACTGACTCGCATAATTAAACGCCGCCCTAAACTGCCCCCGGGGTGAGACAAGGCAAAATCATCGCGGGAAAATCCACGCGTTTCCAACAGCGCCACCGCCAAGGCATCGCCCATTACCAAGGCGGCCGTCGTACTCGCCGTCGGCGCCAAACCTAAAGGACAGGCTTCTTTTTCAACGGCTACATTCAAATGCGTATCCGCCAGGGTCGCCAGCGACGACAGCGGCTGCCCTGTCATCGCGATCAATGGCACATGCAAGCGTTTGATAATGGGCAAAATCGTCAATATTTCATCGGTCTCGCCCGAATTGGACAAGGCCAACACCACATCCAGGCGCGTAATCATGCCCAAATCGCCATGACTGGCTTCGCCCGGATGCACAAAAAAAGCCGGTGTCCCGGTACTGGCCAGGGTAGCGGCAATCTTTCCGGCTATATGGCCTGATTTTCCCATGCCAGTCACAATAACCCGTCCCTGGCACGCTAGCATCAATTGACAGGCGTGAATAAACTGGTCGTCGATACGTTCTGCCAAGGCCGCCACTGCTTTTTTTTCAGCCTCGATGACAGCTACAGCTAATGCCTTAAAGTTATAGTCACTTGACTTCATGTTGTCACCGGCGTAACGGCAGCATGATAAACGACCCATTGATAACTTGCATAAGCCAAAACCAGAAAAACGCCCTCACCCCGACTGATACGCCCGACTTGCTTATAACCATAGCCCATAATGAACAAAACTGCCGTCAACCCTAGCATAACCGGAAAATCCCGGACTAAAACACTCTCGTCAAGCTTAATCCCTGTTACAAACCCGGGCAAAGAATACACGGCCAGAAGATTATAGACATTAGAGCCAATAATATTGCCGACAGCGAGATCATCCTCACCTTTCAACACACTGGTAATTGACGCGGCTAATTCGGGCAAACTGGTGCCCACAGCAATGATGGTCAAGCCAATAACCATATCGCTCACCCCAAACGCCTCAGCAATATTGACCGCCGACCAAACCAGAATACGTGAGCTCAGCAACAGCCCAAGCAACCCTAACAGCGCATAGACAACAGCTTTAAGCATACTGACATCTTTGGGAATTTCCGCATCTAATTCTTTCGTCAACTCATCCTGTCGCCCTTGCCGAGCCAACTGAATGAGCCAAAAAATAAATATCCCCAAGACAATCAGCATCCAGATACTGTCACCGACACTCAAACCATCAAATGCCAACAGAAAACACATCAGGCTGATCAAGGTCAAAACCGGCAACTCGCGCTTCAACAATCCTGAATGTACCACTAAGGGTGACACCATGGCTGTCAAGCCTAAAATCAAGCCAATATTCGCGATGTTCGACCCTAGCGCATTACCAATCGCCAATCCGCCATTTCCTTCGAAAGACGCCATCGCCGAAACCAGGATTTCCGGAGCCGAGGTTCCAAGGCCAACGATCGTCAGTCCAATCAACAAGGTTGAAACCCCCATATTTCGAGCGATTGAAGCGGTTCCTATCACAAACTTATCGGCGGACACCACTAAAACCACGAGACCACCAATGAGCGCAAGAAAGTTGATTGCCATAAATCTCTTATCAGTTGAAAAATGAGATATTATGACATGATCGAGTTCTGACTTGGATGGGTTTTAAGCCCACTTTACCCACAAAAAACCCTAAGTCATTGATAAATAATATTAAAATACTCAAACCTCTCGTCAATAGCAAGACCGGGTTAAGCAAAGAAGATGTTTCCTGATCACGATTGAACCGTTCCCAGAGCGTTGCTTTAATTGACTTGAACCGGCAATGTCGTGGAGAATACACCACTTTATAGACTGATGACGAAAGCAATCTGATCCCAATGAGTAAAACCGGACGTCCTGCAACAGCGAAAAACCACGATGGATAAAATTGTCACGATAAAAAACCTGGTTTTCATGCGCGGTCAACGCAAAATTTTCGATGACATATCCCTCGATATTCAGCGCGGCAAAGTCACGGCTATCATGGGACCAAGTGGAACCGGAAAAACAACCTTATTGAAATTGATTGGCGGTCAATTATCGCCACAATCCGGTTCGGTTGTGGTCAACCAGCAGAATGTTCATCAACTCAAACGCGCCGAACTGTTTGCGTTACGCAAACAAATGGGCATGCTGTTTCAATCAGGTGCCTTGTTGACAGACATTGATGTCTATGAAAATGTCGCCTTCCCACTCCGAGAACATACAAAGCTTTCGGAGTCGATGATTCGCACACTGGTTTTGATGAAGCTGCAAGCGGTTGGTCTGCGCGGGGCGCGGCATTTAATGCCTGCAGAATTATCCGGCGGTATGGCCCGCAGAGTCGCACTCGCCCGCGCCATTGCACTGGATCCGATGATGATCATGTATGACGAACCCTTTACCGGGCAGGATCCGATTTCGATGGGCGCCTTGATTCATCTGATCAATTCCCTCAACAAGACGCTGGGGTTGACCAGCATCATTGTGTCACACGATGTGCAAGAAACAGCCGCCATTGCCGATTATATTTATGTTTTGTCTGACGGCAAAATTGTCGGCGAAGGAACACCAGAACAAATCGCAGCCTCCGACTCGGAGTGGGTTCAACAATTTATGCAAGGTAAAGCCGATGGGCCGGTGCATTTCCATTACCCTGCCCCCGATTATTTTGACGATTTAATGTCAAATCAATTGAGTTAAGACATCATGCAAATCTTTCAATATCTGGGTGCGACAACCCGTAGCGGTTTTGCCAAATTAGGCCGTGCCACATTTTTCCTGTTTCATTGCTTACCCGGCCTCATCGATGTTTTACAACGGCCACATTTATTGATCCGACAAATCTATTCTGTCGGCGTCTTATCCTTTTTACTGATTACGATTTCAGGCTTGTTTGTCGGCATGGTGTTGGCACTGCAAGGCTATTACACCTTGTCTGATTTCGGTGCAGAAGCATCGCTAGGCATCATGATTGCCGCATCTTTAGTGCGGGAATTAGGCCCTGTGGTCACGGCGCTGCTATTTGCCGGTCGTGCAGGCTCAGCCCTTTCGGCCGAAATCGGTTTGATGAAAACAACCGAACAATTGTCTGGTATGGAAATGATGGCCGTTGATCCGATTCGACGTGTTATCTTTCCCCGCTTTCTGGCCGGTATTTTTTCCATGCCCTTGCTCGCCGCTTTGTTCAGTGCGATCGGCATTGTGGGCGGCTATATGGTCGGTATCGGCATGCTTGGCGTTGATGAGGGTCCATTTTGGTCACAAATGCAGGCCGGAATCGATTTTTATGATGATGTCGTCAATGGTTTTATAAAAAGCCTGGTGTTCGGTTTTGTCGTCACCTGGATTGCCTTGTTCGAAGGCTACGACGCCATGCCGACATCAGAAGGCATCAGCCGGGCGACCACCCGAACCGTAGTTAATTCAGCCTTTTCTGTTTTGGCGCTGGATTTTATTCTTACAGCGCTTATGTTTGGAGATACTTAACATGTCGAATACCTATACTCAGGACACATTAGTCGGTTTTTTTGTTGCCTGTGGCATTGCTGCACTTTTTTATATGGCATTACAAGTCAGTAATCTGAGCAGCTATCTGGATACGTCCGATACCTATACGATTACAGCCAGTTTCGACAACTCAGGCGGCTTGAAAGTAAAATCCAAAGTCTCTGTCGCCGGTGTAACCGTTGGTCGTGTCTCTGCGATAAAACTGGATAAAAACCGTTATGAATCCATTGTTGAAATGCAAATCGAGAAGAAATTCAACACCTTGCCTACTGACACCACCGCCAGCATCTTTACCGCCGGGTTACTCGGCGAACAATATGTCAGCCTCGAACCGGGTGGTTCTGATGAATACTTGCAAGATGGCGATGCTATTGATATTACGCAGTCCGCCATCGTGCTGGAACAAGTCATCGGCCAGTTTCTTTTCAAAAAAGCATCGGAATAAACGTGGACGAGATTAAATTGTTAAAACAGGATTCCGGTGAATACGAATTGCACGGTGAACTCACCTTCAGTCGTATTGATAAAAACACCGCCCGTTTATTACAAAACCTGACGCAAACCAGGCACTTGGTCATTAACTTAAAACCCGTTAAACGCGCCGACAGCGCAGGGCTTGCTTTATTGATCGAGTGGATTAAGCAATCTATGCGTCATCAACAAAAAATCTGTTTTAAAAACATCCCTGAACAACTCACAGCGCTTGCCGTCCTGAGTGGCTTTGATAATTCAGATTATTTTATTCAAAACTGTATAACAAAAGCTGACCTTAATGGATAAACTATTGATAAGCGGCGGGAAACCGCTGGCCGGAGAACTGAGAATATCGGGCGCAAAAAATGCCGCACTACCGATTCTTGCAGCCACACTGTTGTCCGAATACCCCGTCACCATTGGCAATATTCCCCATTTGCACGACATCACCACCACGATGGAATTATTGGGTCGTATGGGGGTTCAACTGACCATTGATGAAAAAATGAATATCGAGGTCAACAGCAACACCATTGACAAATTCGAAGCACCGTATGAATTGGTCAAAACCATGCGTGCCTCAATTCTGGTCTTAGGACCTTTGTTGGCCCGCTTTGGCGAAGCCCATGTTTCTCTGCCCGGCGGTTGCGCCATTGGTACCCGACCTGTTGATATTCATTTATCCTCGCTGGAGAAAATGGGTGCTGAAATCCGAGTTGAACAAGGCTATATTCATGCTAAAGTCGATCGTCTAAAAGGCTGCCGACTCGTATTGGACAAAATCACCGTAACCGGGACTGAAAACCTGTTGATGGCCGCGACCCTCGCAGAGGGTGAAACCATTATTGAAAATGCCGCCAGAGAACCTGAAGTGACTGATTTGGCAAACTTCCTCAATAAACTGGGTGCTAAAATCAAGGGCATCGGTACCGATATTCTCACCATTCAAGGTGTGAAAAGTTTAGGACAACCCGATTTACATTATTCCATTTTGCCCGACCGAATCGAGACGGGGACTTATCTGGTTGCTGCTGCAATCAGCCGGGGATCGGTCTTGTTAAAAGATACCTATCCTGAGTTACTCGATGCGGTACTGGATAAATTACGCGAAACTGGCGCCGAAATCACCACCGGTAAAAACTGGATCAAGCTGGATATGAAAGGCAAACAACCTAAAGCTGTGAGCGTCAGAACGGCACCCTACCCAGCCTTCCCGACCGATATGCAGGCTCAGTTTACCGCCCTGAACACCATTGCCGAAGGTGTGGGCATCATCACCGAAACGGTGTTTGAAAATCGGTTTATGCACGTCCAGGAACTCCAACGTATGGGTGCTGATATCATACTCGAATCCAATACCGCCATCGTTAACGGCATTGATAAACTGACCGCCGCGCCAATGATGGCCACTGATCTACGTGCCTCAGCCAGTCTGATACTGGCCGGACTCGTTGCAGATGGTGAAACCCTGGTTGATCGTATTTATCATATCGACCGGGGCTATGTGCATATTGAAGAAAAACTGGCGCAGCTTGGCGCCTCTATCCGCCGAATTCCAGGTTAAAAACAAAGATTATGCTAACTATTGCCGTTTCTAAAGGACGTATTTACGAAGATGCCTTGCCCCTGTTAGAGGAAGCAGGCATCATTCCCATTGACGACCCCAAAAAAAGCCGGAAGTTGATTTTAAAAACAACCCGGGATGACGTCGAACTGGTTATTATTCGCGCCACCGACGTGCCGACATTTGTCGAATACGGTGCCGCCGACATGGGCATTGCCGGCAAAGATGTGCTGCTGGAACATGGCTCAGACAATCTATATGAGCCCTTGGACTTAGGTATCGCAGGCTGCCGACTGATGACGGCAGCACCAGTGGGTGCCCCTGAAATTTCGGGCCGTGTCCGCGTTGCAACCAAATACGTCAAAACTGCGCAACGCTATTTTGCAGATCACGGCATCCAAGCCGATATCATCAAATTATATGGTTCCATGGAACTTGCGCCATTGGTCGGGCTGGCCGATTATATTGTCGATTTAGTCGATACCGGCAACACCTTAAAGGCGAATGGCTTGGAGCCCCGCGATTTGATTATCAATATCACATCCCGCCTGGTCGTCAACAAAGCGGCGATGAAAATGAAACATCAGGCCATTCAAGCCCTGCTTGACCAATTCGAAAAAACTTTAGCTGACAGGTAACCGTATGAACACGCTGAATATACGACGACTCGATTTTGCCGATAGCGAATTTTTCAAGCAATTAGACCAACGCCTGGCATTTGATCAGGCCGATGACCTGGAAATCCATCAGCGTACGCTGGACATTATTGGCAAGGTTCGCCAACACGGCGATGCCAGCGTCATTGAATTAACTAATCAGTTCGATCACCGCCAGATTAAAAAAGCCTCTGAGCTCGAATTTCCCAAAACCATGCTGCAACAAGCCTGGGATAATTTGCCGGCCAATCAAGCCGAAGCCTTGCAAATTGCGGCCAACCGGATTCGCGCCTATGCCGAGGAACAAAAACTCGAATCCTGGCAATACCAGGAAGATGATGGCACCGTTTTAGGCCAAAAAATCAGTCCGCTCGACAAGGTTGGCTTGTATGTCCCTGGCGGCAAAGCCTCCTATCCGTCGTCGGTTTTAATGAATGCGATTCCAGCCAAAGTTGCAGGCGTCAAAGAACTGATTATGGTTGTCCCAACACCCAACGATGAAATCAACCCGATGGTTCTGGCCGCCGCCTATATTGCCGGAGTCGATCGGGTATTCACGGTCGGCGGCGCCCAGGCCGTTGCTGCTTTGGCCTATGGCACTAAAACCATTCCGACGGTCGATAAAATCGTTGGTCCGGGCAATATCTATGTCGCGACGGCCAAAAAACTGGTTTTCGGGAAAGTCGGAATTGATATGATTGCTGGCCCGTCTGAAATTCTCGTGGTCTGCGATGGTCAAACATCAGCAGACTGGATTGCGATGGATTTATTCTCGCAAGCCGAACACGATGAAGATGCGCAGGCTATTTTAATCAGCCCCGATCAAGACTTTCTGAATGAGGTCGAAGTCAGCATCAATAAACTCTTGCCGGAGATGGAACGTGCCGACATTATTCGCACCTCGCTGACAAATCGCGGCGCATTTATCAAAGTTTCCGACCTCGATCAGGCCGCCGACGTGGTCAACCACATTGCACCGGAACATCTGGAGCTTTCTGTCGAAAACCCGGACGATCTGTGTCAAAAAATCCGCCATGCCGGCGCTATTTTCATGGGGCGTCATACCGCCGAAGCCCTGGGTGATTACTGCGCAGGCCCTAATCATGTCTTGCCAACCTCTGGCACAGCGCGTTTTTCATCACCTTTAGGCGTTTACGACTTTCAGAAACGCAGCAGTCTGATTAACTGCTCTCCCAAAAGCGCGAGTCGCCTGGGTGAAACCGCCTCGATTCTGGCCCGTAGCGAAGGTCTGACGGCGCATGCCCGTTCTGCCGAATACCGGATTAACCCAGCGTTGCAAAAATAATCACTGGCCTGGACTGGATTAAACAGTGCTATTGTTTTTTGATGGGGTTCGCTGTCGCGCTCCCCATCCTACCGTTTAAATCTTGCCCGATCATACCAACAACGTATTATCACCTTTAATGACCATGACGCCCCCTGTTCAATCCTTATTCCGACCGCAACTTAAAGCCATGCAGGCCTATACAGTGGCCGATGCCCAAAATCTGATCAAATTGGATGCCATGGAAAACCCTTACAGCTGGCCAGATGCCATCAAACAAGAATGGCTGACGCACCTGCAGGATTGCGCCATCAATCGTTATCCTGACCCTGTCGCCACCGCATTGACGAACAGCCTGCGGAAAACGAACCGGGTACCTGTGCAGGCGGATATTTTGCTGGGCAATGGTTCAGATGAGATCATTCAGATTTTATTGATGGCACTGCAACAAAATTCGTCCATCATGGCTCCCGAGCCGGGATTTGTCATGTATAAACAGGTGGCACTCAGCCTGGGACTCAACTACCTTGGCATTCCGTTACAGGCCGATTTCAGTCTGGATATGCCGGTCATGCTTAACGCCATTAAAACGCAACAGCCTGCCGTCATTTTTCTGGCCTATCCCAACAACCCGACCGGTAATTTATTTGCAGAGCAGGATATCATCGACATCATTGTCGCCAGCGAAGGCCTGGTCGTTGTCGATGAAGCCTACGCGCCGTTTACCGATGCCAGCTTTATGCCGAAGTTACCTGAATTCAATAACCTTCTGGTGATGCGGACGGTTTCAAAACTGGGCCTGGCAGGCCTCCGTCTGGGTTTTTTAGCCGGACATAGCGATATTATTACCGAGCTGAATAAAATCAGACTCCCCTACAATATTAACAGCTTGACTCAACTTACCGCGGAATTCGCTCTGAACCGAATTGATTTTTTAATTACCCAAACACAACACATCCGTCAGCAACGGCAATGGCTGTTTGATCGCCTTAAACACATTAACGGCCTGAGCGTTTACCCGTCTGAAGCCAATTTTATTTTATTCAAAAGTAATACAATTCCAGCTGATACTGTTTTTCAATCACTCAAGCAACGCGGCATTCTGATTAAAAACCTCTCCCCTCAAGGCGGCTTACTTGAGCAATGTTTGCGCGTTACGGTTGGGAAAAAGGATGAAAATGCGCTTTTCATTCAGCGCTTGACTCAAATTTTGCAGCCCTGATTTTTACCATTTTGTTTTTATTTGCCCCTGTCTTGTGCAAAAATTGTCGCTTTGCACCTGATCGTGTCGCCATTTGCGACATAACGGTTCATCCCCGTATCGACCAATAAAAAAATACACATTCTCACTTCAACAAACCTAACGAGTACGGTATATTGAGCGAGACTAATAAAAAATGACGCGGCTATACTCCGCGCGGAGTATATAGTGCATCAAAAAAATAAAACACAGGAGCGTTACCCATGACTAACGAAGGCGTCAATAAATCAAAACGCCAGTTTCTCACCTCGGCACTGACCGTGGTTGGAGCAGTCGGTACTGGTTTTATCGCAGTACCTTTCCTTTCACAAATGCAACCTAGCGCAAAAGCCATGGCGGCTGGTGCCCCCGTCGATGTTGACCTGACCAAGATGGAACCGGGCCAGCTGATTCGCGTTGCCTGGCGCGGCAAGCCCGTCTGGGTGTTAAACCGTACGCCCGATGTCCTCGAAACCCTGACGACACTCACTGACAAACTGGCTGATCCACTGTCCAATGAATCGCTTCAGCCTGATTATTGTAAAAATGAATTCCGCGCTATCAAACCCGAGATTTTTCTGGCGGTTGGCTTGTGTACGCATTTAGGCTGCTCGCCAACATTTCGCCCGGAAATTGCGCCACCTGACTTGGGTAACGACTGGAAAGGTGGATTTTTCTGTCCATGCCACGGCTCATGGTTCGATCTGGCCGGTCGTGTTTATAAAGGCGTTCCTGCGCCCACCAACCTGGAAATTCCTCCCCATAAATATGTCAAGGATACACTCATCACGGTCGGCGAAGATAACGAGGAGGCTAGAGCATGAAGAATAGAATAGGTCAATGCACAGACTGGTTTCTGAGTCGTTTCCCACTGGTTAAATTGTGGAATGAACATATGGCGCACTATTATGCGCCGAAAAATTTTAATATCTGGTACTTCTTTGGCTCCCTGGCCCTGTTTGTGCTGGTCAATCAATTCGTGACCGGCATCATGCTGACCATAAACTACAAACCGGATGCCAAGCTGGCATTCGATTCGGTTGAATACATCATGCGTGATGTCAACTGGGGCTGGCTGGTGCGCTATATGCACTCGACCGGTGCCTCGGCGTTTTTCATCATCGTTTATCTGCATATGTTCAGAGGCGTAATCTATGGCTCATACAAACATCCCCGCGAACTGATCTGGATTTTCGGCATGTTGATTTTTGTCGCCCTGATGGCTGAAGCCTTTATGGGCTATCTGTTGCCTTGGGGACAAATGTCATATTGGGGGGCGCAGGTTATTATTTCCCTGTTTAGTGCCATCCCGGTCATTGGTGATGATTTATCCTTGTGGATTCGTGGCGACTACGTTATCGCGGACGCCACCTTAAACCGTTTTTTCGCGTTCCATGTCATCGCTGTTCCTCTGGTGCTTTTGATTTTAGTGTTCCTGCATATTGTCGCCTTGCATGAAGTGGGCTCCAATAACCCGGATGGCATTGAAATCAAAGAATCCAAAGATCCATTTGGCGTGCCTGTCGATGGGATTCCGTTCCACCCGTACTATACCGTTAAAGATATTGTCGGAATTGGCGTCTTTTTATTCTTTTTTGCCACCGTTATTTTCTATATGCCGGAAATGGGCGGTTACTTCCTGGAACACGCCAATTTTATCCCGGCCGACCCCTTAAAAACGCCTGAACATATTGCACCCGTCTGGTATTTCACACCGTTCTACGCCATTTTACGAGCCGTACCCGATAAATTCGCCGGTGTCATCGCGATGGGCGGTGCCATAGTCGTCTTGTTTCTACTGCCATGGCTGGATCGCTGTAAAGTCAAATCAATCCGTTATCGCGGCGGTATTTATAAAAAAGCCGTTTTATTGTTTGTTATCAGCTTCATCGGTTTAGGCTATCTGGGTACACAACCTGCAACGCCGGGTGCAACCCTCGTCGCTAGAATATTGACCGTTATTTATTTTGGCTTTTTCCTGCTCATGCCACTTTATACCCGTTGGGAAAAAACCAAACCCGTACCCACACGGCTGACGCATCAACCCTCATTGGAAGAACGGCTGCCGGGCTGGATTGAATTTTTCAATGAAGTCTTTCCTCAAACACCTGTTAAAGATAGCCATGGCAACACTGTCATGAAAAGAAGGCCGGATCGGACAGCAATGATTAATGCACTGATTCGATTTGCAAAAAAACTAAAAGAAAGCCTTGATTAACTATGAAAAAATTACTTTATATTTTGCTATTAGTCGTGCCTTTCAGTGTTTATTCTGCAGGGGCTGAAGTTGAGCTTGAAGATGCCGACATTGATCTGAGCGATGTTCAATCGCTCGAGCGGGGCGCAAAAAACTATGTAACCTATTGCTTGGGCTGCCACTCTGCCAAACACATTCGTTACAAGCGTATGGCGATTGACTTAAACCTGGATGAAGATAAAGTACTTCAGGACATTGCACCACTCGGTGCGGGTATCTATGATCAAATGCATTCGGCAATGAACGCTAAAGATGCCGCAAAATGGTTTGGAACCACGCCACCTGACTTATCGCTTATTGCGCGCGTGCGTGGGGCCGATTGGCTGTACACCTATCTGAGAAGTTTCTATGCTGATCCTTCCAGACCTTATGGTGTCAACAACCGTGTTTTTGAAGATGTCGGCATGCCGAATGTCTTATGGCAATTGCAGGGCGAGCAAACCGCATCGATCAAAAACATTGACGGCAAGCCGGTTATTACCGAACTGGTTTCAAAAGGTAATGGCAAAATGTCAAAAAAAGAGTTCGACCGCTTTGTCAACGACCTGGTCAATTTCCTGGTCTATATCGGCGAACCGGTACAGATGGAAAGAAAAGCCATGGGTAAATATGTTTTATTTTATATTTTACTGTTTACCATCGTCGCCTATCTGTTAAAACGTGAATACTGGAAAGATATTCATTAAATGATGACAACGTAACACGCAGAAGGCATCAAATTTCGGTTTGGTGCCTTTTTTATGTTTACCCTTAACTTACCTACTCTTGATTCACAGGATACAGCAATGGATTTTATACATGCTCTGATTTTAGGCATCGTCCAGGGAATTACCGAATTTTTGCCCATCTCCAGCTCTGCTCACCTTATCCTGACCCCGGTTTTCAGTGGCTGGAAAGATCAAGGCGTGGCTTTTGATTTGGCCGTTCATGTCGGCACACTATTGGCTGTCATCCTTTATTTTCGCAAAGATGTCTTGATACTGCTAAATGATGGTTACCGCTCAGTGCAGCAGCGCCAGCATGTTGGCCACAGCCGCCTGGCCTGGGCTGTTGTCATCGGCACCATTCCGACCGGCTTGTTTGGCCTGCTATTACTCGATACCATCGACACCCATTTACGTTCGGTACAGATTATTTTCGTCACCACGCTGGTTTTCGGCATTTTACTGGGTGCCGCCGATGTGTTTGGCAAAAAACAACGTAATATTGATTCCATTACCTGGAAAGATGCCATACTGGTCGGCCTTGCCCAATCTATTGCCCTGATTCCGGGCACCTCGCGCTCAGGTGCGACCATTACCGCGGGTTTGCTATTAGGCCTGGACAGACAAGCGGCTTCACGCTTTTCTTTCCTGCTGGCCATTCCGATTACAGCACTGGCGGCATCGGTTAAATTACTGGAAGTCGCCATGGACCATGCCCCCGTTGACTGGCTGGCCTTCTTAATCGGTACCGTCACGTCATTTATTACCGCACTGACCGCGATCCATTACTTTTTAAAATGGTTGAACCAATTTGGTATGTGGCCATATGTCATTTACCGTATTATTCTGGCTGCTGTCATCTATTTCGTGTTAATTGAACCGGCGATGAGCTAACGATGAACATAAAACGACTGCTTGTTTTTCTGATCATTCCAACACTGTTAAGCTGCTCGCCACCGGAGTCATTACAGCGTTTTGCCGGCCTGACACAAGGCACTTCATACCATATTTCATTCTGGAAACCGGGGGTTAATGCGGCGGATTTAAAACGGCAAGTTGATCAGGAACTGGCGCGACTGGATAAACTGCTCTCCAATTATCGCGCCGACTCGGTCATTGAACAATTCAACGCCTTCTCTAAAAACGAACCCTTTGAAGTCGGTGAAGAATTGGTGCAACTGGTGAAAAAAGCGCAACAGATGAGCCAAAAAACCGATGGCTGCTACGACATCACCAGTGAACCATTATTTTCGTTATGGGGATTCAATACCGATCACCCCAAAAAGCCTACGAACGATGCAATACAGCAAGCCCGACAACGCATTGGTTATCAAAATCTGGAAATCGTTGATGCGACTCATTTACGTAAGCGCCTGCCTCAACTCGAAATCGATATTGCCTCAATCGCGCAAGGCTACAGCGTTTACCGAATTGGTCAAATCCTGCTGCAAAACAAGATCGAGAATTATCTGGTCGAAATTGGGGGTGAACTGGAAACCCGTGGCCAAAAGCCAGGCGACAAACCCTGGCGGGTCGCTATCGAACGCCCATTGCCGGGTCAAACCCGGCTGCATAAAATCCTGACGATTAAACGCCGCGATGCCGTCGCGGTGATGACATCTGGCACTTATCGCCATTTTTTCGATCAGAATGGCCAACGTTTCAGCCATATTCTGGATGCGCGTACTGGCCACCCTGTCACCCATAAAACGGTTTCGGTCACACTGATTTATGACGATCCGATCATGGCGGATGCCTGGTCAACCGCATTGCTCTGTGTCGGTGCCGAAAAAGGTCTAACCATTGCAAACAAGGAAGGCATTGCCGCCCTGTTTATCACACAGCATGATGGTGAGACATTGACTGAACAGGCCAGTCAGCCCTGGCACCAACTCACCGACATCATCATTCAATAATGCTTAGACTGTTTAAAATTCATCAGAATCTAATTCACAAATTAGAGTGCCAATACCCTGTCACCCCATCGGATTTACAACAGGCTGACTGGATTGACGCCCAAGAGCCTGATGAATACGAGCGCGATTTATTAGAACACATGATTCGTGATGAGCTTCCCGAATCCGATGATATGGATGAAATTGAAACGTCGGCGCGCTATTTTATTGATGAATCCGGCTTGCATCTGCACAGCTTGTTTTTATCGCAACGCGGAGGTCGGCACGAGACCGAAACCGTTGCCTTCATCCTGCAAAAAAAACACTTAATCACAATACGAGACGCCGCGATCGTCGATTTCAGATTGTTCCGCATGCGAGCGCACCATAAAATGATTTCATGCCAATCGGTCAGCGAATTGATGATCACCTTGCTGGATCACAAAATAGAAAATCTGGCCGATGTTGTTGAGGAACTGCACAGTAAACTGGGTGATCTCAGTCAAGATGTCCTGGAAAACAACGACTGTGATTTACAATCAGCCATCAGTCAATTGGCAAAACTGGAAAACAGCAATGGCAAAATTCGCTTGTGCTTAATGGACAGCATGCGGGAGCAATCCTTTCTACAGCGTCATTTAATCAACCAACCTGAACTATTGGAAATTGGCCGTAAAATCATGCGCGATATCGACAGCTTGCAGTCACATACCGCTTTTTTATTTGAAAAAATCAACTTCCTGATGGATTCGATTCAAGGCTTTATCAATATTCGCCAGAATCAAATCATCAAAATATTCTCCATCGCGGCCGTTATTTTTCTCCCGCCTACCGTGGTTGCCAGTATTTATGGTATGAACTTTGAATTCATGCCCGAATTGGATTGGAAATACGGTTATCCGACGGCCATTTTTATCATGATTTTATCGGCGATTGCGCCCTATTGGTTTTTTAAATATAAAGGCTGGCTGCAATAAATAGTTAAAACCCACACATAACACGCTGGCCATTCTGCTTGAGCCAATGTCTGTATTCCTGATAATCAGGCATATGCTCGGCGACTAACTGCCAAAACGCCGGCGAATGGTTTTTATGGCGGATATGACACAGCTCATGCGCCACAACATACGCCATCACCTGTGGAGGCGTCATGATCAATAAGCCATTAATATTCAGATTATTCTTTACTGAGCAACTGCCCCAACGGCTTTTTTGCTGTTTGATGCGAACCTGCTGCGGCCAGAGTTGATACTTTGGGGCATACTGCTGAATATAACGACCGGTTTCCTCTGCCGCCTGTTGAAACATCCACTGCCGAACAATAAGATGGATAGTATCACTGTGTTGATCTTTCGCCTGTATGTTTAGCGTAAAGCCCTGCTCTGGATTAAATGTTAAATCAGCTTGCCGACGTTGATCTCCAGTTTGGATATGTAGCGGATAAAATTCCCCCTTGAAGGGAATCAGACAGCCGTCTTCATAGCGTTCCGGTGCAAGCGGCTTTACCGCCTGTTTTTTTTGCCGAACTTTTTTCAAGGTCGCACGAATCCAGTCCTTCTTTTTGGCGGCGAAATCATGTAGCTGCTGCTCTGGCACGCCAGGCGGCGCAACGACTTCAACTTTTTCCGCCGAAACCACCAATCGAATCCGCTTTGCCCGCTGACTGTAACGAATCTGGTAATCGTGTTGTGCATTCATACCCTTATCAATCCTGATTGATCATATGTGTTGCCAGGTCAGCCAATGCTTTACGAAGATGGTCTTTTAATTGTGGATGCATATCAATATCGTTCAAGGCTTTATCCATGCACAGCATCCATTGGTCGCGCTCGGCCTGTCCGATCGGGAATGGAAAATGACGCCGTCGTAACATGGGATGACCAAATTCCTGTATATATAAGTCCGGCCCGCCCAGCCAGCCCGATAAGAACTTGAATAACTTGTCTTTTGCATTATCCAGCTGATCGGCATGCATGTGTCGAATCGACTTGGCTTCGGGCAAAGTATCCATGTAATGATAAAAACGCTCGACTAAAAAGCGCAGCGTCGTTTCACCGCCTATCGCTTCGTAAGGTATTATCGTATTTTCACTCATCTGTTGTCATCTCCTTGAAAATTCAAAGTCGTCCGGCAGCCAATAACCTATCAGAAACCCTCACAACATCGCCTTCTCCCTCTGAAAGAAGGCTGGGATTAGGGTATCCAATAGCTGGGAATCTGAATATGTACACATAAACGGCTGTATGGTACTACAATGGCAAGGTCAGGTTAAATCCGAGGCAAGGACTTTTGAAAATACTTGCTCCAGCTATTACAAAAGCAATGAAACTCTTGTAAGATTATCGGGTCTTAACCACATCTAAACTTTAAAGGCAAAGCAATGAGACTAAACACTGTAACATCACGATCCACACAAAGCGTCCTGGAGACCAACCGTGTGCTGAGAAACACCTATTTCCTATTGTCACTCACACTGTTGTTCAGTGCGGCAATGGCCGGTGTCTCCATGATGCTGAATTTACCCCAACCCGGCATATTAATTACCTTTGTCGGTTATTTTGGGTTGTTATTCTTAACCTCAAAATTCCGCAACAGTTCGTTGGGTATGCTTTTTGTATTCATGCTGACAGGTTTCATGGGTATGACCTTAGGCCCGATTATTAATATGTATCTAAACACATTCAGTAATGGCAGCGAACTGGTTATGACCGCTTTAGGCGGCACCGGCGTTATCTTTTTAGGCTTGTCCGGTTATGCCCTGACAACCAAAAAGGATTTCAGTTTTATCGGCGGTTTTTTGATGATCGGCATTCTGGTCGCTTTTCTGGCCAGCTTAGGGGCATTGTTTTTCCATATTCCGGCCTTATCGCTGGCCGTTTCTGCCATGTTTATCCTGCTGATGTCAGGTATGATTCTGTATGAAACCAGCGCTATTATTCATGGCGGTGAAACCAACTACATTATGGCGACCGTTTCGCTGTATGTTTCAATCTACAACCTGTTCTTGAGCTTATTACAGCTCCTAGGTGCATTTTCCGGTGAAGACTGATCTTTATCGAGTAACCAATCCGGCTTTTTTGGCCGGATTTTTTTTACTGCTCGCCAGTCTGGTATCAGGCTGCCAAACACCTACACAACCCGAGCAAGTTACGGCTGCCTTCTGGCAAGCGATGATCAAGCATGACCTTAATCGGGCAAAGCACTTTGTGCGGCAAGCCGACAGCAATACACTCACGCCATTGGAACAAGACTTGTCCGGCGCACAACTTTCAACGGGCAAAATAATCATCGAAAAACCTCATGCCCGGGTTGAAACGATTCTCCAATACAACGGCCAAAAGAAAATGTTCACAACCTACCTGGTACTTGAAAATCATGCCTGGAAAGTTGATGCCAACCGAACCTTGCGTAATTTTTCCGGCGATGTGTTTGAGAATCTGTTAAACAACTTAAGCATTATGGGCGAACAACTCAATCAACAACTGGAAAAAGAAATCATTCCACAGTTTCAACACGAAGCCGAATCTTTAGGCCAGCAACTGCAAAAACAACTTGAACAATTCAATCAAAACCTGAAAAAGTTCTTACAACCCAAACCGACTGAACCCGCACCGCTACCGCCGGATCAGCGCCGTATTTGACAACGTCTCACTCACATTGTTGTTCAGGTAACGTTATTCGCCAGTCTCCCCAAATAGCCCGTGATCCGACCGCGGGCATTTTTTATTTCTTTCCAATGCGCCAAATCGACTTCAATACAGACGACACCCGCTGTCGGAATCATCACATCTTCCCCGGTTAGTTCATAAACCAATTCCTCTAAATCAGGGTTATGACCTACGAGCATGACACATGTTATTTCATCAGTAAGTGCTTTTATTGTTTTCAGGTAGGCTTTACAGCCTGATAAATACAAATCTCGCTTAAGAACAAGATTTCCCGGATACGCCATCGCGGTGATTGCTCTTTTTGTCGTCTTTTTAGCCCTTTTAGCCGCTGAACTTATCACAAGCTCAGGAATAAGACCCTGCTTCTTTAATGATTCCCCCATCAATAGGGCATCACGTTTTCCTCTCGATGACAATGGCCGTTTAAAATCATTCTGATACGCCAGCCCCCTTTTAGCTTTCGCATGTCTTGCAATAATGAGTATTCTTAACATGTTACCCCCGTTCAGCCCCAAGAAAGTGCCGATCAATGCAATTATGTCGCGCCATTTTTCGATAGCGCGTCAATTACAGAACAACGATTGTCTGTCTCAGCGCTTCCGCAGCCACTCACCATATCTTGCAACGCACCATGCAATGCCGTCAGGCTGCTGATTTGCGCTTCAATTTGATGCAACTTCTGCTCGGCCAGACGCCTGACATCCTCACAATGCCCACTGTCCAAAAACAGCAATTCATTAATTTCTTTCAAGGTAAAACCCAACTGCTGTGCTCGCTTGATAAAGCGTAAACGCTGAACTGTTTGCGCCGGATAAAGTCGATAGCCTTGCAGCGGCTTGGCAGGTTCTTCGATCAACCCTTTACGCTGATAATATCGAATCGTTTCCAGCGTAACGCCCGCCGCTTTGGCTAATTTACCGATGGTATACGCCATATCATAAAACCCTAAAAAACACTTGACTCTGTTCTATAGACCAGAGTTTACACTATTTCTAAACAAATAACAGGAGAGAGACCATGTCATCAAAACCGCAAAAAAACTCGACAACCACCCCGGATAAATCCACAACCTGGCTGAGTATCGGCGCCGTTCTCGCCGCTATTGGCGCATCGGCCTGCTGTGTTGGCCCGTTGTTACTGATATCATTAGGGATTGGCGGCGCCTGGATGAGCACCCTGACATCGATGGAAAGTATCCGACCCATTTTCTTTTTCTTGACCTTATTATTTATCTGGATGGGGTTTAACAAACTTTATCTTAATGAAGACAGCTGTCAAGACGGTGCATCCTGTGCATCAACCAAAGTTCAGAAGCGCCAGCGTTTGTTGTTCTGGATTGGCTCAATT
Source organism: uncultured Methylococcaceae bacterium (assembly GCA_913056195.1). Classification (GTDB taxonomy): domain Bacteria; phylum Pseudomonadota; class Gammaproteobacteria; order Methylococcales; family Methylomonadaceae; genus Methylomarinum. Next base: position 3,792 of record CAJXMF010000036.1, on the reverse strand, counting down.
GCCATTCTTTTGCTGTTGGCTTTTCCCTGGTACGCCCCCTATTTCTTATAAGGAGTTACATTATGTTTACAAAAAAATCCATTTTATTATCAGCCCTGTTAATCGGTTTGCCCGTTTTTACCACCCCGGCATTGAGCGCCACAAACCAAATTGCACAACAACTTAAAGAAGTCACGTTAGACGTTCAAAACATGACCTGCGCCATGTGTAAAATCACCATTCGCAAAGCACTTGAAAAAGTCGCCGGCGTTAAAGACGCCAAAGTCGATTTTAATAAAAAAACGGCCACGATTCAGTTTGATCCCAAACGCGCCAACGTTCAAGAACTGATCAATGCCACCACCAACGCCGGTTATCCCGCGTCCGTTCATTCTAATAAAAAATAATATCAATGATACAAAAAATACTTAAAATCACCGGCATGACGTGCCCAAGCTGCGCCAGCGGTATTGAAAAGGATTTGAATACGCTCGCTGGCGTCAGCATCAAGGTCGATTACGACCAAAGCCGCGCTGAACTCACTTTTCCGGCTGCAGACTATAGCCTCCAACAACTCATCGACAAAATTCAGGCACACGGTTATCATGTTGAAATGCTGGATGATACGGCATCCCAATCAAGCCCAGAAAACGCATCCTGCTGTAACAACAGCAATGCGCAACAAAAACCACAGCATATCGCCATCATCGGCACTGGTTCCGCCGCCTTTGCCTGCGCCTTAAAAGCAGTTGAAAATGGTGCTGAAGTCACCTTGATCGAGAAAAAACCGATTATTGGCGGCACCTGCGTCAATATTGGCTGCGTTCCCTCCAAAATCATGATTCGAGCCGCGCATATTGCCCACCTGCAAAAAGACCACCCCTTCCCCGGCATCAAAAAACAAAAACCTGTCATCAACCGTAAACAGTTATTAACACAACAACAAGCCCGAGTAGATGAACTTCGTGCCGCAAAATATGAGAATATTCTGGAAAACAACGCCAATATCCGCCTCAAGAAAGGGGCAGCCCAGTTTAAAGACGCACACACCCTGATTATCGAAAATGATACCGGCCATGAAGAAATCACTGCCGATAAAATCCTCATTGCCACCGGATCGGCCCCATTTATTCCAGACATTCCCGGCCTGGCAGAAACCCCTTACTGGACATCGACCGAAGCACTTACCTCGCCCAAGATCCCAGAAACATTGGCCGTCTTAGGCTCATCCATCGTCGCACTGGAACTTGCCCAGGCCTACCAAAGACTCGGCACTCAGGTCATTGTACTGGCTCGTCACACCCTGATGTACCACGAAGATCCTGAAATTGGGCAAGCCCTGGAAAAAGCCTTCAAACAAGAAGGCATGATTATTTTGACCAACACCCAAACAGAATCTGTTCATTACCACAAGCATTTGATCCGCGGCAGTAAATTCGCCATTAAGACATCGCACGGCGAGATTCACAGCGATCAATTATTAGTCGCGACAGGACGCGCACCCAACACGGCAACTTTAAATCTACAGCAAATTGGCGTCAAAACGGCCAAAAATGGTGTAATTCTGGTCAATAACCAAATGCAAACCAATGTCGCAGATATTTACGCGGCTGGCGATTGCTCAAACCTCCCGCAATTTGTCTATGTTGCCGCTGCCGCCGGCACCCGTGCCGGTATCAATATGACAGGCGGGCATGCCGAAATTGACTTATCCGCCATGCCAGCCGTCATGTTTACCGACCCGCAAATGGCCACGGCAGGACTCACCGAAGCCGATGCCAAACAGCAACAAATCGAAACCGAAAGCCGTGTCCTAACCCTGGATAACGTCCCCCGCGCCCTGGCTAATTTTGATACGCAAGGCTTTATCAAACTGGTTATCAACAAACACACCCGGCAATTGATCGGCGCCCAGATTGTCGCTGCAGAAGCCGGAGAAATGATCCAGACCGTCGTATTAGCAATACACAACAACATGACTGTCGAAGACCTGGCCGCCAAATTATTCCCTTACCTCACAATGGTAGAAGGCATAAAATTATGCGCCCAAACCTTCAACAAAGATGTCAAAGAACTGTCTTGTTGTGCAGGCTAAAAGAGATATATTCTGACAGTGGAAGAATCGGAGGCTTGTGGTTGTGGCACTGTACGATTACGCCAACACTAATCGTATCTACAGCGCTAGCCATTATGAATACATGCAATAGCCATAAAAATTGTGCTAGAATCGAATCTAGCATGTGGCTAATCAAATAGTGACATGTCAATTAAAACAACAACAATGAGGTTTACAACCATGAAATTATTAAAAAGCGCTATCGTTGCTTTCTCATTAGCAATTTCTCTAGGCTTATTCTCAACGTCTGCCGTTGCTTGTGAAACAGGAAGAACTTGCTTTGGACCTACGCAAGCAATCGATATGGTATTAGGTCATATTGGAATGGCTATTAAAGCTGTTGACGAAGGCGCCAATGGTCCTACAGTTAATGCTCATGTTAAAGCAGCGCTGAAAGCCAGTAAAGAAATCAATGCCAATGATAAAGTTGATGTAGCTCGCAGCCGCGCTAACGCCCATTTGAAAAAAGCCAGATCAGCATTCAGAAAATCTGACATGCAAACTGGTGAAGATCATTTAGGCAAGGCGGAAAAAGCTTTTGAAGGGCTTAAAAAACTCATTTAAACTGCTTGTTGCTTCTTAATTAAAGCAGGGTGCGTTCAGCACCCTGCGATCCTATCTATCCACTCCAATAAACACCGCGAATGCGAATAGCGTAAAAATCCACAATAAAATCCACAATTTTACTTACCCTACCTAAGACAACTCACAATAAAAATAACCCACCAAAATACGTTCCCACGTTATGCATTACTGCCGTTAATCCAAAAGGCCCCCTTGATTCCCTGCATTAAGTAAATATTTCCTCAACTTTCTTTCACTTCGCATAACATAAAGGATATAGACTTTATCAGCCTCAATACGATAAAAAATACGACATGGATTTACAATAATCTCTAAATATCTTGATTTTTTAAACTCTGGTGGTTTACGCCCAGACTCTGGAAATTGTTCAAGACGGTCTGTACTAGAGAAAACTTTTTGTACTAGATTAACTGCAGCACTTGGTTTATCAAGCGCTATATATTCTGCTATTGCATCAAGATCAAATAGTGCAGGCTCAGTCCATATTACTTGAGCCATTTACTCATTTTGTCTTTTGCTTCTGCTTGAGTATAAATACGGTTTTCTAAAACAGCAGTTTCACCTTTGACTATTCCATCCAAGATTTCCATTCGATTTTTCATCATTTCATAATCTTGAACGTCAACAAGATATGCTGATGGCTGGCCATGTTCGGTAATAAGTACAGGCTCTTTTGAATCATGTAATTCGGCCAATATTTTGGTAGCCTGACGTTTTAATGTGGTAACTAATTCAATCTTCATAAAGTGATACTATACTGTCACTAATAGGTTTGCAAGTCTTTTACAGCTAACATTGAAGATGTGCAGTGCAAGCGCAGCATAGTTTGCACCCTAACGAGCGCCTTGTTAGGCGGTAGTTATATTACTATTGCTCAACCAATTTTATTCCACAATGGGGACAGAACTTCGGTAATTTCATAAATCAAGTTGACTGCCCTCTTGATTTCACCTAGTTAAAAGAAACACACTTGAAGTGAGGGTTATCCACACACACTTCTAGAACTGAAATATTGCTTAAAACGACTAAGTTAATATCACCACAAGTTGTCTGACCCTAATGCCGCTACCAGTCATATTAATTCCACTCATATCAACTCGTTGCATATTCAC